>JBFJTN010000445.1:0-1022 GCA_041625325.1 Oceanococcus sp. | reverse complement strand
TCTCCCAGGCGGTCTCTGAGCAGCGTTTCCAGCTGATCGACGATGGCCTGATCGTCGGGATACAGCTCCATGCCGAGTTCGCGGTAAAGCTGGACGCCGGCGGCATTGCAGGCTGCTGCAAGTGCGGGTGATTCGTCGCTGTCCAGCAGGCGAGCGGCGAGGAACAGGGAACTGGCCAGCGGCTGCAATACGTCCTGGCTGCGGGCATGTTCCAGCGCCTCGAACTGCCAGCGTGCCGAGTCTTGGTCTCGCCGCAGTCGCAGGGCGATTTCCGCCAGATTGCCCAGGATGAGGCCGGCGCCGAGTTCGTCTCCCGCTTCCCGCGAGCGTTCCAGTGCACGAAGTAAGCTTGCGAGCGCCTTTTCCAGGTCTCCGGCTATGCTTTGGAGTACACCCGCTGTGTTTTCCAGGCGCGCTTGAGTGTAGGGGCCTTGCGCACTCTCCAGGCCCTGGTTGACCACGTCCTCGGCGGTAGCAAAGTCGCCTCTGCGAAGGGCCAGCATGGCCTGGGCAGAGATCAGCACGCAGAGGTCATCTTCTGGCTTTCCCACACTTTCGCTGAGGCGCAGTGCGTCCTCCAGCAAGAGGCTGGCCCGTTCCATGTTGCCCCCGTCGATCAGTGAGCGGATCACGGCATCCATTAGACCCACTCGCATGGGGGTGTCCTCAGCGAACCAGGCCAGATAATCCAGCCCTTCGCTGACGGCGGCACTTTTCACCGTGTGCTTGTCCAGGTAGGCCACGATGGCGCGGGCGAGAGCCTGGCCCTGCGCGTGGTTCACGCCGACCAGTTCATGGACCAGGCCGCGCAGGTTGATCAATTCGGCTGCAAACTGCCGGTTCCAGCTGGTTTTGTAGTGATCCGCCGGCGGAAAGCGCTGCAGGAAATGGCTGGCGGCGCGACAGACCAGCTCTCGCATACGGGCAGGTGCGATGCCGCCCCGAACCAGCGTGCGGACGCTGGTGGGCAGGCGGAAGCGGGAGCCGCCGGAGCTTTCGTCCAGGAAGACCAGGGAGCGTTC
>JBFJTN010000444.1:0-1093 GCA_041625325.1 Oceanococcus sp. | reverse complement strand
TCCATGGACTGATAGCTGAACAGGTTGAGCAGCCACAGGGCCAGCACCCCGCCGGCGAAGGCCAGCGGCATCACCGACAGCACGAAGAAGGCGTCCTTGAGCGAGCGGAACATGGCGGTGAGGATCAGCAGCAGGATCATCAGCGCATAGAACAGATTGTGCGCCATCGAAATCAGGGCCTGTTCCAGGCCATCCGCGCTGCCCCGGTAACGCACGTCACCGCCGCCCTTGAGGATGTCATGGACCACCGGCTCGACCTCGCTGCGGATCGTGTCGATGACATCCTCCAGGGTCATCTCGTCCGGCGGGAACACGCGCAGGCTGACGGTGCGCTGGCCGTCGATGCGACGCAGCTCGCTGGGCCCCACCGTGCGTTCCAGACGCGCCAGTTCCCCGAGGCGCTGGATGCCCGCATCCGGGGTGGCGATCGGCATGTCGCCGAGTTCCTCCGGGCTGCTCCAGGGTGCGGCGCGGATGATCACGTTCATCCGCTCGTTGCCATCGAAGTACTCGCCCAGGTACAGGCCATCGGTGTAGGCCCGCACCGCATTGCCCAGGGTGGCGCGGCTGATGCCCGACTGGGCAAGACGTACATCATCCGGACGCACCAGCAGCTCCGGTTCGGCCAGATCAAGATCCGGTCGCGGCTGCACCGGCACCCCCGGCAGCACTTCGGCCAGCTTGGCCCGGCCCGCACGGGCGGCATCCAGCAGGCGCCCGAGATCCGCTCCATGAATATCCACATCGATGGCCCGGTTGCCACCCCCGGCGAAATTCAGCAGCGAGCCCGGAATCACGAAAGCCTGGGTATCCGGCAGGCCCACCAGCACGTCTTCGCGCAGGGCCTGCATCATGGCATCGGACTCCTTCTGGTCGGCGGGATACAGGGCCATGCCGGTCCAGGCCCGGTTCCAGCTGGACAGGTTGTAGTAGGCCACCTGCGGCTGCTTCTCACCGCTCATATAAGGTTCCAGCCGCTGCACCACCACCTCGCCCAGATCCTCCCGCAGGGCGCTGCGCGACACCCCGGGCGGCAGCGAGAAATTGGCCCAGACATTGTCCGAGCGTGCGCGGGGCAGATAGTCGGCCGAAG
>JBFJTN010000443.1:0-1161 GCA_041625325.1 Oceanococcus sp. | reverse complement strand
GGTGCTGGGCGAGATTCGCGCCAGCGCCTTCGGCGGCGAGCTGCGGCTGCGCGACCTGGTGGTCGAGGAGCCGCTGGGCCTGGTCCCGCGGGCGCGCATGGATCTCGCCCTGCATCGCCTCGACCTGGCCCAGCTCACCAGCGTGTTCGATTTCGGCCGCATCCAGGGGCGGCTGAATCTGGAGCTGGACGAGCTGCGCCTGCAGCAATGGCGGCCGGTGGCCTTCACGGCCCGGCTGTACACGCCGCCGGGCGATGACGCGCCCCGGCGGATCAGCCAGCGGGCGGTGAACAATATCTCGCGGGTGGGCGGCGGCGGCGCGGTGGCGGCCCTGTCCAGCGGCGTGATGCGTTATTTCGACAGCTTTGGCTACCGGCGCATCGGCTGGTCCTGCACCCTGCGGCGCGGGGTCTGCCAGATGGGTGGCGTCGGCCCGGCCCGCGATGGCCGGGGCTACGTGCTGGTGGAAGGCCAGGGACTGCCGCGTATCGACGTGATCGGCCATGCCCAGCAGGTCAGCTGGGACAGCCTGCTGACCCAGCTGAGAAATCTCTCGGCGAAACCTGCGCCCGGCGTACAATGAGCGGCCTGGCACTTGCTGGCGAACGGGAGCTTGCGATGAAGATTCTGGGCCTGCCCGCGGCGTTGCTGCTGATCCTGATCAGCGCCGCCTGCGTGACCATCAATGTCTACTTCCCCGCGGCCGTGGCCGAGCGGGTCGCCGACCAGTTCGTGCAAGATGTCTATGGCCCGGCGGCCAGTCCGGCGCCGGCCGGCAGCCCGGCCGGCGAGCCGCGTTCCTCCTGGGACGGAGCCGCCCGGATCGCCGTCGCTGCCCTGAACCTGCTGGTCCCGCCGGCCCACGCCCAGGCCGATTTCGATGCCAGCACCCCAGCCATCCAGAAGATCAAGGCTTCGCTGCAGGAGCGGCACAAGGCCCTGGACGGCTTCTACAGCAGCGGCGCCATCGGACTCACCCGCAACGGCGAGATCGCAGTGCGGGATCTGAACAGCGTGCCGCTGCCCCAGCGCAATCTGCTGCGCAAGCTGGTGGCCGACGAGAACGCCGAACGCGCCGCCCTCTACCGCGAGATCGCCACCGCCAACGGGCGGGCGGACTGGGAGCCGGAAATTCGCAGTGTCTTCGCCGAGCGCTGGATC
>JBFJTN010000442.1:0-1183 GCA_041625325.1 Oceanococcus sp. | reverse complement strand
GGGGACAGCGCCCCGCAGGACTGTCGTGGCCCGTGGGCACCCACTATGGGCAAACAATCGACACTTATCGGCGCGCTGGGATGCCATTTGCAGGCGATCAACGACCAGGCCAGCCCATGGCCGGGGAACGGCCTGACAGTCCGCTACGGGACAGCCTCAGCCCTTGACGGCCTCGCAGAGCGAGTCAATCAGCTTGGGATTGGCCGCGGCGATGTTGCCGGACTGCAGCGGATCGCCGCCTCGCAACTCGCGGATCACGCCGCCCGCCTCGCTGACCAGCAGCATGCCGGCAGCGATGTCCCAGGGTTTCAGATTCAGTTCCCAGAAGCCGTCGAGTCGGCCGCAGGCGACGTACGCCAGGTCCAGTGCGGCGGCGCCGGCGCGGCGGATGGCGGCGCCGGCACTGCTGACCCGCACCAGCTGGGGCAGGTATTTCTCCAGCAGGTCGGCATCGTTCACCGGCTCGCCGGTGCCGATCACGGCCTGATCCAGGCGCTTCATGGTCGAGACCCGCAGGCGGCGCCGGTTGAGCTGGGCGCCCTTGCCCTTGCTGGCCGTGAACAGGTCATCCTTGTAGGGGTCGTAGATCACCGCGTGGGCCAGTTCACCCTTTTCCAGCACGCCGATGGACACGCAGAAATGCGGGATCTGGTGCAGGTAATTGGTGGTGCCGTCCAGCGGATCGATGATCCATTGGATATCATGATCGCCCAGTGCGCCGCCTTCCTCGCCGAGGATCGCGTGGTTCGGGTAGGCCTTGTGAATCGTGTCGATGATCAGGCGTTCGGCGGCGAGATCCACCTCCGAGGCGAAGTCGAAGCGACCCTTGCGGTCGATGCGCAGGCGATCGATGCGGTCGAGGTGCCGCATCATCAGGGTGCCGGCAGCGCGCGCGGCGGAAGTTCCAATATTGACGAGAGGGTGCATGAAAGCCGGAGAAGGCGGGCAGAAAGCCGCACAGAATAGCATCGACAGCCGCCCGCCGTTGCGCATTGTGCTGTGCGGCACGACCCATCCGGGGAACATTGGCGGCGCGGCGCGGGCCATGAAGACCATGGGACTGGAGCGCCTGGTTCTGGTGGACCCCAAGCCGGGCATATTTCCCAGCGAGGAAGCCACCGCCCGGGCGGTGAGCGCCGTGGACATCCTGGAGCGGACCGAAGTCGTGTCCCGCCTGGATCAG
>JBFJTN010000441.1:0-1349 GCA_041625325.1 Oceanococcus sp. | reverse complement strand
CGACCTGATTTTTGGCGCACAGTTGTCCACCTGGCAGCAGCGACAGCCCGGGTTCCAGCTGATGCGCTGCCTGCGTCAGGGTGCCGGCGGCGAGCTGCAGGGCCTGTTTGAGCCAGAGCACCTGGAGCTGGCCGGCTTCGATTTCGCCAGCGCCCACAGCTACGTCTGCGGTCCGGCGCCCCTGATGGATGCGGTGCACGCGGTGTACGAGCAGCTGGGCCTGGCCCAGCGCCTGCGCAGCGAACGCTTCGTCAGCGCCGCCCCGGCCGCCTCCGGCACCGCCGGCGGCGAGATCCGCCTGCGCCGCAGCGAACGCATCCTGGCCAATGACGGCGGCAATCTGCTGGAGCAGGCCGAAGCCGCCGGCTTGCGCCCGGAGTCCGGCTGCCGCATGGGCATCTGCCACAGCTGCAGCTGCACCAAGCTGTCCGGCCGCGTGCGCGACCTGGTCACCGGCCAGCTCTCCGGCGACGGCGAGGAAAGCATCCGCCTGTGCATCAGCGCGCCACAAGGCGACGTGACCCTGGAACTGTAGTCCCCCCGTTCGACCCTCACACCAGAATCGGAATTCGACCCATGCATCAGCCCCAACTGACCCCTGACCAGCTCGACGCCTTCGGCGCCGAAATGGATGCGATCCGCCAGCAGGTCCGTGCTGACCTCGGCGAACGCGATACCCGCTACATCACCCGCCTGATCCGTTTCCAGCGTCGCCTGGATACCGGCAGCCGGCTCGTCATCTTCTTCAGCCTGCTGTTCTGGCCGGGCCTGGACCACGCCTTCGCCGGCTGGGCCGCCTTCCTGCCCCTGATCACCCTGGGCACCGTGGGTCTGGGCGTGGCCAAGATCCTCGACAACATGGAGATCGGCCACAACATCATGCACGGCCAGTACGACTGGACCGGCGACCCGGAGCTGAACAGCCAGCGCTTCGACTGGGACACCGCCTGCCCCGGCGACCAGTGGCGGCATTCGCACAATTACATGCACCACACCTATACCAACATCCTGGGCAAGGACCGGGATGTGGGCTACGGCGTCCTGCGCATGGCGGACGAACAGCCCTGGCGGCCCTACTACCTGGGCAATCCGCTGTATGCCTTCCTGCTGATGCTGAACTTCGATCTCGGCGTCGCCCTGCATGACATCGAGGCGGACCGCCTGTTCAAGGGTGAGAAGCGCTGGTCGGAGACCTGGCCCACGCTCAAGGGCGCGCTGAAGAAGATCGGCAAGGTCTTTCTCAAGGACTACGTGCTGTTTCCCCTGCTGGCCGGCCCGCTGTTCTTCGTGGTGCTGATCGCCAACCTGATCGCCAACGTGATCCGCAATATCTGGGCTTTCACCATCAT
>JBFJTN010000440.1:0-1360 GCA_041625325.1 Oceanococcus sp. | reverse complement strand
AGGTCATTCTCGTTACCGGCGGTGGCAGCGGCATCGGCCCCTGCGTGGCCCCCGAGCTGGCCAGCCTGGGCGCGCTGCCGGTGCTGATCGGGCGCCAGCAGGACAAGCTGGAGCGGGTGCAGGCGGAGATTCGCGAGGACGGTGGCGATGCCGACTGGCGGACCCTGGACATCCGCATCGAGGAGGACGTCAAGACCACGGTGGCCAGCATCCTCGAGGCGCATGGTCGCATTGATGCCCTGGTCAACAATGCCGGCGGGCAGTTTCCGGCACCGCTGGCCCGGATCAACCAGCGCGGCTGGGAGACGGTGATCCGGACCAATCTCACCGGCGGCTTCCTGATGGCGCGCGAATGCTTTACCCAGCACATGGCCCGCCAGGGCGGCGCCATCGTGAACATCGCGGCCGACATGTTCGGCGGCATGCCGATGATGGGGCACTCGGGCGCGGCGCGGGCCGGCATGGTGAATTTCACCCAGACGGCGGCGGTGGAATGGGCCTGCGCCGGGGTGCGGGTGAACTGCGTCGCGCCCGGCTGGATCGCCTCCAGCGGCCTGGACACCTATACCGACCCGACCATCCGGGCCGCCCTGCCCAAACTGCGCCACGAGGTGCCGATGAAGCGCCTGGCCGAGGAGGCCGAGGTCTCCAGCGTGATCTGCTTTCTGCTGTCGCCCGGGGCCGCCTATCTCACCGGTGTCTGCGTGCCGGTGGATGGCGGGTCCACCCTGCATGTGCGCGGATTCGACTTGCCGGACCACAAGAAGGCCACGCCCTTCGCCGGCTTTCACCGCGCCGTCAGGCCCAAGATTCTCGATGCCGAATAAGCATCAACCACATTTGTATAATCCGCCAGATACCCAGGATCGTTGCGCCGCGGTGCGACGACGCCATTGATCCGCAGATGACACAGATGACGCAGATTTTTTGGAGCTATTTGAATCTGCGAAATCTGTGTCATCTGCGGATCGTTTTCAGTGAGGAGAGTCGGCAGCCATGCCCGTTCTAGAATCCAAGGTCGATGTTCATGCCGAGGGCTACGCCAGAAACCGTCAGGAAATGCTGGACTGCATCGCGCAGTTTCGCGCGGTCGAGGACTCGGTGCGCGCCAGCGAGGAGAAGCGCCGGGCGCGTTTTGTCGAACGCGGCCAGTTGATGCCCCGTGAACGCGTGGCCCTGATGCTGGACCGGGGCTCACCCTTCCTGGAACTGTCCACCCTGTGCGGCTACAAGGAGCACGACGACAAGGACGGCTCCCTGGCCGGTGGCAACCAGATCTGCGGCATCGGCTATGTCTCGGGCGTGCGCTGCATGCTGGTGGCCAGCAATTCCGCGATCAAGGGCGGCACCATGTCGCCCT
>JBFJTN010000439.1:0-1401 GCA_041625325.1 Oceanococcus sp. | reverse complement strand
TGTATCCCAATCTGGACGGGGTCATCGCCATCTCCGAGTTCATCCGCGAGCAGATCGGCTGGCCGGCGGCGCACATCGTGCGCAATGGCTGGGAGCATGTGCTGGCCGAACCGACAGCGGACGCCGCAGAGCGGCTGCTGGACGCCGCCCCCGGCGCCCTGAAGGTCGGCTGCCTGATGCGCCTGGGCGAGGGCGAGGAGCGCTACAAGGGCGGCGCCCTGTACCGGCAGCTGGCGGCGGCCTGCCCCGGGTTGCACTTCAGTCTGATGGGCCGGGGTGAGGCGCGCGACGAGGCGCCCTACCGGGAGGCCGGCATCCAGGTCCTGCGCAATGCCAGCGATGCACAGCGGGCCGCCTATCTGGACGACATCGACGTGTTCGTCTCGCCCTCGCTGTGGGAGGGCTGCAATCTGCCGTTGCTGGAGGCCCAGGCCCGCGGCACCGCGGCCCTGGCCTTCGACTGCGGCGCCCACCCCGAACATGCCACCGGGATCTGCGGCTCGGTGGAGGACATGGCGCGGCTGCTGCGCCACTGGCAACAGCGCCGGGACCTGCTGGAGGCCGAATCCCGCCGTGCCCGGGACTGGGTCCGACAGCGCTTCAGCTGGGACCGCGCCACCGATGAGGTCCTGGAGGCGATCCTGCAGGGCTGATGTCACCCGCGTGCAAAGGGAAAGGTCTAGAGTAGGACTCCTGTTCCCCGTCGCGCAGGAGCCGCTGCCGCTACCGTGATCCCCGCTCTGTCACGCCCCGTGTCCGCCGCCACCCGCAGGCACCAATGGCCTTGGCGTGGCGCCTGCCTGCTGCTGACCGGCACGCTGCTGCTGACCGCCTGCTCGGACCAGGACCCACTCAAATCCGGCGCGCCGGTGCCGGCCGACCCGAATCGCCCGCCCAACATCATCGTGTTCTTCACCGATGACCAGGGCTATGCCGATGTCGGCATCCACGATGCGCGCGACGATGTGCTCACCCCGCATATCGACCAGCTGGCCCGCGACGGCGTGCTCGCCACCCAGGGCTATGTCACCGCGCCGCAGTGCGTGCCTTCGCGGGCCGGCCTGCTCACCGGCATTCACCAGAACCGTTTCGGCCTGGAGAAGAACGAGGACGGTCCGCTGCGCCCCGCACAGGTCACTATCGCGGAACATCTCAAGGCGCGCGGCTATGTCTCCGGCATGGCCGGCAAATGGCATCTGGGGGTGGACAACGCCAACCGGCACAACGTGCCGGCCGGGGCCAACCATCAGGACTACTTCGCCCGGGGCCAGGGCTTCGACGAGTACTTCGAGGGCTACAGCGGCCATTTCACCGCCTCGCATACCGCGGCCGGCGCCGCCCTGCCCCACCCGCCACAGCGCATCGAGGATGACGGCTTCCGGGTGGACCTGGCGACCCGCT
>JBFJTN010000438.1:0-1408 GCA_041625325.1 Oceanococcus sp. | reverse complement strand
TGGTCGATACCAACATCAAGGGCCTGATGCGTCTGACGCGGGCCTTTCTGCCCGGGATGGTGGCGCGCAATCGCGGGCATATCATCAATATCGGTTCCACCGCGGCCAGCTGGCCCTATCCGGGCGGCAACGCCTACGGCGGGAGCAAGGCCTTCGTCCAGCAGTTCAGCCGGGGCCTCAAGGCCGATCTGGCCGGGACCCGCCTGCGGGTGAGCTGCATCGAGCCGGGCATGGCCGAAACCGAGTTTTCGGTGGCCCGCTTCAAGGGCGATCGCCAAGCGGCGGACGCCGTGTATGCCGGTACCGAGCCCATGCGCGCCGAGGACGTGGCCGAGGCGATTCACTGGTGCAGCCGGATGCCCGCCCATGTGAATGTGAATGCCATCGAGCTGATGCCGGTGTGCCAGTCCTGGGGCGGCTGGCAGGTCAGTCGGGACGCGTCCTAGCCCGGACCAGATCCGCGGCCAGATGACGGGTCGCGACGAGCAGGACGCCGCTGCCGACCACCCCGATGCCGATGGCACACAGCAGGGCATAACGGATCGACAGCTCGCCATGGCGGGCCGCAAACAGATCGCTGAGCACGCCGACCAGCAGCGGGCCGAGGCCGGCGCCGACGATATTGGTCAGAAACAGCATCATCGCCGCGGCGGTGGCCCGCATGGGCAACGGCGCCAGGGCCTGATTGCAGCTGTACAGGGCGGGCACATAGACATTGAGCAGCACGAAGAAGGGGGCGAAGCTCAGCAGCGCCATGCCGGTGCCGTCCAGCCACAGGAACAGGGCCCCCAGCGGCATGCCACTCAGGCTGACCAGCACCGGCCAGCGGACCGCGGCCACCGGATCGTGCCGCTCCAGACGGTCGGCCAGACGCCCGCCCAGCACGGTGCCCAGGCAGCCGCCGAGCCCCACGATGAGGCCCATCCACTGGCCGATTTCGACCGGACGCAGGCCGTGGACCCGGCCGAAGAATTCGTAGCACCACATCAGCACCGCGTAGCCGGTCAGGGAGAGCAGGGAGAAGCCGCTCATCATCAGGATCCAGGCGCGACTGCCGCTCAGAAAGCGTAATGTCCGTGACAGGCTGACCGGCCTGTCCGTACGTTCCCGTCGTTCCGACCAGCCGCGGGGCGGCTCCCTGACGCTGAAGCGCACGAGCAGTGCAAACAGCAGGCCGGGTGCGCCCACGATGATGAAGGCGGTGCGCCAGTCGAACAGCTCGCGCAGATAGCCGCCGAACAGATAGGCCAGGCCGGAGCCGAGAAAAGCCCCGGACGCATAGATGGCCAGTGCGGTGGCGCGTTGTCCGGGGGCGAAGTAATCCGCGATCAGGGAATGCGAGGGCGGCGATCCGGCGGCCTCGCCGATGCCCACCCCGATCCGGGCCAGGGCCAGCTGGGTGAAATCC
>JBFJTN010000437.1:0-1412 GCA_041625325.1 Oceanococcus sp. | reverse complement strand
GGCGCGTCATAGCCCTGCTGTTGCGCGCGTTTCCACAGTGCAGCCGTCGCCACCAGCGGGCTGGGCGTGGTCTTGCTGTGCTTTTCCAGCTTGGCGGACAGATTCACCGCATCGCCGATCACGGTCAGCTCCAGCCGCCGCGCATCCCCCACCACGCCGAACAGCACCTCACCGCTGGCACAGCCCGCGCCAATGTGCAGGGGGCTGCGCCCTGCCGCCACCCGCTCCTGTGCCCAGGCCTGCGCCGCCGCACCGCAGCTCACCGCCGCACGCAGGCATTGCGCCGCATGGGCGGGGTCGGGCCGGGCCGCGCCGAAATGGGCCAGGATGCCGTCCCCCAGGAACTTGTCCACCGTGCCGCCGTGGGCAAAGATCACCGCCACCATGCGTTGCTGGAAATCCCCCAGCAGGGCCATGACCTGACGCGGTGTGTGGCTGGCGGTGTAGCCGGTGAATCCGCGCAGATCCAGACTGAGCACGCTGGCCTCGCGCACCGCGGCATCGCCGGGCGCCAGCGGCTTGTCCGAGGCCAGGATGTGCTCGGTCACGTCTCCGGGAAAGAAGCGGGCCAGATCATGCTGGGCGATGGCATCGCGGGTGGCCCGCTCCAGCAGGCGGCGTGAACGCGCCACCGCCGCAGCGAGGATCGCCGCCACCGCCAGCAGGCTGATGATCTTGTCGATCTCGGCCCCCAGCAGCACCGGCATGCCGAAGATGTAGTCGACGAAGCTGTGGGTCAGCCGGGTGTCCGGCTGGGCCAGCGCATAGGCCAGCAGCAGGCCCCAGAAGGCGGCGGCCACCAGGCCGGCAAAGGCCACGTAGCGCCAGTCGAAACGCAGCGTCCGCACCGCGATGAAGATGAAGAAGTAGGCGAAGGTCGGGGCCTTGAGGGAAAACGGCGCCGGCTGGCCGTATTGCAGGTGAAAGCTGAAGATCAGCCCGGCCAGCGCCAGCATGTCTCCCACGATGGCGGCAGCCGACAGCCAGGGTCCCATGCGACCGCGGGCGGACAGCCACAGGCGCAGCAGCACCACCGGCCAGTAGGCCGCCAGCAGCAGCGGTACCGGCTCGAAGCGCCACTGGCTCATCTCGGCCTTGGGGGCGACGAAATACAGCAGGCTGAGCAGGGCGAGCACCGCGGCCTGCAGCAGGCTGGCGATCCATTCGGCGCGCTGGTCCTCCTGGCGGATGGCCGCCAGAATCCGGGGATTGCCCTGGGACAGTGCCGTCATGCGCTGACTCCGCGATGGCCGAGCCTGATTCTAGGCGCGGTTAGGACCGGCGCGATAGCGGCAGGGCCGCCACTGGCCGCTGCGGCCAGTGACGAACGGGCGGGCTCCAGGGTGTGCGCCAGCCAGCCGCTGGACAGCCTGCGACCGGCACTGCGAGCGCGCCCTGCTCAGCGCCGGCTG
>JBFJTN010000436.1:0-1435 GCA_041625325.1 Oceanococcus sp. | reverse complement strand
GAGGGCCGGCGGCAGAAAGTTAAGGCGAGGGCCTTAAGTCTATCCCGAACATGCTGCGTTGCACAATCCGGAGGCGCCCTGCCGCGACCGCTGCGGCGGGGGCGTGGCGGGCCGCAGGCCAGGGCCGCCGGCCGTGCTGCGCGCCGACGGGAACCATGCGCGGCCCTGATCCGTGCTAAGAGCGGGGGGAAGTCTGCCGCCGTCGGTGACACCGGGTGGCGAGATTGCGCCGGAGCGCCGATGGCGGGCCGGCACACTTCCAGGGAGTCCGGTGATGTGGCGGGCAGGATCTGCCGCGTGCCGCCGGATGGTGCACAGAACGCCGGGCCTGCCTTCGGACAGGCCGGGAATGACACAAGCCGCCTGACCCACGCCGGTCGGGCAAGGGAATGAAAATCATGAAGCGTAACCGGGAACGCCGCCAGGGACTGGTCGGTGCATTGGGAGCCATGATCGCCGCGCCGTTGTTGCTGACGGCCTGCGACATGGGGGGCGGGCGCGTGCTCGAAACGCCGACGCGCGCAAGCGATGAGGCTGGACCGGTCGAACAGCGCGCCGAGTCGGTGCGTCAGTTCGTCACCAACGCCCGCGGCGAAGCGGTCGAGGCCACGCCGCTGCCCCTGAGCTTCCGGCTCAGTGATGTCGGTGAACCCGGCGCCGAGCCCAGCATCGGCATCACGTCCAGCGGCTGCCTGTTCTTCACCGCTTTCGAGAAGGTGATGCGCTCCTGCGATCAGGGCGGCAGCTGGGAAAGCGTGGAGGACGTGTTCAGCCAGCCGGGCACCTCCGATCCCTATCTCTGGGTCGACCCGCTGACCGACCGCATCTACAACGTGCAGATGGTCAGCCTGGTCGCCACCTGGGTGGCCTGGAGCGACGACGACGGCGCCAGCTGGCTGGGCAATCCCTTCGATCAGGGGCCGATCCCGGTCAATGACCACATCAAGCTGGGCAGCGGTCCCTGGACCTCCGCCGGTTACGGCGCCCTGGGCAACATGTCGCCGATTCACGATACCGCCGTGTACTTCTGTTACAACAAGCTGGCCGGCGCCTTCTGCTACACCAGCCTGGATGGCGGCGCGACCTTCCCGGTCGGTGGCCAGGTGGTCGGACTGGCGTCGACCGCCGCCGGTCTGCATGGCGCCATCGAGACCGCGCCGGACGGCACCGTCTACCTGCCGCCGCGCACGCCCTTCCCGACGGTGGTGATCTCCAAGGACAACGGCCTGTCCTGGAGCACCATCACCATGGGCACCGATGTGGGCACCAGCAATCCGCGCAAGAACAGCGAGATCGCCACCGATACCCAGAGCAATGCGTACCACGTCTGGGTGGGCGAGAACATGGGCGTCTACCTGGCCCGCAGCACCGACAGTGGCGCCAGCTGGGATGAGGACAGCCTGCGCGTGAGTCCCAAGGCGGTGGTGTCCAGCGT
>JBFJTN010000435.1:0-1499 GCA_041625325.1 Oceanococcus sp. | reverse complement strand
TCGAGAACTACGCCCTGCTCGGCCGCGAGCCGCGCCAGGCCACCGCGCTGGAACGCGAAACCGTCCCGGCCAAGACCCTGGCCGCCTTCGACGCGGTGCCGGAAAGCGACCCGGATACCGCCTTCTTCCGCCCCTATCTGGACCTGCTGCATGCCCAGCGCCTGCACTGGCGGGACAATGTGCGGCGGCTGCATGCGGCGGGCGTGACCATCCTGGCCGGCAGCGACATGCAGGCCGGGGTGTTCCCGGGCGCCGGCCTGCACCGCGAGCTGGACCTGCTGGTGGAATCCGGCCTCAGCCCGGCCCAGGCCCTGCGCGCGGCCACCCTGGACCCGGCGCGCTTTCTCAGCCAGCAGGAGGACCCGCCCTTCGGCCTGATCGCCGCAGGCAAGCAGGCCGACCTGCTGCTGGTGGAGGGCGACCCGACCCGTGGCCTGCAGGCGCTGTCCCGCATCCGGGCGGTGATCAAGGGCGGCGTACCGCTGCGGCGCAGCCCGGTCTCCGCCGCCGACTGAGCGCGGCGCTCAGTTCATCCGCTCCACGGTGAGCGGCTGGGCCAGGATCCACAGGCCGGCCACGGTCATGCCGACCATCAGCAGCAACATGGGCAGCTGACTCAGCCAGGCCGCCCGACGGCTGTCGAAGACCCGCAGGGCGATGCGATGGGCGACCCAGACGCTGGCGATGTGCCCGAGCAGGATCAGCAGCACCTGGGCGTGCCAGATGACGTTCATGTCCAGCAGGATGGGGGCGCGGAACTTCCAGGCCGTGCCGAACAGGTTCCAGCCGAAACCAAAGGGGTCGGACAGCAGGCTGAGGATCTTCAGTCCGTCGCTGAGCAGCAGGGTGGCGTAATGGCTGAGGTGATAAACCAGCGCGATGGGCAGCAGGCTGTAACCGAAATCCAGGACCAGCTCGCGCAGCGGGCGGCGGCTGCCGGTGATCCACCGGGCCAGGACCAGGCACAGGCCGTAGGCGCCCAGATACAGGAAGGGGCCGAGCAGCAGCCAGAGGCTTTCCCAGGCGATGTACCAGGGGCGCAACTGGCCGATCGCCAGCATCGGCCGGCTGCCCGCCAGCGCGGTGACCAGCCCGCTGGGATCGGCCCAGAACAGGGACACCCACCACTGGGTGGCACGCAGGCCGTCAAAGGCGGTGGTCGACAGCATGGCCATGGCGAAGGCCACGCTGCCCAGTGACGCCGGCCGCGCCAGGATCAGGCCTCGCAGCGGCGGGCGCAGGTGCAGGCGGCCATCCGGCCCGGGGCCCAGCGGGGCCATGTGGCCGAGCAGGCGCAGCAGCACCGCGAACAGCTCGCCATGGCGGAACCAGGCCGCCGCGCCGATCAGGCCCACGCCGATCAGATTGATCAGGCTGTAGGCCAGCAGCATGGCGCCCAGCGAGGCCGGTTTGCCGGCGGCGAACAGCTCGTACCAGATGAAACCCAGATACAGGCCCAGCGCCGGCCAGTCTCCCCAGCCGGCCGGGTAGCGGATGCG
>JBFJTN010000434.1:0-1533 GCA_041625325.1 Oceanococcus sp. | reverse complement strand
TGCTCGCCGGTCAGCATGTCCACGCACTCGGAGGTCTTGTCGCCGTAGCTGGCGCGGGCAATGTTGCACAGGGCCTCGATGGTGGTGCCATGGATGACCATCACCCGCAGGCCCGCCTTCCAGGCGCGCTCCACCCACTTCCAGTACATCTGCTGGTGCAGGAAGGAATCGTGATACGGCCAGTCGATGAAGGACGGCCAGCCCTGGGTGTCATGGCTGGCCAGCGGATCGCCGTCCAGGATGATGTTCTCGGCGCTGAGCCGGCCTTCCGGGCCGTGCATGACCTCGCAGTTCTCCAGCGCCACCGGGGCGCCGAAACGATTCACCGCCTGGCCATAGAGCACGCCGGCCGCCGACGGACCGACATCGCCGCTGCCGTCGGACAGTTCCGAGCCCATGCCCATGTGGGCATGCACCTCGGCGAAACCGATCACCGGCTGGCCCGCCGCCGGGCCGCTGTAGCTCTTTGCCGCGATGCCGGTGGGCATTTCCGGATACGGGGTGCAGCCACTGGCCGGCTCGAAGCGCAGCTGGGCCGGCTCGCCGCCCAGGCTGAGCAGGCCATCGGCATTCAGCGACAGCGGCTGGCCCAGGGCTTCGGCGGCGAAGACGCCGGCATCGCCGGTGACGGTCCAGTCCGCGCCGTCCGAGGCCGTGGCCTGCGCGGTCACCGCACTGCCACCGGCGGTCATCAGCGTTTCATCGACGGTGTAGAACAGATAGCGCCCGAGATTCGCCGCCTGCATGAAGAAGGGCTCCGCGCCGGCCACATTCCCGGCCCGGGCGGCATAGCCCTCGCCTTCGCGCACCACCACCAGATCATTCGCCCGCAGGGTGTAGCAGCCCTGGGCCATGTCGTAACGCGACAGCGGCGCCGCGCCGGGCGCCCCGCCGCTGGTGCTCACATCCGATCGACAGGCCGCCAGGGCCAGGGTGGCCAGGGCCAGCACGGCCAGCGGGGTCCGTGGGGTCTTGCGCATGAAGTCTTGTCCTTGGGCAGAAATGGCAGACGGCGGGAGTATAGACGGGCGCCTGCGGGTGCAGGGTTCCACGCGGGGGCGCGCAGAGCGCCGGCCTCCGCTCATGCGGCCTGGCGACGCGAATCCTGCAGCCAGCCCTGCGCCTGACAGAAGGCAAAGGCATCGCGCAGGGAATCGGCCACCGGCCGCGGCCGGTAGTCCAGCTCGCGGGCCGCCTTGTCGATGCACACGGCCGCATTGCAGACGCTGGCCCGCAGCATGTTGGGGGTGAACAGCGGCTTGCGACCGCCGAGGCGGGCGGCCGCGATGGTGAAGGGAATCACCAGCCAGCCCACCCACAGGGGCAGGAACAAACGCGGTGGAGGCAGGCCGCCCAGCTGCCCCCAGATCTGCGCGAGTTCACGCATGCTCACCGGGTGACCGCTGAGCAGATAGCGTTCGCCCCGGCGGCCCCGACTGGCGGCGACCACGATCGCCGCGGCGACATCGCGCACGTCCGCGCAGTCACTGCGAATGTCGAGCAGGGCCGGCAGGCGCCCGTGATACAGGTCGA
>JBFJTN010000433.1:0-1548 GCA_041625325.1 Oceanococcus sp. | reverse complement strand
GTCATTACCCGCTTACAACCGAAGACCCCGCGCCTGGGCGCTGACAACTGAGATATGGCTGCCGCCATGCTTGCTCCCCCAAGCAAGACAGAACTCAAAGGTAGCACCGTAAAGCGGGAAATCGAAGCGGGGCGGTGGGACCGATGGACAGAGCCTTGATCGAAGCCGCCTACCGCAGCTTCCAAGTGCGATGCCCGGAGATGATCTGGCGTTCGTGGCTTGGCATTGCGCGTTGAAGATTACGGCGTGCTTGTCGCCCAACGCCTGAGCTCAGGTGCGTTTGAGGCGACGCCCGTTTTTGCGATAGCAAAAATGGGTGGCGGGTCAAACGTGAACTTCCCCCGATAAAGTGGACACGGGGCGTGGTTATGCGGCCAGTGCTTCATATTGGACGGGGCTCCGATAGCCCAGGCTCGAATGCATTCGCTGTCGATTGTAGTACTGGTTGATGTAGCTTCCGAGTTTGTGTCGAAGGTCCTGGTCCGTGGCAAAGCTTGTGCCGTGGATCAGTTCACCTTTCAATGTATGGAAGAATGATTCCACTTCGGCATTGTCCGTGCAGTGGCGTGGCCGGTTGAGGCTGGGGCTGATCTGTTGCTTCTTCAGAATGGCCTGCAGTTCCTGGCAGCGGTATTCGGATCCGCGATCCGTGTGAAAGATGGCGCCCGCTTCTGGCTTTCGCGATCTCAAGGCCATCATCAGGGCCGAGCGGGTCAAGGCTGCCGTTCGGTGTTTCGCCAAGGACCAGCCGATGATGCGGCGGGAGTACAGGTCGAGCACAACGGCCAGGTAACGCCAGCTATGGCCGTGACGAATGTAAGTCACGTCTGCCGCCCAGTGTTGGTCCGGGCCGGTGGGTCGCGGCAGGGCAAGGCGGCGGTTGGGAATATCGGCCACCCACTTCGCAATACCAGGCGCATGGCGACGGTAGAGGCGTGCCATCCGGGCTTTCATGCCGTGATCCCGCATCAATCGGGCTACGCGCTTTTCGGCCACTGCGACGCCCTGCTGCTGCAGCGCTTCGTGCACGCGGGGACTGCCGTAGCGTTCCTCGTGCTCCGAGAAGATGGCCTCGATGCGCCCGAGCAGGGATTGATCTTCACGCGACCGCTGAGAGGGCGATCGGCGCCGCCAGGCGTAGTAGCCGCTGCGGGACACGCGCAGGTGCTGGCACAGGTAACGCACGCCGAATTCCGGTCCGTGGCAGGCTATGAACGCGAATCGCTGTCCGGTTGTTCCGCCACGAACCGTTGCCATTTTTTTAGGACTTCGTTCTCCTTCTTCAGGCGCTGGACTTCGACTTCCAGCTCCTGAATGCGGCGATTGTCCGAAGTGGTCTTTGGGTTGCTCTTCTTTCGGTTGTCCACGTGGAGACGTCCCTCTCGAAAATCCCTGCGCCACCGTGACAGCATAAACGGGTGGATGTCGAGGCCGTCGGCAACGGTCTGCACCTGGACACCATCAGCCAGGCTCAGCTCAACAGCAGTAGATTTGAATTCATCCGTGTAGCGGCGAGTCTTCTTCGCCCGATGTGGTTTGGGCATGTTT
>JBFJTN010000432.1:0-1556 GCA_041625325.1 Oceanococcus sp. | reverse complement strand
GTCGGGCCCGCGGTCGATGAAATCGCCGACGAATATCACCTGCCGGTCGGGATGGCGAAAGACACCATCGATTTCCCGGTAGCCCATGCGGACCAGCAAGCGCTGCAGTGGCTCAGCATAGCCATGGATGTCTCCTATGATGTCGTACACAGAATCTCCTTTCTCAAGTTGGGTGGATCACGCCTGCGCGGCCTCCCCGGCCAGCCAGCTTCGGACAATGGCGGGCACTGCCGTCGCGGCCGGTTCACGAACCAGTTCAATCCCCGAGAAGGTTTCATCCACCCATTGCGATACGACAGTCACCGCACGGGCTGCCCGGGCATGGCGGAGCAGGCCGGCGGCAGGCCAGACCGACAGTGAGGTGCCGATGACCAGCACGCGGTCGGCCTGCTGCGCAAGGTCTATGGCTTCGCCGATCTGGCTCACCGTCTCACCGAACCAGACCACTGCGGGTCGCAGCTGCTCCTCATCGGCTGCGGTGTCGCCCAGGGCGATGTTGCGATCCTGAAGGTCGATCAGAGGGCGTTCAGCGGCCTGACTGCGGGCTTTCATGATCTCGCCGTGCAGGTGCAGCACCCGGGAGGAGCCCGCCCGCTCGTGCAGGTCGTCGATGTTCTGAGTAACGACATCGACATGGAAGCAGCGCTCCAGTTCCACCAGCGCCCGGTGCGCCGCGTTCGGCTCGGCGGCGCGGACGGCATCGCGGCGCATGTTGTAGAAATCCAGCACCAGTCCAGGGTCGGCATCCCAGGCCTCCGGGCTGGCCAGATCCTGCGGCCGGTGGCCGCGCCACAGTCCGTCGTGGTCTCGAAAGGTGGGCAGGCCGCTTTCTGCGCTGATTCCGGCGCCGGTCAGGACCATGATGCGCTCCGTCATGCGGGCTTCTCCATGATGCACTTGCACAGTGTTTTCATTGCGTGGGGCCCTCCTCCAGGACCTCATTCCAGAATCGGCTCTCCCGAATGACGCGGTTGATGATGTCTATCTGCTCCTTCAGCCAGACCTGGCATCGTGGGTCCGTTTCCACAAGCTGCCGCAGTTCTTCGATCTCGCTGGGCGTCCAGTCTGGATGACCGTCCAGTACCTCGCCTACGGTGTAGCCGGCGGGGTAGCAGGGCGCATCGGGCGGGCTACCTTCGCCATCCCGGTATTCGCCCACATCGATCAGGCGGATAAAGGCCTGCGGCCCCGTGACGCTCATGCGCTGCGCGATGACCCTGCCATAGGAGCAATCATTGTCACCGTAGCGCAGCCTGTCGAGCAGAGAATCGATGGCCAGGCCGACGTGTCGACCGGATTTCAGTTGGGGCATGGGGCATATCCTCCTGCAGTGGGCCAGGGCGCTGCGGGCCGCGTCGGCCCGTCCGCCTTTCGGTATCTAGATGAAGACTTCATCGGCGAGCTCCTCCAGGTTGATGGCGTCGGATGCGATGTCGTGGGGGTGGTCCAGTTCGCTGTCACCAAATCGCTCGGCATGCCAGTACTCCCGCAACAGGGCGGTGCCGGCATCCTCGGCATTCGCGAAGCGGCCCGTGCCGGCACAGCAGACGACCCAG
>JBFJTN010000431.1:0-1577 GCA_041625325.1 Oceanococcus sp. | reverse complement strand
TGTTCCGCAGGCCGGATTGGCCACGGCGTTTGTCCGGAAGCTGAAGACATGGGCCGTCCGGCTGGGGCTGATTCCGCGCTCGATGCGGGGCAAGCGCTTCCTCAAGCGGCTGGTATTCGGGAAACTGGTGCGGCTCCCACTGGAATTCCGCGCCGAGGGCGCAAGCTATGATCCACCGGTCCCGGTAGATGCCGACTCACCGAATCTCAACTACCAGGTGCTGTATTGCCTGGCCCAGAAGGCCTGATCCACCCTCCATGAAATCCATCCCCTTCTTTGACTACCCCGCCTTGTGGGCCCAGCAGCGCGAACGGCTGGCACCCGTGATCGAAGACGTCCTGTCCCGGGGGGCTTTCATCATGCAGCAGGATCTGCTGGACTTCGAAGCGGCCCTGGCGAAGTACCTCGGCGTACGTCATGCCATAGGCGTGGCTGACGGCACGATCGCGCTCGTCATGGGTTTGCGCTGCGCCGGTGTCGGGCCCGGCGACGAGGTCATCGTGCCCTCGCATACCTTCGTGGCATCGGCTTCGGCCATATTTCAGGTCGGCGCTAAGCCGGTGCTGGCTGACTGTGCCGCAGACCATCTGATGGATGCGGCGTCCGTCAGGCGACTGGTGTCTCCGCGAACCAGGGCCATCATGCCTGTCCACTTGAACGGTCGGGTAGCCAGGATGGACGAACTGCTTGAACTGGCTCGCGAGTTCGGTCTGGCCATCGTGGAAGACTCGGCCCAGGCCTTGGGCGCCAGGTACAAGGAGCGCTTTGCCGGCACTTTCGGCGTTTCCGGTTCCTGCAGCTTTTTCCCGGCCAAGACCCTGGGATGCTTTGGCGATGGCGGTGCCGTTTTCACGGACAGCGACGAGGTGGCGGAAAAGGTTCGGCTGATGCGCGACCACGGTCGCTGCGCAGCCACTGGCGATGTGGTCACCTGGGGCTACAATGCACGCCTGGACAACCTTCAGGCTGCAATTCTGGGAGTCAAGCTGCAGACCTACGACAGCGAGATCGCTCGTCGCAGGGAAATTGCGCGGATGTACTGCCAGCGGCTGGAACATCTGCCGGACCTCGTGCTGCCACCCGGGCCGGATGCCAGCGGAGATCACTTCGACATCTTCCAGAATTTCGAGTTGGAAGCGGGCCAGCGCGATGCCCTGCGTGCCCATCTGCACGACCACGGTGTCAAGACCATCATCCAGTGGGGCGGGAAGACCATTCACCAGTTCAAAGCCCTCGGGCTGAATCGCGATCTGCCGAATACCGAGCGCCTGACCAAGCGGTTTTTTCTGCTGCCGATGAACACGAGCCTGAGTGATGACGACGTCAGTTACATCTGCGATACGATCGAGGCTTTCTATCAGGCCCATGCCTGAAATTCGGGGGTGACAAAGTGACAGACAAGCCTGTGCCGGTTGAAGGCGGCTTCCGGACGGTGGCCGAGAGCGAGGAGGCCACGAGAATCAAGGCCTGCTTTGATCGCAATCCGGAGCCCTGGGAAACCAAGCTGGAAAGCTTCCCGAAATATGTTCGCCGCCAGAATCTCACCCGCTTCCTGGCACTCTACGAGATTTTCAAAC
>JBFJTN010000430.1:0-1598 GCA_041625325.1 Oceanococcus sp. | reverse complement strand
GGCGGCCTGGGCCAGCTTCTTCATCTGCGCCAGATCGTACTGCTGGGTGGCGAAACGGCGGGCGCCGCCCTTGATGCGGCCGTTGAGCATGGACTTGGGCGCCTGGAAGGGCGCGACGAAGGGGTCATCGGCCCGGCGCCCTTTGCGCACCAGACCGGCCAGGCCACGCAGCAGCGCTGCGCTGTTGCTGCCCTGGCTGCGCAGGCCTTCCAGCAGTGCCTGCATCGGGCTGGTGTTTGCCAGGGTGGGGGCGCTGCCCCGCGGCCGGGGCGGCGGGTTGCCGATCGACCATGGGGCGGGCATGTCACGCCGGTCCGGGTCGGTGGAATAGACCCGCTCCATCAGCCGCGCGCCGCTGACCCCGTCGATCAGCGAGTGGTGCATCTTGGTGTACAGCGCCACCCGGTTGCCCTCCAGGCCTTCGATCAGGTGGGCCTCCCACAGCGGTCGCTTGAAGTCCATCTGGGTGCTGTGCAGGCGCGAGATCAGGCGCCCCAGCTCGCGCTCGCCGCCCGGCCGTGGCAGGGCCGAGTGACGGAAGTGGTATTCCATGTCGATGTCGTTGTCCTCGACCCACTTGGGCAGGGCCCGGCCCAGATTGCCGCCCCGCAGCTTGAGGTTCCAGGGCGCGACCACCGTGGTGGAGGCGCGGGCCCGCTCGACCAGCTGCTCAACGAAGTCCTCGCCGGCATCCTCGGGCAGCGAAAAGATCGACAGATTGCCGACCTGCATCGGCGTTTCGCGTGACTCCACATAGAGCCACGATGCATCCATGGGCGTGAGCTTCTTCATTGGGGCCTCCCCGGTTACCCGTCTCCCGACCGCTCATGGTGGTTGTATTCGCCCGGCGGCGCAATGCCTTGCGGCGCGTCAGCCTTGACCTGGATCAGGTTCCGGCCGGCGTCGGGCGCCTAGTCTGCACGGACCGTCCCACCGACCACGCCAATGAACACCATGGCCCCGGCCACCGATCTGTTGTGTCAGGAACTGCGCGCGCCCCGCTACACCTCCTACCCCACGGCCCTGTCCTTTCACCCCGGATTCGGGCCGGCGCAGTATCGCGAGCAGGTGGCCGCCAGCAACGCCGAGCCCATTCCCGCGCCGCTGCTGCTGTATCTGCACCTGCCGTTCTGCCGCCAGGGCTGTTTCTACTGTGGCTGTCACAAGCAGGTCAGCCGCGATCCGCAGCGCCATGCCGATTATTGCGACACGCTGATCCGCGAAATCCGCCTGCAGGGCGGCCTGTTCGATGGCGACCGGCCGGTGCGCCAGATCCATTTCGGCGGCGGCACGCCCAACCTGATGCGGCCGCGCGCGCTGGGGCGTCTGCTCTGCGCCATCACGGACAGCTTCCGGCTTGCCCAGGATTGCGAGCTGTCGCTGGAGGTCGATCCGCGGGTCGCCCAGTCGCGGGATCCGCTGGCCTGGGCTGCGCTGGGCTTCGATCGGGTCAGCATCGGCGTGCAGGACATCGACATCGCGGTGCAGAAGGCGATCAATCGCGTGCAGCCACCGGCCCTGGTCGCGGCCCTGACCCGCCAGCTGCGCGCCGCCGGCATCGAGCAGATCAACTACGACCTGATCTACGGGCTGCCGCG
>JBFJTN010000429.1:0-1637 GCA_041625325.1 Oceanococcus sp. | reverse complement strand
AGATGCACCGTCCAGTCCAGGCCCAGACCATCAAAGCCGGCATCTGCCTGCTGTTCCAGCCACAGGCCGCCGTTCTTGGTGAACCAGACCACCGGGACCTGCCGGCCATCGGCTTCACGCACCAGCTGCTCGCGGATGCGCTGACCCGCGGCCAGCGAGAAGTCCAGGTAATCCTGATGCGCCAGCACGCCGCCCCAGGTGTCGAAGATCATCAGCGCCTGGGCGCCGGCGGCGACCTGGGCATTCAGATAGGCCGCAACCGCATCGGCCAGGGTGTCGAGCAGGCGCTGCAGGCTGGCCGGGTCGGTGTAGCGCAGGGCCTTGATCCGGCTGAAGGTCTTGGACGAGCCGCCCTCGACCATGTAGGTGGCCAGGGTCCAGGGGCTGCCGGCGAAGCCGATCAGCGGCACCTGACCATCCAGGGCCTGGCGGATGGTGCGCACCGCATTCATCACGTAGCCCAGATCGCTGTCCGGATCGGGCAGGCTCAGCGCCGCGATGTCGGCCGCGCTGCGCAGCGGGCGCTCGAAGCGGGGCCCTTCGCCCTCGCTGAAGTACAGGCCCAGACCCATGGCGTCCGGCACGGTGAGGATGTCCGAGAACAGGATGGCGGCATCCAGGGCGTAGCGGCGCAGCGGCTGCAGGGTGACCTCGCAGGCCTTCTCCGGGTTCTTACACAGGCCCATGAAGCCGTCGGCGGTGGCCCGGGTCGCGCGATACTCCGGCAGGTAGCGGCCGGCCTGACGCATCATCCAGACCGGGGTGCGCGGGGTGGGCTGGCGCAGCAGGGCGCGCAGCAGCAGGTCGTTCTTCAGCGGGCTCATGTCAGGGCCTCGGCAATCTCGAGCTGGATGGCGGCGGCGGCGGCGCGCGGATCGGCCGCGCTGCGGATGGGGCGGCCCACGACCAGATGGTCGGAGCCCAGGGCGATGGCCTCGGCCGGGCTCAGCACCCGCTTCTGGTCATCCTCGGGCCGGTTGTCCACCGGGCGGATCCCCGGGGTGACCACGATCAGCTGCTCCAGACCGGCCGCACGCACGGCCTCGACCTCCATGCCGGAGGAGACGATGCCATCACAGCCGGAGGCGAGGGCGCGTTTCGCCCGCGACAGCACCAGCGCCTGCACATCGCAATCAAATCCCAGATCGTCCAGATCACCGCGATCCAGACTGGTCAGGGCGGTCACCGCCAGCACCTTCATGGCGCCGGTCTTGGCCTGGGCCGCCGCTTCCATGATGCCCTGGTTGCCATGCACGGTGCACAGGTGCACGCCGCGCTCGGACAGCTGGCGCACGGCCCGCGCCGTGGTGGCGGGGATGTCGAAGAACTTGAGGTCGCAGAAGACCTTCTTGCCCTGGGCCAGCAGGTGATCGATCAGGCGCCAGTAGTCGTTGGTCATGGCCAGCTCCAGGCCCAGCTTGTAATAGCTGACCGTGTCGCCGAGCTGTTCCACCAGTTTCAGGGCCGTGCCGGCATCGGGCACGTCCAGGGCAAAGATCAGGCGCTCGCCTGGGGGGATATCGTTACGCATGCGGACATTATCCGTGATCGCCAAGGTGAGCGCACTGCCGCGGCGCTACGGTTCAGGCGGGAGTCCGCGGCTGCTGGCGGAAACTTTCCACAGATTGCACAGATTT
>JBFJTN010000428.1:0-1638 GCA_041625325.1 Oceanococcus sp. | reverse complement strand
CCGGCCCACAGGCGGGCGCGCCGCGAAGGAACCATATCCGGGTCGTCGTTCGTGTCTGGATCAGATCAGTGTAATACAGTGATCGGGGTGCCCGGCGCGGGGCGGGGCAGATCGATCCAGGGAGCGGGACAGATGCGACAACTGCAATGGATGCTGGTGCTGGTGCTGAGTGGCGTGATGCTCAGTGCCTGTGATTCGTCGGATGACAATGGCGGCGGTCAGACCTTCGCCTGCAATGACGGCCTGGACAACGACAACGACGGCCTGATCGACTTTCCGGCCGACCCGGGCTGTCTCTCCGAGCTGGATTCCGATGAGGAAGATCTCAGCGCCGGCGGGCCGAAGACGCGCTACGCCATGGCCAATCGCTGCTGGGCGATCCGGGCCAACGGCAATGACAGCTATGTGCAGCTGGCGGACGGCGCCTATACCGCCACGGCCGTCGCCATCGCGGATGCCGAGCCCTTCTACTTCAAGCCCTCCTCGCTGGGGCATTATCTCCTGTACAGCGGCGTGCGCGATCTGATCACGGCCAGTGGCGGCAGCACGGCCACCTCGACCAGCGCCGATGCCGACGACTCCGCCGAATGGAGGGTGCTGGGTCGTGGCGATGCCACCGCGTATCCGCCGACCCCTGCCTATCATGTGGAGCCCAGCCCGGAGCAGGTCGCTCTCTGGCATGGCTTCGTCGATCCCATGCGCCTGTCCACCGAGTTCACCCTGTACTCGGCCACGGCGGACGGCAATCTGAGCATCGATGCCGAGGGCGCCCTGCTCACCGTGACCCCGGGCACTGACGCGGATCTGGAAAGCTTCAGTTTCGAGCCGCTGGACGGCTGCGCGGAGTATCCCGAGGCTTCCAGCGATTTCGCCGGCACGCCGTTTTCCGGCACCACGGCGGATGGCCGCGTGCTGGGTCATGCCGACGTGCATGTGCATATCAGCGCCACCGAGTTCCTCGGCGGCGCCCAGCATGGCCGGCCCTTCCACAAGTTCGGGGTGGAGCATGCGCTGCCGAACTGCAGTTCGCCGGAAGCGCACGGGCCGCAGGGCGCGCTGGATCTGGTGCAGGGCGCGTTCAAGCAGGATACCAATGGCCACGCCACCGATGGCTGGCCAAGCTTCACCGAATGGCCGGCCCGCCAGATGCTCACCCACGAGGCGATCTACTGGAAGTGGCTGGAGCGCTCCTGGGCCTCCGGCCTGCGCGTTGTCGTCAATGACCTGGTCGACAATCGCACCCTGTGCGAGCTGCAGCGCAATGCCAAGGGCGATCCGGCCCAGGACTGCAACTCCATGAACAACGCCGGGCGCCAGGCCGGCACCATGTATGCGATGGAGAATTACATCGACGCGCAGTACGGCGGTCCCGGCCTGGGCTTCTTCCAGATCGTGCACACGCCCGAGGAGGCGCGCGCGGTCATCGCGGATGGCAAGATGGCCGTGGTGCTGGGGATCGAGATCTCCAATCTGTTCGACTGCCAGCTCACCTACGCGCCCAACCCCCTGCGGGCCGACCCCAGCGAGGAAGATGGCTCCGGTCTGATGGCGGGTCAGAACGCCTACGGCTGCACCGTGGAGGAAGGCCAGCCGAATTCCATCCTGACCCAGATGCAGCGGGTGCACGGCTGGGGCGTG
>JBFJTN010000427.1:0-1677 GCA_041625325.1 Oceanococcus sp. | reverse complement strand
TTCGCGCTCAGCCGCCACAGCCTGCCAACCGACGACTTCGCCTACTGGGCCATGGCCCAGGGTGAGCAGTTCCGGCGCTACGAACTCGCCGGCCGCCATGCGCCGGCCGCAGGCTGGGGGGACTGGGGCCGCGAGCTGCTCGGCGGCAGCGAGCCGCAGGCGGACTGGCTGGAGTTCGTCGACGCCAGCCAATCTCTACCGTGCCGCGCTGGTCGTCGATGACCGCATCGCAGCCTGCATCTTCATCTCGCCCCGGCTGGATCTGCCTTCCCGTCAGTGGCTGGCCGGCCTGTTCGCCCAGACAGAACTCAGCGAGCGCGACCGCATCAGCCTGCTCATGGGCCGGCCCGCCGATCCGGCGGCCGACGACGGCGCCATCGTCTGCTCCTGCTTCGGGGTCGGCCGCAACCGCATCCTGCGCGAGATCGAGGCCCAGGGCCTGAAGAGCCCGGAGGCCATCGGCAGCTGCCTCAAGGCCGGCACCAATTGCGGTTCCTGCGTGCCGGAGCTGCGCAAGCTCCTGGCCGAGGCCCGCGCGGTGGCCTGAGAGGCTGTCATCCGCCCGGCGAGAACGCCGCCTGCTCGCTGGCGTGCGGCTCGCCCGCGCTGACGGCCCCTCCGCCGGCCACGCCCAGGCCGCTTCAGCTTCCTGGAAGGCGCGAGCCATGTGAAAGGGGCCGGTCCGCGGCGGTGCACGCGCTCCCGGCCGGGATGCACCGGGCCACGCATAATGCAAGGTGATTTGCCTCGCACACCGCCAGGGCGCTGCCCCGGCTTCCCCCTGCCCACATTTTCCCTTTTGTTTTCAGTGACCTGAGCACGCTCCGCGCGTGGCTCGCATCTTGCTCAGCATGCATTGCACTATCGCATCCTTTCTCAGCAGGCACTGAATACACTTCGGCTCGAACAGCGCCTGGGCCCCGGACATCCCGGGCTACCCGGGCACGGCACGCCAGTCGCGACAGCGGACGAATCCACCAATAGGCCGTCCTGGGCAAACTGACCAGGATCAATGCCCTTGGGCTCAGGAGGTGTATGGTGAAGTCCGGTGACCATAGACCGCAGGCCAACCCGACAGGGCTGGCCCCGGCGCACGTGGGAGCAGCGGGGGGTGACACAGCCAGTGCTGACTGGTGCGGCAGGGCATCGACATTTCGCCAAGACAAGCAACAACAAGAGGTCACCATGGATCACAGCACATTCAGCCGCAGAAACCTGGGCGGTTCCCTGATTATCGCCAGCACGATACTGGCGGCACCGGCCCTGCAGGCCCGCATGTACACCGATGACAATGGCAACGTGGGCTACACGTCTGCCGCCGAATGCGACGCCGCCGTCCACGCCGGCGAAGCCCGCTTCTATCAACCCTTCACCGAGCACCCGCCACTGATGCGCAAGGGCGAGGACGACGTCCAGGTGATGCGCCTGGGCGACATCCCGGGCTACGAGAAGGGCGCCTGTGATCAGGGCGTCGGACGGCGCTTCGGCCGTGACGGCGTGAGCAGCGCCCTGGTCGGCAAGTTCATCCCTTTCGGGCCGGACATGGACATCAACGCCTATCGGGATGCCAGCGGCAAGATCGTCCGGCTGATGATGAAGAAGTGCGACAACAATTTCAGCGGACCGATGCCGCGCCCGGTCGCCGAGCCCCAGATCTCCAGCGACTGCTACGCCGAT
>JBFJTN010000426.1:0-1699 GCA_041625325.1 Oceanococcus sp. | reverse complement strand
GGTGGCCGTCTACAGCGACGCCGATCGGCATGCCCGCCACGTGCTGGAGGCTGACGAGGCCGTGCACATCGGCCCGTCCACGGTATCCCAGTCCTATCTGGTCGGCAGCCGGCTGATTGAGGCCGCCCAGGCCGCCGGTGCCGAGGCCATCCATCCCGGCTACGGCTTTCTGGCGGAAAACGCCGGCTTCGCTCAGGCCTGCGCTGATGCCGGCCTGATCTTCATCGGGCCGGCGCCGGACGCGATCGAGCTGATGGGCAACAAGCGTGCCTCCAAGATCAAGATGATCGCCGCGGGCGTGCCCTGCGTGCCGGGTTACGAGGGGGAGGATCAGTCGGATGCCACCCTGCTGGCGGAACTGGAGAAGATCGGCTGTCCGGTGATGATCAAGGCCGCGGCGGGAGGCGGTGGACGCGGCATGCGGCTGTGTCACGCGCCGGAGGACGCCGCCGCGCTGATCAAGTCAGCCCGCTCGGAGGCCCAGTCGGCCTTCGGCAGCGGCGAGCTGATCCTGGAGAAGGCGGTGGTGGGCTCACGCCACGTCGAAATTCAGGTGTTTGGCGACAGCCATGGCCAGGTGGTGCACCTGGGCGAGCGCGATTGCTCGATCCAGCGTCGCCATCAGAAAGTGGTCGAGGAGAGTCCTTCGCCGGCGGTGGATGAGGATCTGCGGGCGCGCATGGGCGAGGCCGCCGTCACCGCGGCGAAGAGCATTGGCTACCGCAATGCCGGGACGGTGGAATTCCTGCTCGGCGCCGACGGCGCCTTCTATTTCCTGGAGATGAACACCCGCCTGCAGGTCGAGCACCCGGTCACCGAACTGGTCACGGGCGTGGATCTGGTGGAATGGCAGTTCCGCATCGCCGACGGCGAAGCGCTGCCGCTGACTCAGGATGAGATCGCTCAGCGCGGGCACGCCATCGAGGTGCGTCTGTGCGCCGAGGACAGCCGGGCAGGGGACCTGCCACAGACCGGCCGGGTGCTGCGCTGGCGGGCGCCGGCAGGCGAGGGTGTACGCATGGACCATTGCGT
Source organism: Oceanococcus sp. (assembly GCA_041625325.1). Lineage (GTDB taxonomy): Bacteria > Pseudomonadota > Gammaproteobacteria > Nevskiales > Oceanococcaceae > Oceanococcus. Next base: position 667 of record JBFJTN010000426.1, on the reverse strand, counting down.
GGTCGAGGGCGGCGAAATCAGCCCCTATTACGACTCCATGATCGGCAAGCTCATCGCGCATGGCCATGATCGCGAGTCGGCCCGCATGCGCCTGCGGCGCGCGCTGGCGGACCTGACCCTGCACGGGGTGATCAGCAATGCCGATTTCCTGCAGCAGATCATCAGCGAGCCGGTGTTCGCCAGTGGTGATTTCGACACCGGCTATATCCCGGCGCACTTCCCGGACGAGCAACGTGCGGCCGCGGCCCCGTCGCCGGCCCACTGGGCGGTCACCGCCATGGTGCTGTACTGGGATGATGCCTGGCGTCTGTACAGCCAGGCCGATTACGGCATGGACATGGCGGCCTGGTTCAATTCCAACCGGGTGGATGCCTATCTCAAGCTGGCCTGGGAGGGCGAGGAGCGCCTGCTGCATCTGGTCAGTGATGAGCAGCGCCGCTGCACGGTGAAGATGGATGGTGAGGAATACCATTTCACGGTGGATCGCTGCAATGGCTTCGAGCGCCAGTTCTACTTCGAGGACGTGCGTCGCAGCGCCCGCTATACCCGCCATGACGGGGCCATCTGGCTCAGTTTCGGCGGCCGCACCTGGTGCTATCAGGACCTCACTCTGGCGCCTCCGCAGCCACCCGAAGCCGGCAGCGACGGGCGCATCTGCGCCGGCAGC
>JBFJTN010000425.1:0-1702 GCA_041625325.1 Oceanococcus sp. | reverse complement strand
TCAGGTTCTTGACGGTCAGCAGGGGCATGGGGCGAGGGCGCTGTGGGGTGCGCGAGTGTAGCCGATGCCCGCCACGCGGATCAGGGGGGCGGTGTGACCGCGTGGCCAACTGACGGGACGGGCAGGCCGGTCGCATCGGTTTGCCTTGTCGCCGACAGGCGGTGCGGCCAGCCGGCCCGAATGGCTCTGCCGCTGCCGGGAGGGGACTCCTGGCACCGGCGTCGCGTCACTCGAAGGGCCACACCCCGTTGGTGAAGCGCAGCACCAGGAAGCCGTTGTCCTGGCAGGTGGTCCACAGCTCGCCGCGCTCCGGAATCAAGCGAACCTGGGCGGTACACCAGTCGGTGCTGAGATTGTTCGCGCGGGTCAGGGCGCTGGCGCCGCCACTGGCGTGCTCCGAGCCGGGCAGGTCCGCGTGGCGGCCGACCTGGGCGGGTGGATTGTAGTAGGCGATTTCACGCGGCAGATAGGGGTCGCGGATGTCGAAAACCCGGATGCCCGACTGGAAGTAGCCGCAGGCCAGGGCGGTGGGATTCTGTTCCCGGTCCACGCCGCAATAGTGGGCCTGGTAGCCGAAGCTGCCGTTGCCTGCGGTGTCGCTGGCCTGAATGTCGGCGTGCTCAGGCATGTGGATCTCCAGCTTCATCTTGGACACGATGCGCGGTTGGGTTTCGTCCGAGATGTCGATCAGACGGGCGGCGCCGGCCGGACCAGTGAGGTCGAGCGGATTGGAACCGCTACCGTCGCCACCCCCTTCGTCGACAAAGATGATGTAAGGCTTGCCGTCGTAGAACACCGGGATGGTGTGCTGGGCGGCGCTGCCATCGTTCCAGCAGACCCGGCCGATCACCGGCATCTCCGGCAGCAGCTCGCGATTCTGCACGGCGCTGGTGTCGTAGATGACCAGGCCATTGTTGCCGCTCGCGCCGCAGCCGGCGATGGACACCCCGTACATCCGGGTGCCGTCAGCGCTCAGCGACAGCCCGTGCATGGACCCCACCGAGTCGTGCTGGGGGATGAAACGCGGCTGATTGGGGTCAGTGGTGTCGATGGCACTGTGCACCGTGCCCACATAGTAGGTCTTGCCGTCCGGTGCCCAGTTGCCCTCGTGGCCGATGGGCACGGCCGAGGGGGTGCTGGAGAGCAGATCCGGCTGGCGGCAGTCACCATTGAGATCATAGACATCGAAGAAGGCCGGGCCGCCGCCGTTCCAGGCCGTGTCGGCACCGAGCAGGCCGCGACGTTCATTCACCTTCAGCGATTCCCAGGGATCGAGCATGGCCGGCGAGCGCAGGGCGCCCACCTGCTGCGGGTGGGTGGGGTCGGAGGCATCGATCACCTGCACCCCGGCCTGACCGGTGAAGGCCGTGCCGTAATAGGCGCAGTCCTCATACCAGGCATGCTGCCAGCTGGCGCCGGTGCCCTGATGCTGGCCGACCAGTTCCAGGTTGCAGGAATAGCCCTGCTGCGAGCGCCCGCTGACCCGGTCTTCCATCGACACGCGACCCTGAATGTCGGTCTCTGGCATGGCGCCCGGACCGCAATCCGCTCTGGCCACCGGGCCTTCAAAGACTTCGCCGGCACGGGCATCTTCGGCTCTCGGGCTGACGTTGCCGTCGATGCGCCCGCCCTGGCAGGCGCTCAGCATCAAACCGGTGATCGCCAGAGCAAGCAAAACTGGCGGCTTGCGATGTGTCATGTT
>JBFJTN010000424.1:0-1715 GCA_041625325.1 Oceanococcus sp. | reverse complement strand
GCCCCGCGCGCCACACCGACCGGCTGATAGCGCCAGTCCTTGGGCAGGTGATACTCGTACATCGCATGGCCGGTTTCGTGGATCGTGGCCATGATCGAAAAGCGCAGATCGTCTTCCTTGAAACGGGTCGTGATCCGCTGATCAAAGGGCACATTGGGCAGCGCGAAGGGATGCGCGGTGGCATCCAGCCGGCCATTGGCCATCGGGTAACCGATCTGCTGCATCAGATGCTCGCACAGCGCCTTCTGCTGATCCGCAGGGTGCACCGCATTCAGCGGCAGCGGCCGCCAGTCCGCCTGGCGCTCCAGTGCCGTCTCCAGCATGCCGGGCAGCTCCTGCGCCAGCGGCTGGAACACGCTGTCCACCAGTGCGCAGGTGACGCCGGGGTCGGACTCGTCCATCAGGGCGTCATAGGGCGCAAGGCCCAGGGCCTGCGCCTTGTGATCCGCAATCTCGCGGACCAGCGCAAGCATCTCCCGCAGACCGGGCGCAAAGACGCCGAAATCATCCGCGGCGCGCGCCTGCTGCCAGGCCTGGTTCAGGGAGGCGACCGCCTCGGCCTTGCGCACCTGCACCTCGGCCGGCACCGCCGTGGCGTGGGCGTAGGCACGTCGCATTTCCCGCAGGTTGGCGGCCTGCCAGTCATCCAGGCTGTGCGTCGCCGCCCCGGCGGCATCCAGCCAGTCGGCGACGGCGGGGTTCGTCGATTTCGCGGTGATGATGGCAGCCAGTGCCCCCGCCACTTCTCCGTGCGTGCTCGCGGCCGCCGGCGGCATCACCACGTTGCGATCCCACATCAGCAGCATGTTGGCGGCAGACAGTTTGCCGAGTTCGGCGAAATGCCCCACCAGCTGCTCATAAGCCCTGTTCATTGCGCCCTCTCCTCCCCGCTGATCAACAGCACGGCTGCCCTGCCCGCCCTACTGTCCCCGCACCCATTCGCCACCTTTCATGATCATGGCGAAATTGCGGTCCGGGTCGCTCATCAGATGGATGTCCTTCAGCGGATTGCCATCGATCACCAGCAGGTCCGCGTAGGCGCCGGGCGCGATGCAGCCGACCTGGCCGGCCTTCTGCATGATTTCGGCATTGATGCTGGTCGCCGAGCGCAGCAGATCGATGGGCTTGACGATATCGGCGCGGAAGCTGAATTCCTGGTTCTGCATGGGATGGAAACGCTCCTCGAACAGGTCCGTCCCCATGCCCACGCGGGCGCCATTGCGATACAGGTATTCCAGCGAGCGGTAGGCCATCTCGTGCACTTCGCGGGCCTTGGCGAGGCTCTCCTCGAACATGCCGAGCTCCTCGCCGTGGCGGACGATCTGCTCGATCACCGCCAGGGTGGGCACCGCATAGGCCTTGCCCTCGGCGGCGACGATGGCCTTGGCGGTCTCTTCGGTGATCATGGTGCAGTGATCGATGGAGCGCACCCCGGTCTTCAGGCAGCGCCGGGCGCCCTCGTCGCTGTGGCAATGCGCCACCACGTACTTGCGCCGGGTGCCGGCCTCGTACACCGCGGCTTCGATCTCCTCGTCGGTGTACTGCGGCATCCAGACCGGATCGGTCGGCGAGGCGACCCCGCCGGAGATGAACACCTTGATGTGATCGGCGCCCTTGCGCAGTTCATTGCGGCAGAACTTGCGCACCGCATCGACGCCGTCCACTACCTCCGAGAAGGTGAAGTTGGCGGCACAACCGCACACATCATCGCTGGC
>JBFJTN010000423.1:0-1715 GCA_041625325.1 Oceanococcus sp. | reverse complement strand
GGCTGCTCATCGAAGCCTTGCCGGCGGCCAGCGCCTGGGCGGGTGTGAGGCAGCGCAGTAGCGGGCGGCGCATCAATAGGCGCAGCTGACGGCCTGCCCCGAAAGGCCCGCGGCCCCCGGCGCCGCTTGCGCGGCGGCCGGGCTCAGCGGCAAGCGCCGCTACCGATGCTCAGGACCTGTGGCACATCGGTGGCCAGGCTGGTGGTCTGCACCCTGAGCATTTGCCGCTGCGCATCGTAGGACCAGTCGCTCAGGGGCTCGCCGTTGAGCGTGACCGACTGCGGCTGGGCCAGGGCAAAGAAGCGCAGCTGCCAGCGGCGGGAGTCCAGCGCGCCGGGAAAGCTCTGCCCCTGCGCCGCTTCGATGCGCAGTTCGTGGCAGTCTCCGTCCACGCTGCTCCGGGTGGAGATCGCCGTCCAGCGATAGGCGCCGTCGCGATAGGCGAAGCCGCGTCCTTCGTCTTCGTACAGCCGGAAGGCGCCGTCGGCGCCAGGCCAGATATGCAGAATCAGATCGTCCTGCGGGCCATGGGCGCTGGTGGGCAGCCGCGGTTGCAGGGGCAGGATGGCGCCCCTGCGCATGAACACCGGGTAGTGCTCCAGCGGCACGCTGCGGCTGATCCTGGCCGGGCCGGTCAGCGCCTCGCCGGTGAAGAAGTCGATCCATTCGCCCGGTGGAATCCACACATCGACCAGCGCGGGGTCGCCCGGCGCGGCCACCGTGGCGACGAGCATGTCCGCGCCCAGCGTGAACTGGCTCAGGTGGCTGTAGGCCTCTTCGTGGGCGGGCCACTGCAGGTACAGCGGTCGGGCCATGGGCAGGCCGCTGTCGTGGGCCTGCCGGCTCAGGGTGTACAGCGTGGGCACCAGCTGGCCGCGCAGGCGCAGGAAGTCGCTGGCGACGCTTTGTGCCTTGCCGGGGTATTCCCAGGGCAGGCGGTCGCCGTGATGGGAATGCAGGCGGGTGATGGGCTGGAAACTGCCGAGCTGGATCCAGCGCACGTACATGTCATCCGGCAGATGCTGACCGGTGTTGGCCATGTTGTTGCACTCCGCGCCCGGCAAGGGCTCGCCGAGGAAACTGCCGATGTCGTGCGAGACATAGGGCAGGCCGATATTGCCCTCGGCTGCGGTCATCGCCACCTGGGCGGCCATCAGCTCCCAGGTGGAACAGGTGTCGCCGGTGAAGTGGATGCTGTAGCGATGCTCGGCGAAGGCGCCGATGCCGTTGTTGTCGACCCCGCCCTTGCCGTTCTGGAAGGAACCGCCGATGCGGGAGAATGCTGGCCAGCGAGAGCCCATGGCTTCATGCTGGCGGGCGTAGGCGGCGTTGATCCAGGTGTCGGCGGACAGGCCCGGCGCCTGCGCGCGCGAGCCTTCGCAGCACCAGTCCAGCCACCAGAAGTCTATACCGGTGGCTTCGATCGGTTCATGCAGGGCGAAGTAGGCGTCGAGCTGCTCCGGCACGGTCCAGTCGAAGATGTAGCACGGCGTGGACGGGTCGGCCTGCAGGAAACTGCAGGGCAGATCGGCATCATCGGTCATCAGCGGGCCGCTGCGGGCCACCGTGTCGGGGTAGGCCGGATCGGATTCTGCAATCGAGGGGTGCACGTTCAGGCCGACATCGATGCCGCGCGCGTGCAGCCAGTCAACGAAGCCTGCCGGGTCCGGGAAGATGTCGCGATTCCAGTCCCAGCCGTTCCAGGAGCAGGCATC
>JBFJTN010000422.1:0-1728 GCA_041625325.1 Oceanococcus sp. | reverse complement strand
GGGGTGGGCCATCAGCCGGGCGGACAGGGCGAATCCACCACCCAGCATGCGCAGGGTGGCGAGACCACCCCGCTTCATGACCTTGAGATCAAAGCCGGCGGAAAACACCTCGGGCCGGCCGCTCAGGATCACCATGGCGCGGTCCGCCTCGGCCCGGTCCAGGGCGGCGTTGATCGCCGCAATCATCTCGGGCGACAGGGCATTGCGCTTGCCGTCATCCAGCGTGATGGTCGCAATCCCCTGCTCCAGCTGGTAGTTCACCAGATTGTTCATGCCTTGATTCCCTGTATGGAGGTGGCGGGCCTCGGCGCTGCCTGCCCGCTTTTCAGTCCCGCGGCTGCCCGAGCAAGGCGGTTTTCAGCGAGGGGCGGTAACGACCAGGTGGCTTCGGCAGACAGTAGCGGTCGCCGAAGCCGGCATCAATTTCGCCGTCCGCGGTCAGCTCGCCCAGCCCCCCATGTGGCGCCAGCAGTTCATCCACGCGCTGACGCGCCTGCTCGTTCAGACCGGCCCAGGCCTGCTGCAGCTGCTGGCGGCACCAGACCCGGTAATGATGGGTGACCGTGCCGCGCAGGCGCAGGCTGCGTCCACTGAAGTCGAAGCGAGGCCGGCCGGCCGAGAAGGCCAGCGCATTCTGCCGCAGATAGGGCAGATAATCGCCGAGCAGGCGCTCCCACAGGCCGCTCCAGGCCGGCCCCTCGGGCCAGACCCAGCCTGGCTCGGCACACAGGCCTGCCGCCCTGCTGTTCCACAGGCGCGCCGTCCAGGCGTAGACCGCCGGCGCCTCGCGGCGCATCACTTCGGCCGGGTCGGGATCATTGCCGAAGTGGCGAAACATCGAGGCGAAGTAGTCAAAATCCGCCAGGCTGGGATGGCTGCCCAGCAGGAACGGCTGCCGGTCGAGCACCGGCTGCAGGCATTCCAGTTCCCGCCGGTACAGGTCCCGCACCGTATCCTCATTGCTGGCATCCACCCCGTCGCCCCACAGCCAGGTCTGGCGCTGCCGGCGGGGGAAGAACCAGGCCATGAAAGCGCGCGGCACACCGGGGACCCGGGTGTTGTCCGCAATCCGCCGGCCCAGGGCCAGGCTGGAAGCCGGCGGCACCCAGCGCCACCACATGGCCGGACGCCACAGCCATTCATCGGCGTAGTCCTCGATCAGCCGGGCGAGGAAGGCCAGCGCCGGATCATCCGGGAGTATCGCCCCCTGCGGATACTGCTGCTCGAACCACAGGATGGTCGGCGTGCTGTCGTACAGCCACAGATCGTCAGCCGTATGCACCGCCGGCACTTTCTTCACGCCCGTGTGTCGATAGATCACCTGATCCAGGCAACGGGCATCCGCCTCCACCGTGTGGTGGGGGATGCCCTTGTAGCGCAGATAGGCCTCCAGCTTGCCGCTGAAGTAGGACACGTCCATCTTGTAGACGGTATAGGGCGCGTGAGGGTCTTGCGGGGGCATGCCTGGATCTCGCTGATTCACCTGTCGATGGACCACATCATTATTGCAAGCCGGATCACATGCAAAGACACGATGCGATGAGGCCCCTGCTGCGCGCCATGGCCGTGCTTGCCTGCATGATGCTGGGCGGCTGCAGCCTGGGCGCACGCCTGATGTACAACAATCTGGACTGGCTGGTGCAACGCCAGCTGGACGACTATGTCAGCCTGAGCCCCGCGCAGGAGCAGCGCTTTCAGGCGGACTTCGAGCGCTGGACGCGCGAGCGC
>JBFJTN010000421.1:0-1733 GCA_041625325.1 Oceanococcus sp. | reverse complement strand
GCGGCCTTCGATGCGGTGGTGCCGGACGGCTTGCCGCAGAGCCTGTGCAATTCCGCCGGCCTGATCGCCTTTCCCGAGGCGCAGCGTGACTGGGTGCGGCCCGGCATCATGCTGTACGGCGCCAATCCGCTGGTCGACGGCGCCGGGCCGGATCTTGAGCCGGTCATGCGCCTGCAGGCGCGGGTGCTGGCGGTCAACCCGGTGGGGCCGGGTGATGCGGTCGGTTATGGCCGGACCTGGCGTGCCCGCGGCGGCGGCCGGATCGCCACCCTGGGCATGGGTTACGGCGACGGCTACCCGCGGCTGCCGGGCGACGGGGCGCGGGTCTGGATCAAGGGCCGGCTGCATCCGCTGGCCGGCCGGGTCTCCATGGACCTGCTGGCGGTGGACATCGGCGATCGCCGCGACATCGCGGTGGGTGACGTGGCCACCCTGTGGGGCCCCGAATGGCCGGTGGAGCAGGCGGCCGCCGCCGCCGGCACGATCAGTTACGAGCTGCTGTGCCGGGTGCAGCGTCGGGTCAGCCGGATCTGCCGGGAGGCCTGAACGGCCCCGCCGGGTGTCCCGCGTTTGGGGGAGGCCGACCGGCCCGGCTGCGGGCAGTCTGAGCCGGGTAGCAGGAGGCGGCGAGCGTCCGCACAGGGGGACAGGTGAACAGGCAGAAAACCGGGATTGCGCTGCATCATGTGGCGCTGATGGGGAGTCTGGCGCTGGCCGGCACCGCGCTGGCCCAGCAGGACCTGGAGCGCATTCCGGTCGGCGAGGACGACGCCCTGGCGGCTGACGATACCCGGGCCCGCCCGGACAAGGCCATCGACGAGATCGTGGTGACCGCGACCAAGCAGGACCGCGCCCTGCGCGAGATTCCCGCGAGCATCGCGGTGCTGGACGGCGAGCAGCTGGATCAGGCGGCCGCCCAGCAGATGGAGGATTTCCTCAAGTTCGTGCCGGGCGCCAGCCTGGTCAGCCAGGATGTGGGAGCGACCAAGGTCACCATCCGTGGCATTTCCTCGGAGCTGGGCACGGCGCCGACCACCGGCATCCTGTACGGCAATGTCTCTTTCAGCGATGCCTTCTTTCCCTTTGTCAGCCTGGATCCGCATCCCTTCGACATGCAGAACGTGGAGGTGCTCAAGGGCCCGCAGGGCACCCTGTTCGGCGCCGCCGCGCTGAACGGGGCGGTGCGCTACGTGCCGCGTGCCCCCGAGCTGGGGGCTTTTGGCGCCCGCTACTTTGCCCAGTACCGCTGGCTGTCCGAGGGCGAAGGCGTGCCGCTGGCCGGCGCCGCCCTGAATCTGCCCTTCGGCGATGAAGCGCCGGGCGCGCTGCGCCTGGTCGCGGTGGGCCGGGACCGGCCGGGGATCATCGACGACACCGGTCGTGATCTGCAGGATGTGGACAGCGGGCAGACCCTGGCCGGCCGCGCCCTGCTGCGCTGGGAGCCGCTGGACGCCCTGGAGGTGAACCTCAGCTATGTGCGGCAGAACACCCGGCACGATGACGAAGGCTTCGCCGACAACCGGGATGGCCGCCTGGCGCGCGGCAACACCCCGGATGCCAACCCGCGCGAATCCTTCTACGACTTCGCCACTCTGGGCCTGGAATACCACTTCGGCTGGGCCAGCCTGGTCTCGGAGAGCGCCTTCGTGCGCAAGCGTTTCGATCAGGACACCGACATCTCGCGCACCTTCAGCGGCAATGACACCAGCACGCGCAGCGTCGACACCTTCATC
>JBFJTN010000420.1:0-1740 GCA_041625325.1 Oceanococcus sp. | reverse complement strand
GAAATAGATCTGGAAGCGGATCTCGTCCTCGCCCGCGTCTGGCGGGTCCAGCGGCTCCAGCAGCTTGGCCGCGGACAGCAGGTACAGGTCCTGGTTGCCCAGGTCCAGCAGGGTGTTCACCGAGGGGATGACCTTGTGCTCACGGGCCTCGGCCAGCAGCGAGCAGTAATAGCCACGGCTGAGATAGCGATCGGTGTTGCACAGATTGATGATGCGGGTCTTGCGCTGGCCCTTGATCGGATGCTCGGCCAGATAGGTCTCGAAGCTGATCGCGCTGCCGGCGGGCAGATCCTCGGCCCAGGACTCCACCTCGTCCATCACCAGGTAAATGTTCGACATTGCGCCTCCGCACGCTCAATGCGCGCATCAAAGCAGTTTGCCACGGCCCGCGCAACAGGAATTTTTACCGGCCTGCCGCACCCCGTTGCGGGAGCCCCATTCGCCCGCCAAGGCGGTGAATCAATCAGGCTGCGGGCAGCTTGCGCGCGATATCACCCACCCGCACCCGGCCGGCCTGCACCACCCGGGCATTGATCCCGCGCAGGTTGAGCCGCCGGCCCTCGGCCGAGTTGACGAAGATCATCGCCGGCGCGCCGAAACGATCCACGAACTTGCGGCAGCCGGTGTGGGGCTCGGCGGTCACTTCGATCACCGCTTCGCCCAGGGAAAAACGCGTGCCCGGCGGCAGATTGGCCAGGCTCAGGTCCATGTCCAGATAGAGCTGGTCACCGGCCAGCGGCCAGCGCTCGCGACTGCCCGCCACCAGCTGCGCCGCCCGCGCATTCATGACGGTGAGCTGCGTTTCGGGGTCGCCATCGTCGCGGCGCCAGCTGTCACCGACCAGGCCCTCCTCGAAGCTGAGCTCGGCCTCGGCAAGGACTTCGCGCTGATCCTCTTCAGGACGGCGCACGATCAGTTCCAGACGCCCTTCATCCGCCGGTGCCTGGCAAATATGTTCCAGTCCGGCTTTCAGGGCTTCGGCATCGGGGTGGCTCGCACTGCTCATGCTGGCTGTCCGCGGCAAATGCGCGGGCAGCTTACACCAGCCGGCCGTGTCAGGGCTCGGGTGGCGCCTGTAGCGCCGGGCAGGCCGCATAGGCGCCGCCCCGCCGGAACCACACCGGCGCGGTGACCGCCACCACCCGGCGCTGGGGATCCAGCACCCGCACATAGCGCCAGCTTTCCGCGGCGCTGTTGGCGGCCAGCGACCAGCTGCCGCTCAGGCCGGCACGCTCGACGATCTCGGTGCCCGGCGGCCCGATCAGCTGCAGGCTGCCCGCGGCCAGACCGGCGCTGACGCTGACGTTCAGGTTCAGCGCCTGCCCCGCGGCCAGACCCAGACGGCTGCCCATCGGCCGACCATTGGCCGAGAAGTCGATGCGGATGTCGTTTTCGCCATGGGCCAGGGCATAGAAACGACGGGCCAGCAGGGCATCGCGGATGTCGCGGCGCGAACGGGAGGCCGCCAGGATCACCGTCTTGGCCCGGTCGGCCCGGCCCCAGGCGGTGCCGTGCTCATCCTCCGCCCCGACCGGCCCGACATGCCAGCCGCGGCTCAGCGCCTCGGCGTACCAGCCGTGATCCGGGCCGTTGTTGGCGTCATCGTAGTAATCGTCCGACTTGCCGAACAGTTCGATGCCGACCACCCGCAGGTCCGCATCGGGCCGGTATTCCAGGCCGTTGAAGGCATAGGCCGGGTCGTCCAGGTACTGGTGGACGTCGTCCTCGCGGCCCGGATGG
>JBFJTN010000419.1:0-1747 GCA_041625325.1 Oceanococcus sp. | reverse complement strand
GCCACGATCAGGGGTGCGCTGAACACGGTCATCGCGATGAACAGCAGCGCCAGGGCCAGCCCGCCGGGCAGGGCGCGCAGCGCGTCATGGGCTTCGGTGAGTTCACGCCGCAGCCGGCCGGCCGCCGGCCCCCTCTCGCGGGGCTGCCAGGCAGGCTCCCGGATCATCAGCTCCGACAGCGCGGAGAGCAGGAAGCCGATGGCGGTGGCCAGCACCAGCAGCGGCCCGCCGATCAGGCGGAACAGCAGCCCGGCGATGGCCTGACCACCCATCTGGGCCAGCTGGGCGACGCCGCCCATCAGGCCATTGGCGCCCTCCAGGCGCTCGCCCGGCAGGAGCTGAGGGAGCAGCGCCATCATGGCCGGCGCCATCACCGCACTGGCGGCGGAGAGAATCACGGCGTGCAGGGCGATGGCCGCGACGATCAGGCTCTTGTCCTCCGGAAGCCGCCACATCACGGCAAACACCAGCAAGGTGGCCAGACCGGCGACCAGGTCGCTGATCACGATCAGGCGGCGCCGCGGGTAGCGATCGGCGAGCAGGCCGCCGATGGGTCCGAACAGCACCAGCGCGCCGGCGTGCAGCATCATCACCAGGCCGATCGCGGTGCCCGATCCGGTGTTCTGCTGCAGCCAGAGCAGCATGACCACCATGAAGAAGGCCATGCCCAGGCCGCTGACCAGCTTGCCCTGGAGCAGCAGCAGGAAGTTGCGGTCACCCGGGCTCACGGGATCAGTTCAGATAGCGTCGGCGCAGGTGTCGCAGCAGCGGCTGCGCGCTCAGCGGCTGACCCGTCGCCGCTTCGATGATCTCGCTGGTGGAGCGGCTGGAGCCACAGGCATGTACGCGCGGCCGCACCCAGTCGAAATAGGCGCTGAAATCCCCCTGGCCGAGCCCCTCCAGCACGCCCGGATCGTCGGCGCAGGCGGCCTCGAAGAGCTGGGCTGCGGTCGCCTCGCCCAGCGCGTAGTTCGGGAAGTAGCCGAACATGCCGAAGGACCAGTGCACGTCCTGCAGGCAGCCGTCGGCGTCGCTGGGCGGCGTGATGCCGATCAGCTCCTGCATCAGGGCATTCCAGGCATCCGGAATGTCGGTGACATCGAGCCGCCCGGCGAGCAGGTCGCGCTCGAGGCGGTAGCGCAGGATCACGTGCAGCGGATAGACCAGCTCGTCGGCTTCGATGCGGATCAGATTGCGCCGCACCCGCTGCCAGTGCAGACGCAGGTTGTCCACGCTGTAGGCGGCCTCATTGCCGGCGCCAAAGCGGCGGGCCAGCTCGGGCGCGAGCCAGCGGAGAAACTCGCTCGATCGCGAGGCCATCATCTCCAGCATCAGGGACTGGCTTTCGTGCAGGGTGGCCCCGCGCGCCACACCGACCGGCTGATAGCGCCAGTCCTTGGGCAGGTGATACTCGTACATCGCATGGCCGGTTTCGTGGATCGTGGCCATGATCGAAAAGCGCAGATCGTCTTCCTTGAAGCGGGTCGTGATCCGCTGGTCATAAGGCACATTGGGCAGCGCGAAGGGATGCGCGGTGGCATCCAGCCGGCCATTGGCCATCGGGTAACCGATCTGCTGCATCAGCTGCTCGCACAGCGCCTTCTGCTGATCCGCAGGGTGCACCGCATTCAGCGGCAGCGGCCGCCACTCCGCCTGGCGCTCCAGTGCCGTCTCCAGCATGCCGGGCAGCTCCTGCGCCAGCGGCTGGAACACGCTGTCCACCAGTGCGCAGGTGACGCCGGGGTCG
>JBFJTN010000418.1:0-1809 GCA_041625325.1 Oceanococcus sp. | reverse complement strand
GCTGACAACCTGCCCGGCATCCGCGCCTGGCTGGAGGAACTGCCGGCCGGGCGCTGCCCGCCGCCGCAAACGCTGGATGTGGCGAGCGGCCCCTGGCCGGCGGAACGCTACGACGCGGTCTTCACCGCCAACACCCTGCACATCATGGGCTGGCCGCAGGTGGAAAGCCTGTTCGAAAACCTGCCCCGGGTGCTGGCTCCCGCCGGCCAGCTGATCGTCTATGGCCCGTTCCATGTCAACGGCCAGCCCAGCAGCCCGAGCAATGCGGAGTTCGACGCCTGGTTGCGCCAGCGCGATCCCGCGCAGGGTGTGCGCGATATCGAGGCGGTCTCCGCCCTGGCCGAGGCTGCCGGGCTGTCGCTGCGGCAGGATCAGGCCATGCCGGCCAACAACCGCCTGCTGCGCTTCGCAACACCGCCGAAGGAAGCCTGAAACCGACCGGAACCTTCCACCCGCCCCAGCCGTGTCTTTATGTGCCCAGCCACCGGGGAATACGCCCCACCACATGGAACACAGGGACCCGCACATGAACATGGACCATGCCCGCAAGATGCTGCAGGACGCTCTCGCCAACGGCCTGACCCTGCATGGCCTCAGCGTCAACGGCAAGCCCGCGATCAGCTTCGACACGGCCAACCCGCGCGCCCGTATCGTGCGTCGCCGCTTCCAGACCACCGATGGTCTGGTGCGTGAGCTGCTGCGTGCCGCCATGGTCGAGGAATGCCTGCGTCGAGGCCTGCCCCAGTCCCTGCCGCTGCCCGACGAATATGCCGAACTGACCACCCTGAAGGAACAGTACGAACCCCGCGTGGTGCACTGATCCCGGCCCGCCCCGCGCCCATCGCTCGGCCGGCCGGATCAGCCGACGATATCAGTGCCGGCGGGCACCGGCCGCCCAGCCGCGCAATCCCTGATCGAAATCCTGCGAGCGCACGCCGTACCAGCGTCGCGCTTGCGCATTCCAGCGGGCGCCGGCCCGTTTGGCCTGCTCGCGCGCCTCATAGGGCACATTCAGCCAGACGATGCTCGGTCGCCGAAAAGCGTTCCACAGGCTCTGGCTCAGCCATTCGCCGTCCACCCCGTCGCAGGCCGCGACCGGGCTGAGCTGCGCCACCGGTGCGGCACGCGGCACCGAATGCAGAGCCGCCTCGATACGGCGGCGCAGGGCCGGCGTCAGGCCGCCGCTGGCCAGATGCTCGAAGCGCCAGTCGCCGGCACTCTGCGCATCCCCGGCCCCGTACAGCCAGCTGCCCCGGCTGAGCACGACATGGCCATCGAAGGCGGTTTCCGCCATCACCAGCAGGCGTCGATCACAGCGGCCGCCCTGCAGATGCAGCAACCAGGCGGCGTGTCGATTGATCTGAAGATCCATGCGCCAGACTTGCAAGTTGCGCACCATGATGGTGCGCAGGCGTTGCGCGCCGGGCCTCAGACGGCACAATAGGCCGCTGATTCCCGGGGATCTCCCATGAAGACCATCATCGAGCCTTTCCGCATCAAGTCGGTGGGGCCGATCCGCATGACCAGCGAGACGGAGCGCCGCGAACTGATCCGGGCCGCCGACTACAACCTGTTCGGCCTGCATTCCGACGACGTCCTCATCGACCTGCTGACCGATTCCGGCACCTCGGCCATGAGCGCCGCGCAATGGGCCGGCATCATGCAGGGCGATGAAAGCTACGCCGGCTCGCCCTCCTTCCAGCGCTTCGAGGCGGCGGTCAAGGACCTGATGCCCTTCCGCCACGTGATCCCCACCCATCAGGGCCGCGCCGCCGAGCACATCCTGTTCGAACTGATGGCCGGGCCCGG
>JBFJTN010000417.1:0-1812 GCA_041625325.1 Oceanococcus sp. | reverse complement strand
TGGCCACCATGCTCGGTATGCGAACACCCGGCCGGCTGGGGCTGGTCGGGATCATGATCGGCCTGCTCGGGGCCACCCTGGTCAGCCTGTCGCGGGGCGCCGAGCTTGAGGGGCCGGGCCTCAACTGGCTGCTGGCCGCCGCCGGCATTCCGGTCGCGCTGGCCGCCGGCAATGTCTACCGCAGCCGTTACTGGCCCGTCGGCACGCCGCCCAACACCCTCGCGTTCTGGGGCCATCTGTTTGCCGGCAGCCTGTTTCTGCTGATGGTGCTGGTCTCGCGCGGCAGCCTGCCAATCGAAGAACTTCGGCCGGTGGGCGGCATCGTGGTCGTGCAGATGCTGATCTCGGGCCTGAACTTCCCGTTTTTCTACCGCTTGCAGCGTGACGGCGGGCCCGTTTTGCTCAGCCAGATTGGCTATGTGGCCGCGGCCGTCAGCCTGCTCGCCGCAACGGTGTTCCTGGGGGAACGCTACAGCCTGATGACCTGGCTGGGTGGCGGCGTCATCGCCATGGGCATCCTGGCCACCGTCCTCGCCCAAAGCCGGGACCAGACCTCAGCAGCCCGGGCGGAGCGTGCGCGATGAGCGCGCCGGTCCGCCTGGCAGTTGTCCACCACAGCGTCACGGGTACCACCGCGAGGCTGGCGGAGGCCGTGCGCGATGGCGCCAACAGCGTCGAGGGAGTGGAGACGTTCAGCGTAGCCATCACCGGTCAGGACATTCAGGCGGGGCGCTACTGCAACGACGAAGCCCTGGCGCGGCTCAGCCAGGCCGATGCGCTGGTCTTCGGCTCGCCCACCTTCATGGGCTGCGTGTCCGCCCAGTTCAAAGCCTTCGCCGACGCCACCAGCGAACTGTGGGCACGGCAACAGTGGGCGGACAAGCTCGCCGCCGGTTTCACCATAGGCACCAATCTCAGCGGCGACCAGCTCAATACCATCCAATACCTGAACATCTTCGCCAACCAGCACGGCATGCTCTGGGTCAGCCTGAACATGCCGGGCGGACACGATCCCCGGGGCCGCAATCGTCTGGGGGCACAAAGCGGCCTGATCGCGCATGAGTCCGCTGGACAGGTGCACGCAGCCGACATGGCCACCGCACAATTCCTGGGCCGGCGTGTGGCAAGCCTTGCCGGGCCAATGGCGCGGGCGCGCTAAGACCTGAGGCAGGGGCTGTCTTGGCTGAGTCGGCGAAGAAGGGGCACCGTCGGGGATGTTCTGAAAGCAGACAAGACGGCCATCATCAATGGTCGTTCGCAAAGCCCCCATTGCGACCGTCACGGTTCATGCCCGATCCCCGGGCCAGGTCCGATCAGAAGCCGCGTGACCCCCAGCGCCGTGCTGCCACGCCGGGCATTGAGGTTAGATAGAATGTCACCCGTTACCGGCACCCAGGCGCCGGCAGAGATTGAAGACAGCCCAGATGGCGAAATTGGTAGACGCAAGGGACTTAAAGATTGAGCCGCCGGATGGAAACATCCGGATGGAATCCACTCAAATTCGGGAAAACCTCAGCGCATGATGGCGGTGGCAATCGCGAGCGAAGCCTCGACAGAGGAACGTGTAGAGACTTGACGGGTGGGGCCGTAGCACCGCGGGTGCCGGTCAAGAGAAAGTCCAGCGCACGAACAACCCTGGTTGGCGGCGAAAGCCGTAGTGTGACGAAAATCCCTCGGAGGCAACTCCATCCCGGTTCGAGCCCGGGTCTGGGCACCATCATTCCGCAGGCGCTGGACTGCCGGCGCTGTTGGCCTGGCCGGAGGCCTTGCGCGTGCGGTTGATCGTTCATCTGAAGCGACTGGCCGACATGG
>JBFJTN010000416.1:0-1820 GCA_041625325.1 Oceanococcus sp. | reverse complement strand
CCACCCGGCCGTCTTTGCCGGCTGGTTCAAGACCCCCAGCCTGCGCGGCATCTCACGCACGGCGCCCTACTTCCACGACAATTCCGCGCGCACGCTGCGCGAGACGGTCGAGCAGTACAACTTCATGTTCGACCACGACCCCAATCTCGCCGGCCAGGGTCTCGAACTCAGCGACGAAGACATCGACGCGATCGTGGCCTTCCTGGAGCTGCTCTGACCCCCCCCTGACCCAAGGAGTCTGACGATGAACAATTCCCTGCGCCTGACCATCCCGACCCTGCTCGTGGCCCTGCTGCTCGCCCCGATGCTGGCCATCGGCGGCATTCTGCCCTGCTTTCACACCGCCATTTTTGGCGGCCACGCCAGCCAGACTCTGCGGGTGAGCGTGCTCAATGCGGGCAGCGAGTCCATGGGCATCCTGCCCTGCGTACACCTGATCGATGGCGATGGTCACCTGCTCGCCGAGCTGCCGTTGCGGCATCCTCCGGAACCCGGTCGGGCCAGCAGCGTATATCTGGATCTGGCCGGCGTGCTGGATCGCCAGGCCGTGCGTCCGGCGGAGTTGTGGGTCGAAGTCGACCTGAGCGGACACGAAGCCTATCGGGGCGACCCGGGACTGCTCGAACAGCTTCAGGCCAGCGTCGAACTGTTCGAGACCAGCACCGGCGTAACCCGCGGCAGCCTGCCGCTCTACCCTGCGGCATCGCGCGGCGCAGCCCGCTGAAATGGCTGCCGTCGTAACGCGGGCCCTGGCGCAGGGTGACACGCGTCCCAGGACCTGGCCATCGCCCACCTACGCAGCCTTGCTGCTGCTGGCACTGGCGGGCCTGGCCTTCTGGCCGACCTACCTGAGCGGGCTGGGCGCCTACGCGGCGCCTCACCACCTGCATGCCGCGGCGGCGACGGCCTGGCTGCTGCTGCTGGCAGTGCAGGCCTGGCTGGCCGGCCGCGGCGGACGGCAGTGGCATCGCCTGCTGGGCTGGAGCTCCCTGCTGCTGGCGCCGCTGTTCCTGCTCAGTGGCTGGTGGATGATCGTCGCGCTGGCGGGATCGGACAGTCCCTTCGCCCGGGAACACGGCCCGCGGATTGCCGCCAGCAGCCTGGTCGCGCTGGCCTGGTTCGGCGCCGCCTGGGCGCTGGCTTTGCGCAACCGGCGCCGGCCGGCGCTGCACCGCGCCTATCTGCTGTCCACCCTGGTGGTGATGGTGCCGCCGATCGCGGACCGGCTGCTGTACTTCCACGCGCCCTGGCCACCCTCGCCTCAGTCCAATCTGTTGATCAGTCTGGGTCTGTGCGCCGTGCTGGCGCTGCTGCCGATCCTGCGCGATGCCGGCCAAGCAGCTCGGCCCTTTCAATTGCTGCTGGGCGTGATCACGGCGCAGCTGCTGGCCACCACGCTGCTTGCGGCGCATCCCGCCTGGCGGCAGTGCTTGGCACTAATCGGCGATGCCTGAGTTTGTGCCGCGCCTGCCCTGGGCGCCGCGTTCGCCTTGGTTATGCGGCCCACGCTCCTGCACCAGCACCCAGGGGCTGATCACCAGGGCCCAGAGTTCGCAGTCAGGGTTGTCTGCCCAGCGGCGGGCGGTCTCGTCATCCAGCAGGCCGGCCTGATCGGCCTGCATCCAGCGCTTGAGCCGGGCGCTGTCGTCCGCCGCCATGGCCTCGCCGACCGCGATCAGGTCCAGCTCGGGGCCGATCCTGACCAGGCGGCCGGAGGCGAACAGGCGCTCCAGTTCCGGCCAGGTGATGCGGGCGGTTTCCCCCAGCAGTTTGTGGTGGAGGTTCTCGGGTGCGGGGTCGCTGGAATCGGGCACGGCCTG
>JBFJTN010000415.1:0-1827 GCA_041625325.1 Oceanococcus sp. | reverse complement strand
GCTCACGGTGCTGGTCGGGCTGGTGAGTCTGCTTGAGCTGCCGATCCAGTTGCTGCCTGAAATCGACCAGCCGCAGATCGCGATCGGCAATAACTGGCGCGGCGCGGCCCCGGCCGACATGGAGTCGGTGATCGTCGAGCAGCAGGAGCGGGTGCTGCAGGGCATACCGGGGCTGGATCGCATCGAAAGCCAGATCAATCAGGGCAATGGCGGCATCACCCTGAGCTTCAAGATCGGCACCGACATGCAGAAGGCCTATCTGGATGTCATCAACCGCCTGCAGCAGGTGCCGCCGATGCCGCGCGACGCCAACGGGCCCTGGGTGAATCTGGGCGGCTGGGACTTTTCCGGAGGCAATGCGGCGTCCCTGCTGGTGCGCACCCTGGACGCCCGGGACAGTCGCGACCCGGCCGAATTCCACGACATCATCAAGCGTGAGGTCGAGTCGCGCATGGCGCGCATTCCCGGGGTGGCCCGGGTGGATCTGCAGAGTCACCGGCCGGAGGAGGTGCAGATTCGCCTGAACGCGGCCCGGGCGGCGGCGCTGGGGATCGAACTGGATGACGTGGTGCGGACGGTCAGCAGCGCCAGCGACGTGTCGGGCGGCTTTGCCGACGTGGGTCGCCGGCAGTACACCGTGCGTTTCCTGGGGCAGGCGGAGATCGATGAACTGGCCCGCCTGATCGTGGCCTACCGTGATTTCAAGCCCGTTCACCTGGGTGATATCGCCGAGGTCTCGGTGCAGCGCGAGCAGGCCAACGGGTTCACCCTGCGCAACGGCTACCCCGCCTACTACATCACCCTGGGCCGCGAGAGCGGTTCCAACACGGTCACCATCCTGGATGCGGTGAATGCCCAGATCGCCGAGCTGAACGACGGCCCCCTGGCCCGTCATGGCCTGGCCATCGAGCTGTCCTACGACGCCTCGATCCACATTCGCCGGGCGATCAATCTGGTCCAGGGCAACCTGGTGCTGGGCGGGGTGCTGGCCACTCTGGTGCTGTTCGCCTTCCTGCGCAGCTGGCGCGCCACGGTGCTGGTCGGCCTGAGCATTCCGGTCTGCCTGTTCACCGCCTTTGCCGCGCTGCAGCTGTTCGGTCGCAGCCTGAACGTGATCTCCCTGGCCGGCCTGGCTTTCGCCGTCGGGCTGGTCCTGGATGCCGCGATCATCGCGCTGGAAAACATCGTGCGCCTGCGTCAGCAGGGCGCCGAACTGGGCCGGGCGGTGCTGGACGGCACCCTGGAGGTGGCGCCCGCCCTGTTCGCCTCAACCGCCACCAGCGTGGCGATCTTTCTGCCCATCCTGTTCATGGAAGGGCCGGAAGGTCAGTTGTTCGCCGATCTGGCCCTGACCCTGTCCATCGCCGTCATCGTCTCCTTGCTCGCTGCTTTGTGTCTGCTGCCGGTTGCGGCGCGCTGGCTGCTCGGCGATGCGGACATGCCCGGGGACCGGCTCGGGCATGTCTGGGATCGTCTCACCGACTGGGTACAGCGCGGCACCCGGCGCGCTTCGGTGCGGGTGGCCAGCGTGGTCCTGCTGATCGGCGGCGCCGCCATGCTGGCCTGGGCCCTGATGCCTTCGGCCGACTATCTGCCCCGGGCCCGCTCGGACAATGTCTGGGCGAATTTCTCCTTGCCGCCCGGGGTGTCGCGCAGCGCTCTGCGGGAGGATCTGGGCGAGGTCGTGGTGCAGCGGCTGGAACCCTATATGAGCGGCGAGAAGCAGCCGCAGGTGGCCTACTACAACCTGTCCAGCTGGAACCGGGCCTGGACCGGCATGGCCCTGTATCCGGCCAAGCAGAAGGAGTCCGATGCCATGATGCAGGC
>JBFJTN010000414.1:0-1876 GCA_041625325.1 Oceanococcus sp. | reverse complement strand
GGCCGGGGGCAGCGGCACCCGTCTGTACCCCTCGACCCTGGCGGTGTCCAAGCAGCTGATGCCGGTCTACGACAAGCCGATGGTCTACTACCCGCTGACCACCCTGATGCTGGCCGGCATCCGCGAGTTCCTGCTGATCTCGACCCCGCAGGACACGCCGCGTTTCGAGCACCTGCTGGGCGATGGCCACCAGTGGGGCATCGACATCCAGTACTGCGTGCAGGACAGCCCCGACGGCCTGGCTCAGGCCTTCGTGCTGGGCGAGGACTTCGCCCGTGGCCAGCGCTGCGCCCTGGTGCTCGGCGACAACATCTTCTTCGGTCATGATCTGGCCCAGTCGCTGCGCCGCGCCGCCGCGCGCGAGTCCGGCGCCACCGTCTTCGCCTATGCGGTGACCGATCCGCAGCGCTACGGCGTGGTGGAGTTCGACGAGAACTTCCGCGCGGTGTCGATCGAGGAGAAGCCGGCCAAACCCAAGTCGCGCTACGCCCTGACCGGCCTGTACTTCTACGACGAGCAGGTCACCGAACTGGTCAAGCAGGTCAAGCCCTCGGCTCGTGGCGAACTGGAGATCACCGATCTGAACAAGCTCTATCTGGAGGCCGGTCGCCTGCATGTGGAGCGCATGGGGCGCGGCACGGCCTGGCTGGATACCGGCACCCACGACTCCCTGATGGAGGCGGGCATGTTCATCCACACCCTGGAAAAGCGCCAAGGCCTGAAGATTTCCAGCCCGGAGGAAGTGGCCTACCGCTGCGGTTTCATCGACAACGCCCAGCTGCGCGCGCTGGCCGCACCGCTGAAGAAAAGCGGTTACGGCGACTACCTGCTGCGCATCGCGGCCGAGGTCAAACCGGGACAGATGCAATGAAAGTGACCCCCACCGCGCTGCCCGAAGTGCTGTTGCTGGAGCCCAGGGTCTTCGGCGATGCCCGCGGCTATTTCTTCGAGGCCTGGAACGCCGAACGCTTTGCCGAAGCCAGCGGCTGTGACAAACGCTTCGTGCAGGACAACCAGTCGCGCTCCGCCCGCGGGGTGCTGCGCGGCCTGCATTACCAGCTGGGCGAGCACCCGCAGGACAAGCTGGTGCGGGTGCTGTCCGGCGAGATCTTCGACGTGGCGGTGGACATCCGCCGCGATTCGCCCACCTTCGGGCAGTGGGTCGGCGAATATCTGTCGGCCGAGAATCACCGCCAGCTGTGGGTGCCGGTAGGCTTTGCCCATGCCTTTCTGGTGACTTCCGAGTCGGCCGAGGTCATGTACAAGGTCACCGACCGCTACGACCCCGCCGGCGAGCGCGCGATCCGCTGGGATGATCCGCAACTGGCCATCAGCTGGCCGGATGTGGGTGGTCCGCCCACCCTGGCCGACAAGGATGCCGCGGCGCCGCTGCTGGCCGACGCGGAGCTGTTCGCATGAAGCGTCTGATGATCACCGGGGCGCGTGGCCAGCTGGGCCAGGCGCTGTGCGCCCAGGCCCAGGGGCGTTACACGCTGTGGGCGGGTGATGCCGAGGAACTGGATATCTGCGATGGCGCGGCGGTGCGACGTGAGGTCGTGGAATTCGCCCCGGATGCGCTGATCAATGCGGCGGCCTATACCGCCGTGGACAAGGCCGAATCCGACGCCGAGCTGGCGCAGCGCATCAACGTGGAAGGGGCCCGGCACCTGGCCGAGGCCTGCGCCGCCAGCGGGGCCCGGCTGCTGCACCTGTCCACCGATTTCGTGTTCGACGGTCAGGCCTCCACCCCCTATGCGCCGGACGCCCCCACCCGTCCCCTGGGCGTCTATGGCGAGACCAAGCGGGACGGCGAGCAGGCGGTGATGCAGGCCCTGCCGCAGGCCGGCACCATCGTGCGCACGGCCTGGGTCTGGGG
>JBFJTN010000413.1:0-1879 GCA_041625325.1 Oceanococcus sp. | reverse complement strand
GGAGCTGAGCGATGCCGGCGCCATCCGCTGCGATGCGCCCGGTCTGTCGGCGCACTTGCGGCAGTGCGCGTCGCTGGTCCGCCTGTACCTGGCCGCCGAACAGCTGGGCGCGGCCCAGCGCTGCCTGGATCTGACCGCCAGCTACGTGCAGGAGCGCAAGCAGTTCGGCCGGGCGGTGGGCTCCTTCCAGGCGGTCAAGCACCGCTGCGCGGAGATGATGGTCCGCATAGAGGGCACGCGCTCGGCGGTCTACGGTCTGGCCGCGCTGGCCAGCGGGTCGCTGGACGATCCGGTCCTGTCGGCTGAAGCCGCCGGTGCACGGGCGCTGGCCACCGAGACCCTGCGCTACTGCGCCGGCGAGGCGATCCAGCTGCACGGCGGGGTCGGTTTCACCTGGGAATACGATCCCCAGCTCTACTTCAAGCGGGCCCAGGCCTCCGCCCACTGGCTGGGCGAGCCGGACGCCCTATGGGCCGAGCTGGCGGAACAGCTTCTGCCGGCCAGCCAATCGGCGGAGGTGGCGGCATGAATCTGCAGCCGACGGCCGCGGATGAGGCCTTCCGCGCCGAGGTGGCGGACTGGATGGCGGCCCATCTCACCGGCCGCTTCGCGCCCCTGAAACATCGCGGTGGTCCGGGCGACGAGGACGCCTTTCCGGCGCTGCGCCGCGAATGGGAACAGGAGATGGCGGCCGGCGGATGGATTGGCGTGGGCTGGCCGGTCGAGCATGGCGGCCGCGGCCTGAGCATTGAACAGCAGGTGATCTTCCACGAGGAATACGCCCGGGCCGGCGGGCCCGGCCGCATGGGCCATATCGGCGAGGGCCTGATGGCGCCTACCCTGATCGCCTACGGCACTGAAGACCAGTGCCAGCGTTTCCTGCCGGGCATCCGGGAGGGACGCGTGTTCTGGGCCCAGGGCTACTCGGAGCCGGCGGCCGGCTCCGACCTGGCCAATGTGCAGACCCGTGCCTGGCGCGAGGCGGACGGCAGCTGGCGGGTCCAGGGCCAGAAGGTCTGGACCTCGCTGGCGCACGAATCCGAATGGATCTTCGTGCTGGCCCGCAGCGAGCCGGAATCGCGCGGTCGTCACGGTCTCAGCTTCCTGCTGCTGCCGCTGGACCAGCCCGGGGTGAGCATCCGGCCGATCCGCCAGATCACCGGCAGCTGCGAGTTCAACGAGGTCTTTTTCGACGGCGCGGTGGCGGCGGCCGACGATGTGGTCGGTGCGCCCGGCGAAGGCTGGGCGGTGGCCATGGGCCTGCTGGCGGCCGAGCGTGGCGTGTCCACCCTGGGGCAGCAGATGCATTTCGCCCACGAGCTGGATCTGGTCATCCAGGCCGCGCGCGAGCTGGGCCGCGACCGCGAGCCGCTGATCCGTGACCGCATCGCACGGGCCTGGTACGGCCTGCGGGTGCTGCGCTACAACGCCCTGCGCATGATGTCCGGCGATGCCACCAGCCTGGGCCGGGAAGGCCTGATCTACAAATACGCCTGGTCCAACTGGCACCGCCAGCTGGGCGAACTGGCCATGGACGTGCTGGGGCCGCAGGGCGATGTGCCGGCCGAGGATTTCGACCGGCTGCGCCTGCAGCAGGTCTTCTTCTTCTCCCGCGCCGACACCATCTACGGCGGGACCAACGAAATCCAGCTCAACCAGATCGCCGAGCGGGGTCTGGGGCTTCCCAGAGAGGCTCGTGGTTGAAGCTTTATTGTCCACAGATGACGCAGATGACACAGATGGAAAAGATCTGGGCCTGGGCGGTCGGTGAGGCCCCCAGGTCGGGCGTTGTCAGAGTATTCCGGCAGGGCTCTACGGCTCTTCAAGATTGAGCCCTGCTTTCGCAATCCCATTTATCTGCGTCATCTGCGTCATCTGC
>JBFJTN010000412.1:0-1883 GCA_041625325.1 Oceanococcus sp. | reverse complement strand
GCGGCGTCCGCTGTCGGTTCGGCCAGCACATGCTCCCAGCCATTGCGCACGATGTGCGCCGCCGGCCAGCCGATCTGCTCGCGGATGAACTCGGAGATGGCGATGACCCCGTCCAGATTGGGATACACCGCGGTTTTCTTGCGCTGGATCTGGGCCGCCCGCTCGGCGCGCGAGCGCTCGAAGAATTCCGGGTCCGGGTCGCCGTGTTCCCAGGCCCAGCAGCGCAGGCCGCGCAGGCCGGGCAGGGCCTCGAAATAGGGCGAGGAATGGGCGATCACGTGGCTGGCCTGGAACTCGGCGGCCAGGGCCTGCAGGGCGTCGGCCGTGGCCTCCACCCGGCGCACCGGCAGCGCGCCGAAGTCGCCGTCCCGCTGCTGGCAGCCGACCAGAACCTCGACCCCGCGCTGGCGCAGGCGTCGGGCGACCTCGGTGATCACCACCGCGACACCGTAGCCGGGCTGCATGCGCACGGTGAGAAACAGTATCCGGGGCATCACAGCCAGTGCTCCTCGATCCAGTTGTGCCAGCGGCGCATCAGGCGCCGGCGGTCGGCCCAGACTTCCTCGCCGGCCGGCCGGGTGCCGTTCTCGAAATGAATGATCTCGCCGGCGTTGAGCAGGATGCTGGCGTAACCGCCACGGGCGGCGGCCAGGCACAGGTCCACGTCCTGGCATTCGGCGGCATAGGCCTCGTCGAAGCCGCCGGTGACCCGCAGGGCCTCGGCCCGGGCCATCAGCAGCGCGCCCGTCACCGCCAGGCAACGCCGCTCCTCGCCCTCGCCCAGGCTGACCGGGCCGCGGGCGCCGGGATGGTGCACGAAGGCGCGCAGCGGCCCGTCCGGGAAGGCGGCGATGCCTTCATGCTGGACCGAGCCATCGGCGAAGCGCAGCACGGCGCCGACCACGCCGGTGTCCGGCTCGGCGTGCAGGCGTGTGTACAGGCGCAGCAGGCTGGCGGCCGCATCGGCGAAGCGGATGTCGTTGTTCAGGAACAGGATGCTGCGGTAGTCCGCGGCCCGTTCCAGCAGCTGGTTGTTGCAGCGGGAGAACTGGTACTGCAGGCCGCTGACCAGCTCGCAGCCTTGCGGCAGGCGGCGATAGAAATCCAGCACCTTGCGCTCGGAACTGCCGGTATCACCGATGAGGATGCGCAGGGCCAGCTGGCGCTCGGCAAAGGCCGGCACCGCGGTGGCCAGCTGCTGGACCAGCGGGATGATGTACTCGGGGCGGTCCTTGGTCAGGATCAGGATGGCCAGGCCGTCGATGCTGGCCTCGCTGGCCAGGCTCAGGGCGCGGCGGGCCTCGCGCACGGCGCCGACCCGGTCCTGGCTGGAATCCACATACCAGCGCAGGGGCGGGTGCAGGCTCGCGGCGCCCGGCTGCTCCGGGGCGCGGATGCCGAACTCGGGCCAGAGCAGGGCGCGGCGATTGCCCGGAAAGACAGCCAGCGGCTGAAACTTGCTCAGGCGCAGGTTGAGATTGTGGAAGGGGTCGCGGGCGATGGGCGCGGCCCAGCGCTGCTGCATCCAGCGCACCTCGTCGGCGAAGGCCTGGGCGCGGCCGCGGGCATGGTCCTTGAGCGAGACCGATTCGTGATGGACCAGACGGGCGCGGGGTTCCAGTCGGCAGTACAGGCCCTGCTCGCGCAGGCGCAGGCAGTAATCGACATCATTGAAGGCGACCCCCAGTTGCTCCTCGTTCAGGCCGCCCAGTTGCTCGTACACCGAACGGCGCGTGACCAGGCAGGCGCCGGCCACGGCACTGACCTCGTGCAGATGGTCCAGGGTGTCGCCGGGCACCTGATCCGGGTGGACCGTGGCGAATCGGTTCGCCGCCACCCCGCCCGGCCCCATCAGCACGCCACCGCTCTGGATCCGGCCGTCG
>JBFJTN010000411.1:0-1891 GCA_041625325.1 Oceanococcus sp. | reverse complement strand
GCGACAGGACGTCGCGTCTGAGCCGACCCTGCTGGCGGGCGTGGCCGCAGGGAACCGCGAAGCGGCGCGGGGGACAGCGCCCGGAACAGGCGGCAGGGCCCGGCGTGAGCTCCCATGGAGAGCATCCGGCAGCAGGACGAACCCAGTCGCCGCCATTTTCCCCCAATCATCCCAGGGGGCGGTGCAGAGCGTCTCGCAGCGAGAGGAAGGTCCGCTACGGGACATCAACCGCCTGCATCGTCCTCGATGCGCAATTCATCCACATCCAGTTTCTGGGCGATCAGTGCCGCCTGGGTGCGGCTGAATATCCCGAGCTTGCGCATGATCGCGGTCATGTGCGCCTTGATCGTGGCTTCGGAGACTTCCAGTTCGTAGGCGATCTGCTTGTTCAGCAGGCCGTCGCCGACCATCATCAGGACCCGGAGCTGCTGAGGGGTCAGGCTGGCCAGCTGGGCCGCCTGGGTGGCCGCTTCCTCGTCGGGCTCGCTGTCAATTTCAGGGAAGGAGACGCCGCCCGCCAGCACCTGGCGAATCGCGGCGCCGATGTCCTCCAGGGTGGCGGATTTCGAAATGAATCCGGAGGCCCCGAAGTCCACCGCGCGCTGGATCACCGCGGCCTCATCGGCGGCCGAGACCACCACCACCGGCATGCTGGGATAGCGGGTGCGCAGGTAGAGCAGGGAGGAAAAGCCGCGGGTGCCGGGCATGCGCAGATCCAGCAGGACCAGATCCGCTTCCGGGTGCGCGGCCGCCGCGGCTTCCAGCCCCTGCATGTCCTCCGCTTCCTCGATGTTCACGGCCCCGACCCCCTGCATCACCGCCTGGCGTAGCGCTGCGCGAAACAGCGGATGGTCATCGGCGATCAGGACAACGGTGTCGGACATAGAGTGTTATGCGGTTTTCAGTGCCTTGTGCTCCGCGATGAGGGTATCGACAACCGAGGGGTCTGCCAATGTCGAGGTGTCGCCCAGGGCGCCGAATTCGTTCTCGGCGATCTTGCGCAGGATGCGGCGCATGATCTTGCCGGAGCGGGTCTTGGGCAGGCCCGGCGAGAATTGCAGCATGTCCAGATTGGCGATCGGGCCGATCTCCTTGCGCACCCAGTCGCGCAATTCCTTGCGCAAGGCCTCGGAGCCTTCCTCGCCGGCGTTGAGGGTGACATAGGCGTAGATGCCCTGGCCCTTGATCTCGTGCGGGTAGCCGACGATGGCGGCCTCGGCCACCTTGGGGTGGGCGACCAGGGCGGACTCGACCTCGGCGGTGCCCAGGCGATGGCCGGACACGTTCAGGACATCGTCGACCCGGCCGGTGATCCACCAGTAGCCATCTTCATCGCGGCGAGCGCCGTCGCCGGTGAAGTACAGGCCGGGGTAGGTGGAGAAGTAGGTCTGCTCGAAGCGCTCGTGATCGCCATGGACGGTGCGCATCTGGCCGGGCCAGGAATCGCGGATCACGAGATTGCCTTCTGTGGCGCCCTCGAGGAAATTCCCTTCCGCGTCGACCAGCGCCGGCTGGATGCCGAACAGCGGTCGCGTGGCTGAACCGGGCTTGAGCTCGGTGGCGCCGGGCAGGGGCGAGATCAGGATGCCGCCGGTTTCGGTCTGCCACCAGGTGTCGACGATGGGGCAGCGGCCGTCGCCGACGACCCGGTGGTACCACTCCCAGGCTTCGGGGTTGATCGGCTCGCCGACGCTGCCGAGCAGGCGCAGGCTGGAGCGATCGCTGCGGCTGACCCAGTCCTCGCCCTCGCGCATCAGGGCGCGGATGGCGGTGGGCGCGGTATAGAAGATGTTCACCTGGTGCTTGTCGATCACCTGCCAGAAGCGCGAGGCATCCGGGTAGTTGGGCACGCCTTCGAAGATCAGGCTGGTGGCGCCATTGGCCAGGGGGC
>JBFJTN010000410.1:0-1900 GCA_041625325.1 Oceanococcus sp. | reverse complement strand
CCGCTCCGTCCGCCATCCGTTCATCGCGGCGCCAGCTGCTGCCGGAACCGCACTGCGGTGGAGAGTGATCCTGATGGGCGCCGCAAACCTGACAGAAATCCGGCATATTCCGGACATCTTGTAAGGCGCTGTTTTCAATTGTTTTTCAAAAAGGATGTCAGGGCGATGACGCCAGCGCCGCCAGCTCCTCGCCGGTCCGGCGGGTTAGCCAGTGCGCCGGCCCCAGGCCGCCCTGGTACAGCTGCCAGGCCCGCTGCAGCCGGTCGCGCGCTGCCGCGGTGTCACCGTCCAACTGCGCCTGCAGCCCCGACACCCGCCAGTAGCGGGCCCGATGCAGGCTGTCGGCGGGAAAGGCCGCCAGCATCTGCTCATCGACGACCTCCAGCATGGCCCGGGCGGCATCGGGCTCGCCCTGTCTCTGGAGCACCTCGGCCAGTCCGGTGCGAGCCGGCAGCGTCCAGGGATTGTCCGCCTCCAGCAGTTGGACGCGGGCATCCAGGGTGCGCTGAAACTCCCGCCGGGCCTTGTCCAGCTGGCCAACCTCCAGGTAGCTGCGGGCGAGGAATTCGCGGGTATTCGGGGTGAAACGGGCAGAGCAGTTCTCGAAGCCCCGGCAGCGATCCAGGCGACGCTGCAGCAGGGGCAGGGCGGACGCATAGCGGCGCTGCCACAGATCAACCAGTGCGCGCCATTCCAGGGCGGCGTCGCGGAACTCACCCTTTTCGCCGAACTCCCTGGCGATGAGGGCATCGGCACGATCCAGCAGTGCGTAGGCCGGCTGCGCCTTGCCGAGCAGACCGAACAACTCGGCCTGGGTCTGGTGCGCGATCATCACCCGCCAGATCTCCGCGCCCTCCAGGCCGGCGAAACGTTCGAGCGCCCGGGCACCGAAATCCTCGGCACGGTCAAGCTCGCTCAGCGCCAGACGCAGGCTGTTGGCCAGCATCAGGTCGACCACGGCAAGCTGGCTGTCGCGCACCAGCTCCGCGGCCTGGGTGCGGCCGGTGCGGGTGCGCAGCGCGATCTCGGCCGGACTCAGGGGCGGCGCAGACGGCATCGCCACGCGTACCGCTTCCAGCGCACTGATGGTGGTGTTGAAGGCTCCGGTCCACAGCTGCGAGAAGGCCAGCTGGGCGCGGGCCTCCAGCGTCAGCAGGCTGTTCGAACCGAAACGCTGTTCAAGTCCGTCGAGAACGGTCCGCCAGGCAGCCACGGCCTCCCGCGGTTGTCCGGCCTGTTCGATCGCGTCGGCCAGGTGCATGCGGACCAGCAGCGTGTCATCGCCCAGCGGGCCCTGGGTCTGCTCGTACAATTCGCTGGCGCGCTGCAGGTGAAAACGCTGCCGGTCGAAGCTGCGGATGAAACGGCGCCCCATGACGTAATGCACTTCCGCGGCCGCTTCGGGAAACCCCGTCAGGCGTTCGTCGACGCGATGCGAGGCCTGATCCAGTATCGCGGCGAAGTCGATGGCGCCCGGTTCGTCGCGCAATTGCAGTCCACCGAGCAGTTCCTCGGTCATGAAGCGGCTGACCGCCTCCGTGGTCCGGGCGGAATGTTCAACCTTCAGGCGCAGCGCCACGGCGTCGTCGCGCGCGGCCACGGCCTCGGCACGGGCGTCGAGCGCCTGATCGCGGCTCTGCCAGGCCGCCAGGCCGGCGCCGATGGCCAGCAGCGCCAGCAGGACCAGTGCCACGACGGCAAAGCGCATGCGGCGCAGTTCCTCGCGCAGGCGCCGGGCACGCTGCTCGCGCAGCTGCGCCTCACGGCCGGCGATCCGCTCGGCGCGTCTTGCCGGCAGCTCGCGCAGACGCCTGGCCAGCGCCCCGGCGTCACCCAGCCGCCGTTCCGGATGGCCGTCAACGGCGGCGGCGATGTCCTCGCGCAGCAGTTCATCCTCGAT
>JBFJTN010000409.1:0-1911 GCA_041625325.1 Oceanococcus sp. | reverse complement strand
TGGCAGTCTCGCGAACTCGCAACATGAAAAGATTGTTGAAGTTGCCCACTACCTGTCCCGCTTTGGCGCGATTGCCGATCCGCGCTTCGATATCGCTCAGGGTCTGGGTGTAGGCCGTCACCTGAATCCCGGCGCCACCGCCCTTGTTGACCATGGGGATGAACTCGTCACCCATCAGCTCATTGAACTCATCGGCATGGACGTTGATGGCAACTTTGCCATGGGTGCTGGTCGTTGCCCCGGGGAGGCCGTCGTCGATGCCAAACTTGTAGATGTGCCCGGCCACCGACACCAGATCGGAAAACATGGAGTTGCCCACCGCTGCCGCGACTTCAGCATCCGACAGGGCGTCCAAGCCGACATAGACCACCGCCCGTTTGCGGATGATCTGCATCCAGTCGAAGATCGGCCGCGGATCGTGCAGGTCCGCATAGTCCGGCGCCAGCAGTTGTGAGATCTTGCCGGTGGTGAGTTTCTCCAGAAGCGGCAGCAGCGAAGCGACAATTTTGTCGAAGTAGGTGCGGTCGTAACGCACTGCTGAGCGCAGGCCGTCGAGCACGGGATCGTAGACCCGCACCTGGGACAGGTACTGCTCAATGGCCACCACACGATTTTCCCGACCGACCATGTGGCGGGGGATATTCTTGTCGTTGAGCCGACCTTCGAGCTGCACGATCACCTCCCAGGCCTTCGGTTCGGTTTTGGCGAAGAAGTGCTGGGCGTACTCGATGAACAGCGCGTCGATGTTGATGACGTGACGCTGAATTTGCAAATAGTCGGGACGTCTTCCCAGCTCCACCAGGGCGCGGGCGATGATATTGACGAAGCGCCAGGCGAATTCGCGAAAGGCTGCGCTGTTGCCCTCGCCGGAGAGCTGCCCGGCAATGCGCGTGGCCACCTCCGAGATGCGCCCGAAGCGGCCCACGGCATTGTAGCGAGCGGAAATGTCCGGCCAGCCGAGATGGAACACGTAGAACTCGCCCTCGCGCCCGGCGCGCCGGGCTTCCACGTACATACGCTTGAGCAGATCAGCATCGCCCTTGGGGTCGAACACGATCACCACCTCGTGTTCGCCGTTGACCCTGCGGCGAATATCCTGGGTGATGCACAACTCGGCCAGTCGGGTTTTGCCGACACGGGTGGTACCGAGCACCAGGGTGTGGCCTACGCGTTCACCCAGTGGGAGGGATACATCCGTCTCCAAGGGCTCGATACCGTGCAGCCGCGGCAACCCACCCACCGGTGGCAGGGGGCGGAGTGGGTTCAGTGGGTGGTCCCAGGCGGTCATCCTGCCAAGGCATGGCAATGGAAATGGCGCAAATTCCAGTCGTTCCTCCATGCGACGGATGAATCTGTAGGCCGGTGTAGGCTCGACGTAGCGGCGAAACTCAGGACGGTAGGTCTGCATCAGCCGGTGGGTATGGCGCTGATCCCAGCGGAAACCTCGGCCAACAAACAGCCGTTGCTGGCTCACCGGCACGTTCCGGCTGGCCATTACGTAGCGTGGGATACGCCTGATGTTGCGGCGATAGCGCAGGATCACCCTCGCGTCGCGAAAGCGGATGGCAGCAAAGATCAGGAAGCCTAGGGCTGCCCCCAGTCCCAGCAGTGGGCTGAGAGCCAGCGACCACGGGGCAAACAGGCACAGTAGAGCTGCACCGAAACTGACTGTGACGCTATACAGTTCGACGGCGGGTCGCAGCATGACCTCCACAGCATGGGGCTGGGCCATGTCACTGCTCGATACCGGTGGCGGTGATCAGCACCGGGTAGTGTCGGATCTCAAGGCGCTGGGCCAGGTCGTCACCAGAGGCCGGTGACAGGGTCAAGACGGATGCCAGGTCTCGCAAGCTGGCCAGTCCTTCGGCGGTGTCGACATTGACCACCAGACCTACGGCACCAAGAGCCCGC
>JBFJTN010000408.1:0-1915 GCA_041625325.1 Oceanococcus sp. | reverse complement strand
TCCTCCTCGCTGAGCTGCTCGTCCAGCAGAAACGGATCACTCCATTGGAAATGCGGCCGGCTCATGTTTGTCTCCTGGTCCTCGCCGCGCCGGGATATCGCGGCGCTTCAGGCGCAGTATTTTAACATGCCTGTACAATACCAAAACGGCCCGTCCGGGAGATTTTTCACTCCCTCCTGCACGGACGACGGTGCGGCTCGCCTGATCGGGAGGCGCCCCCTCCGGCGGTCAGCCGATCAGCCAGCTGTGTAGGCTGCGCCCCGGCATCATGGCAAAGGTGCCAGGCACCAGCAGGCCACCCACGTAGAGTCCGATCATGTAATAGCGGTGGCGGATCAGTTGCCGGCGCCGCGCCGCCTGCCAGGCCCGGGGCACGCTGACGATGGTGAGTAGGCTCAGGGCGTGGATGCCGCCGAAATGATCCAGCAAGCGCGGCCCCAGCTCGGCCGGCATCAGCAGGGTGAGCAGGCCCGTCGCCAGCATCAGCAGCATGAACGCCCGGCCCAGCTGCCGATGATGCGGGGTGCCCTTGCGGCGCAGCATCAGCCAGCTGCCGATCAGCAGGGCCGGCACGACCGTGAGCAGATGCAGCCAGGTCAGGGCCAGATAGCTCATGGCGGCGGGCTCAGGCGGGCACCGGATCCCCGCTGCCCTGCGGGGCCAGGGGCTGCCAGTCCTTGAGCATCTTGTTGACCTTGCCGAACTCGCGCAGGCCGACCATGGCGCCGGTGGTCAGCAGACCACCCATCAGGGCGCCGCCGACCCCTGCGGTCACCACATCCTGGCCGGTCAGGTAGAGATTCTTCACCGGGGAGACCGGATGCAGCCAGGACTGCTCGAAGCGGCCCGGGTCGTGATCCAGGCCGTAGATTTCGCCGCGATCATAGAGATGGAACCACTGGGTAGACAACGGGGTGGCCAGCTCGTAGAAGTCCAGCGCGCCTTCCAGCTGGGGCATCTGGCGGTACAGCTCCCGCAGCATGCGCTGGGCCAGTTCCTCCTTCAGCGCCTCGTAATCCTCGCCGCGCTGGTTCCAGGTGGTGTCGGACCACTGTTCGAACCATTCGTAGGGCGCCATGGTGATGACCTGGACCGTGCTCTTGCCCGGATAGTGCTGGTTCCACTCGGGATCCTTGGCCGAGGGGAAAGACACGTAGAGCAGCGGGAACGGCGCATTGCGATCCTGCTGGAAGCGCTGAACATTGCCTTCATGATCCGGTCCGGGGTAGATCCACAGGTTGGTCCGGGGGAGTTTCAGTGCTTCCGCATCGCCCTTGAAGCCCAGGAACAGACACAGGCTGGAGCCGGACGGCTTCACGGTCTCGAGCTTCTGCGGCAGACCCACGCGCTGGCGGGCCTCTTCCGACAGCAGCTGGCCATAGGTCAGCCGGGCGCCCACCGAGCTGACGATCTTGTCCGCCCGCAGCACATCGCCGTTGTCCAGTCTGACGCCGACGGCTCTGCCCTGCTCCAGCACGATCTCGTCCACCTTGGCATAGGTGAACACCTCGCCGCCGGCGGACCGGATCACCGGGATGATGGTTTCGGAGATCTTCCAGGAGCCACCCACCGGGTAATTGCCGCCATTGAAGTAATGCTTGGCCACGGCCGCGTGCATCAGGAAGGTGGCTTCCGCCGGCACCATGCCGTAATCGCCCCACTGCCCGGTCAGGACCGCGATCAGCTCCTGATTCGAGGTCAGCGATTCCAGCACCTGCCGGGTGGTCATGGTGCATTCGGGCGGCACCAGACGCGAGCGCAGCCGCCGATGAACGCCGGCCAGGGTCGGGTTCATGGCCTGGCCCATGAAGAACTTCTGCATCGAGCCGGACACCTTGTTGACCAGTTCGACATAGCGCTCGATGGCGTCGGTTTCCTCGGGGAAACGCTCGGCCAGCATGGCCTTGAAATTCTC
>JBFJTN010000407.1:0-1928 GCA_041625325.1 Oceanococcus sp. | reverse complement strand
TCGACATCCATGACGGGCAGGCGCAAGGGAATGCCGCGGGCATTGGCCGCGCGCTGCAGCGAGGGCAGGCGCTGCGCGATGTCCTCGCCCCCCAGCAGGGCTCGCGGCCCGTCGGCGGAGGGCGCCAGCAGCCACAGGGCGGTGACCGCTCGCAGGTCATCCCACAGGGGCAGGCCGGCGTCCTTGACCGCGCGCACCAGAGCGCCCGCGTCGAAATCCACCAGCAGGAACTGCGCCTTCAAGGGCGGGGTGGCCGGACCCGGCGATGGTTCGACGGCCGGCTGCAGAAAGGGCCGGGGCTCCGGCTGCTCCCGCTCCACATAGCGATAGCTGCGCATGTAGCGCGAGGCCTGATCCAGGATCGGGCCCGAGCGCTCGTTCAGGCTGACCGAGACATCCCCGGTCATGCGCACCAGCACCTCGACCAGCGCCTCGCGGATGCCCTGGCGGCGGGCCTGCTCGCTACGCGAGTCGACCACGGCGCTGCCCTGGTAGAAATCGGCCGTGCGGTCCATGCTGGCGGCCTGAGCGCCGGCACTCAGCCCCAGCAGCAGCAAGAAGAGCGGGATTCGGCTATGTCGCATGACGGCGATGGCGGTGGCAAAGCCCCCAGTGTAAAGGCTTGCCGCGCAACAATCGCCCTGCGCGGGGGTTTTTTGACCGCGCGCACCTGAGGCGGCGACGCCGCTGGCGGTACAATGCGCGCTTTTCCCGCAGTACCGCGCCATGACGAAGCCGTCCAAACCCCTGAGCTACCGCGACGCCGGGGTCGATATCGACGCCGGCAACCAGCTGGTCGAAGACATCAAACCGCTGATCGCCCGCACCACGCGGCCCGAGGTCCTCGGCGGCCTGGGTGGCTTCGGCGGCCTGTTCCGGGTGCCGCAGGGCTACCGTGAGCCGGTCCTGGTGTCGGGAACCGACGGGATCGGCACCAAGCTGAAGCTGGGCATCGATTCCGGTCGCCTGGACGGCCTGGGACGTGATCTGGTCGCCATGTGCGTCAACGACATCCTGGTCTGCGGCGCGGAACCGCTGTTCTTCCTCGACTACTTCGCCACCGGCCACCTGGAGCTGGGCGTGGCCTCACGGGTCATCGCCGGCATCGCCGCCGGCTGCGAGGACGCCGGCTGCTCGCTGATCGGCGGCGAAACCGCCGAAATGCCCGGCCTGTATCGCGCCGGCGACTTCGACGCCGCGGGCTTCGCCGTGGGCATCGTCGAGCGCGATCAGATCCTGGACGGCAGCGCGGTGGCCGAGGGCGACCAGCTGCTGGGCCTGGCCTCATCCGGCCCGCACTCCAATGGCTACTCGCTGATCCGGCGGGTGCTGGAAGTCAGTGGCGACAGCCCGGAGCAGGCCTGCGGCGAGACCAGCCTGATCGAAGCCCTGATGGCGCCGACCCGCATCTACATCGCCTCCGTGCTGCCGCAGATCCGCGCCGGGCGCATTCACGCGCTGTCGCACATCACCGGCGGCGGCATCACCGAAAACCTGCCGCGGGTGTTGCCCGAGCATCTGGCCGCGGCGGTGGACATGCAGACCTGGCCGCGCCCGCCGGTGTTCCAGTGGCTGCAGGATGCCGGTCAGATCGAGGAGGCCGAGATGCGTCGCACCTTCAACTGCGGCATCGGCCTGATCCTGGTGGTGCCGGCGGCGGAGGCGGCAGCCTGTCAGGCCGCGCTGGAGCAGGCCGGCGAGACGGTCCACGCGATCGGTCAGGTGGTCAGCCGCGGCGATGGCGCCGCGGTGCAGTACCGCTGATGGCCCCATCGGTGACCGGGGCCCGCCCATGAGCCAGCCCCGTCTGGCCGTGCTGATCTCCGGCACCGGCCGCAACCTGCAGGCCATCCTCGACGGCTGTGCCGCAGGCGACATCGATGCGCAGCCCGTCCTGGTGCTGAGCAACCGGCCCGAAGCCGGTGGCC
>JBFJTN010000406.1:0-1967 GCA_041625325.1 Oceanococcus sp. | reverse complement strand
GGCTGCCGAACGTCGGCAAGTCGACCCTGTTCAACGCCCTGACCAAGGCGGCGATTGCCGCCGAGAACTATCCCTTCTGCACCATCGACCCCAATGTCGGTGTGGTGGCCGTGCCCGACCCGCGCCTGGATGCGCTGGCGGATATCGTCAAGCCGCAGAAAATCCTGCCCACCACGGTGGAGTTCCTGGACATCGCCGGTCTGGTCGCCGGCGCCTCCAAGGGCGAGGGCCTGGGCAACCAGTTCCTCGGTCACATCCGCGAGGTCAATGCGATCTGCCACGTGGTGCGCTGCTTCGAGGACGATGATGTCATCCATGTCTCCGGCGGCATCGGCCCGCGCCGCGACGCCGAGGTCATCGACACCGAGCTGGTGCTGGCCGATCTCGACGTGGTCGCGCGCAACCGCGACCGCGTGGCCAAGGTGGCCAAGAGCGGCGACAAGGCCGCCCGCGCCCGCCTGGAACTGCTGGAGCGGCTGCTGGCCCATCTGGACCAGGGGCGCTCGGCCCGATCCATGGAACTGAGCGATGACGAGCGCCGCGCCCTGCGCGACCTGAACCTGCTCACGATCAAGCCCATCCTCTACGTGGCCAACGTGCAGGAAGACGGCTTCGAGAACAATCCGGCGCTGGACGAGGTCCGTGCCCTGGCCGCCGAGCAGCAGGCCGAGGTGGTGCCGATCTGCGCCGCGATCGAGGCCGAGCTGTCCCAGTTGGACGAATCCGAGCAACAGGAGTTCCTGGTCGATCTGGGTCTCGAAGAGCCGGGCCTCAACCGCCTGATCCGCGCCGCCTACCGCCTGCTCGGCCTGCAGACCTACTTCACCGCGGGCGAGAAGGAAGTGCGCGCCTGGACCGTGAAGCAGGGCGCCACCGCGCCGCAGGCCGCCGGGGTCATCCACACCGATTTCGAGAAGGGCTTCATTCGCGCCGAAGTCGTGGCCTACGACGATTTCGTCGGGCACCGGGGCGAGGCCGGCGCCAAGGATGCCGGCAAATGGCGCCTGGAAGGCAAGGAATACATCGTCAAGGAAGGCGATGTGATGCATTTCCGCTTCAACGTCTGATCGCTGCGCGGGGAAACGGGGCAGTCGACTGCCCCGAACTTTTCCCGTAAAATGCGCGGCCCCGCGTGCAAGGCGCGGGATGGAAAGACCCCCGTGGCGACGTAGCTCAGCTGGTTAGAGCGTGCGACTCATAATCGCAAGGTCGGCGGTTCGAGCCCGCCCGTCGCTACCATTCCCTCTTCGAAAGTCTGCTCCGCGCTGGCGGGATGGCTGTCCGCGGTTCCAGGGCATGACGCTCCGGGTCACTGCGTGATGCGGCCCCGCTCGCGGGCAACCCTGCCTGTCACAAGGAATCACGCCGATCGACTTCCAGCGCCAGGGTGCGGCCTGAGGACTCGTCATAGGCGGCCCTGACTTCCAGCGCATCGCCAGCCCTGGCCGTGGCGAAGAAATCCGCCTCATCGGCATAGCCATTGAATTCGGACTGGTCGGTGATGAAGAGGGTGGTGCCGGCAAGCTGAAAGGAGCGACTGGCGCTGTCCAGTGATTCCAGACGGCCCTCGAATTCCTGCGGGTCGGCTTCGTTGTCCCCGTCCCGGTCGTCCTCTTCGCGCGACACGCTGATGGCCACCATCACGCCCGCCTCGAAGTAGCCCGCCACTTCCAGGCGGTCTCCGACCCGGATATCGCCGGCACCGAAGCGGCGTTCGCCGGCATCGCTGTCGTCATCGTAGCGGGTCCGGGAGTCCAGCTGCACGACCAGGTCGCCCTGCATCGTGAGCCGCTGTTCTGCGTCATTGATCGATTGCACGCGCGCTTCGATTTCGTCGCTGATCCGCGGGAGAAACTCCACCGAGGACGCCAGCACCTCGGAGCTGCTCGTGATCTGTCCGAGCACCCGCACAGGCAGGTCCTCCCCGATGGTCTCGCGATCGCCGCCCAGAAACCGGGTGCTGTCGT
>JBFJTN010000405.1:0-1976 GCA_041625325.1 Oceanococcus sp. | reverse complement strand
GGGCTGCCGGTGGACGGTTACCTCAACATGGAAACGGTCAAGGCGCTGGGCGTCAACGGCTCCTGAGCGGAGCCTGCCGGGGAGTCATCCGGCGGTGACTCCATGTTACGGCCAGGCGCGCAGGCGCCTGGCACCCCGGCATGGCGGCGGCTTCCCCGCCGCCATGCCGCTGCATGAATGCCCCCGCCCCGGGAGAGACCGGCATGCCGTCATGCCCGATCTTGCCAAGCCTGGCACTGCCGTCGGTCGCCACGATGCATACAGGCCAGGGGCCGGGATCGGGATCGGGCTGAAGCTCCTGCCCGGACCTGCCGCGGCGCCGCGAATTGCCGCAGCGTCGGCTGTGCGTCAAATCGATGCCCTGGACAGCGCGCACCGCCAGAAGCCGCTTCAGCCCCAGCTGATAAATCCGATCAGAAGACAGCCCAGGGCCAGGCGATAGATCACGAACGGCCCCATCCCGATGCGTGAAATCCAGGCGAGAAACAGACTGATGCAGGTGTAGGCGGCGGCAAAGGACAGCACGGTGCCCCAGAACAGGGCCTGCCAGTCGACCTCTGCGGGCGTTTCCAGCAATTCCAGGGTCAGCAGCACGCCGGCGCCGGCGATCACCGGGATCGACAGCAGGAAGGAAAACCGCGCCGCCGCTTCCCGGGTCAGCCCCGCCATCAATCCGGTGGTCATGGTGATCCCCGAACGGGAAGTGCCCGGTATCAGCGCCAACGCCTGCGACAGGCCGATCAGCAGGGCCCTTCGCCAGCCCATGTCCTTCTCGGACAGCCGCCGCGGCCCGGTCCTGTCCGCATACCACAGCAGCAGGCCGAAGCCGATGGTCGTGGCGGCGATCACCTCGGGGGCGCGCAGATACAGTTCGATGTAGTCCTTGAAGGTGAAGCCGCAGGCGATGGCGGGCACTGTCGCCAGCATGACCCACCAGGCCAGGTAACCCTCGTCGCTCTGTTGCCTGCCGGACACCGACTGCAGCCAGCCGATGGCCAGCCGGACCAGTTCGGCGCGGAAATAGATCATCACCGCGGCCAGGCTGCCCACGTGCACGGCCACGTCAAAGGCCAGCCCCTGTTCGTCCCAGCCCAGGATGGCGGAAGGCAGGATCAGGTGCGCGGAACTCGAGATGGGCAGGAATTCGGTGAGCCCCTGAATCAGGGCGAGAATCACGATCTCAAGTGTTGTCATGATGACCCCATCATGGCGGCGCCCGGGGCAGCCGTTAAGGACAGGCGGGAAGAACTGGAGTTTCTGTGCCGTAAGCTACCCCAGACGCCGCCCCGGTGGTAGCCGGATGGCGCAACTCCACCCTTGGATTGCGCCGGATCGCGCGGCGCATCCGCCTGTGCACAGCGCCCGGCGGCCGGGCCCGAGACGCTTGCTGATCCGGCCAGGACGGCCAAGCTGTGCAGTGGCCAGGCAAGCCATTCGCCCCCCTTCCCTGGAGCCTGGAAGCCCACCGCCAGACCTTCGGCTTCACCCACCTCCTTGTGTCTGGCCGGCATCCAGGCCAGCCAGTTCCTGCCGCGCCCGAACAATCTTCCAGTGGCCCGGATCGCGACGCGCGGTTTCGATGCGCAGCACCTCGCGCAAGGCCCGCTCCGCCTCGGCGCCCTTCCCCAGCGCGCGCCACAGCAGGCCCTGGGCACGCCGGAATTCCGCCAGCAGCGGGGATTCCGGCAGCAGGAAAACCCGGGCGTGATCATTGATACCGTCCAGTGCCGCCCGGGCCGCACCCACGTCACCCCGGGCCAGCTCGGCTTCAGCGAGCACGGTGCGAAACTCCACGCTCTCGGCGGAATAGGGGAAGAAAGCTTCCACCTGTGCGACGGCCGTCGCCGCCGCGTCACGCGCCCGATCGGGCTGCCCCAGACCGAGCAGCGCACCGGCCAGTCCCTCGTGGGCCATGGCCAGGGCGAACTGTTTCATGCCCTGACAGTCCGCCAGCCGGCAGTGCCCGATGATGCCCT
>JBFJTN010000404.1:0-2020 GCA_041625325.1 Oceanococcus sp. | reverse complement strand
TGGGCCGGGCTGAGGCCGGATTCCACCAGCAGGTCCAGCTCGCGGTGCAGGCCGGCGCCCGGGAACACCCCGGCCTGCATGTCGCTGCCGGCCAGGATGGTCACGCCCGCCGCATGCAGACGACGCACATTGTCCCGCCAGTGCAGGCGCTGGGCATGCAGCAGGTCCAGATAGGGGCGGAAGAAGGCGCTATCCGGGTCGCTTTCCGGCACCGCGTCGAAGGCGGCCAGGGTCTTGGCCGGGACGGTTTCGCGTTCCAGCGCGGTGGCCTGGCGCGGCTCGCGGCCGAGCAGGGCGTAGTTCTCGAACACCGCCATGGTCACGACCATGGGAATGCCGAAGGCGGCCAGTTGGCCGATCTGCTCGTCGGGGATGCGCTGCTTGTAGACGCCGTGCACCCACAGGGACACGCCGGCCTCTGCCGCATCGATCGCATCCTCGACGCTGCCGACATGGGCCACGGCGCGCAGCTGGCGGGCGCGGGCTTCGGCCACCGCGGCGCGCAGCACCTCGTTGGCGATGCGCGGAGTGGATTCCGGAATCCGGTCCACCGCCAGCTTGATCACATCGGCGCCCAGGCCGGCGACCTCGGCCACGGTAGCGCGGGCTGCGTCGGCGGAGCCGACCTCGCGGGTCTGGTGCTTCTTGATGTACCAGCGGATCCACCAGGGGGCGAACTTGTCCAGCACCGCCACCGGGTGGCCGCCGGTGGTGGTGATGATCGGCCCGGCGGCGAACAGGCGCGGGCCGGGCAGGGCGCCCGAGGCGGTGCGCGCGCGCAGGTCGAAGATCTGGTTGTCCATGCCGCCCAGGTCCAGCACCGTGGTCACGCCGCTGTACAGGTAGGCGCGCAGGTTGCGCGCCGGGTCGGGCAGTTCCGGCTGCCAGCGCGGCGCCGACGAAAAGCCTACATGGCTGTGCATGTCGATCAGGCCGGGCAGCAGGGTGGCGCCGCTGCCATCGATCACCTGGTCCGCTGCGGCCGGGCTCTGGCTGGCGGGGCTGATGGACGTGATCAGGCCGTTCCGAATGCTGACATCCAGGCCCTCGCGGCGCGCGCCGCTGGCCGGGTCGAACACGGCCGTGTTGCGGATCAGCACCGATGACGGTGGCGTCTCGGGCAGCCGGACCAGATCCTCGGTGGTTCCGGAGCAGGCGCTCAGGGTGATGACGGCCAGCAAGGCCAGCAGGAGCTTGTCGGTCATGCGCGGTTCCCCCGGGAAGAGCCGGCAGTATAGGCCGCTCAGGCGGGTCGTTGCTCCCGCAGCAGCACTTCCTGCGCCACCGTGACCAGACGCCGTCCGTCGGCGCCGAAAGCGGCACCCTGGGCCAGGCCGCGCTCCGCGCCGTGGGCGACGCAGTCGAACTGCCACAGGCTCCAGTCGGCGGCGGCTGGCAGATCGTGGAACCACAGGCTGTGGTCCAGGCTGGCGCTGAAGAAGCCCTGAATCGAGCTCGGTGGCCCGGGCTGGGCCAGCAGCACCGCTTCGGTGGGCAGATCGTCCGACACAAAGGCCAGGGCGGCGGCGATGCTCAGGGGCTCATCCGGCACCGGGTCCAGCAGCCGGCACCAGGCCGCGGCGCTGAGGCGGCCGTGGCTGTGCGCGGGCAGGCCGCGGCGTTCGAACTGGCTGAACCATTCACAGCTGGGCGCGACGGCCTGCGGTGCGGGCAGGTCCTGCAGGTCCCGGCCCGGCGCCTGGGCGCCGGTGACGGTGGTGAAGGACAGGGTGGCGGCCAGCAGGCGGCGTTCGCCCTGCCAGGCGTGGACCAGACGAGTGGAGAAGCTGCCACCGTCCCTTTCGGACTCCACCCGGTATTCCACCGGCTGACCGTTGTCACCCCGGCGGATGAAATGGGCATGCAGGGAATGCACCCGGCGCTCCGGGGCCACCGTGGCGCCCGCGGCCATCAGGGCCTGGGCGATGAGCTGGCCGCCATACAGGCCGCCCCAGGGGTAGGCCGGGCCCTGACCTTCATAGCGCCCATCGCCCAGCGGGCGCAGCGCGAGTATCTGATC
>JBFJTN010000403.1:0-2090 GCA_041625325.1 Oceanococcus sp. | reverse complement strand
TAGACGCTGTACAGGTTCTTGCGCCGGCCGAACACGGCCGCGCCGATGCCCTCCTCGGACAGGCGCCGGTTCAGCTTGTCCTCGACCTCGCGCACCAGATCCTTGCGCTTGCCGCTGACCGAGCCCACCGACTTCTTCAGCACCTTGTAGCGCTGCGGGTAGCGGTTGGCGAAGCCCAGATCCTCCAGCTCGGTGCGCAGGGTGTGGATGCCCAGGCGATGCGCGATCGGCGCGTAGATGTCCAGGGTTTCCTGGGCCACCCGGCGGCGCTTCTCCGGGCTCATGGTGGAGAGGGTGCGCATGTTGTGCAGGCGATCGGCCAGCTTGACCAGGATGACCCGCAGGTCGTCGGTCATCGCCAGCATCAGCTTGCGCAGGCTCTCGGCCTGGGCCTCCTCGCGCGACTGGTCCGAGGCCCGCTCCAGCTTGCTGACCCCGTCCACGATGCCGGCCACCTCGGCGCCGAAGCGATCGGCCACCTCTTCCTTGGCCGCCGGGGTGTCCTCGATCACGTCATGCAGGATGGCCCCGACCAGCGAGGTCGCGTCCATGCGCATCTCGGCCAGAA
Organism: Oceanococcus sp.; assembly: GCA_041625325.1. GTDB lineage: Bacteria > Pseudomonadota > Gammaproteobacteria > Nevskiales > Oceanococcaceae > Oceanococcus. The sequence continues at coordinate 1,522 of JBFJTN010000403.1, read as the reverse complement.
TCCGGGCCACCGCCAGCGGGTGGAAGATGTAGGGCTCGCCGGTCTGGCGGAACTGCCCCGCGTGCATGGCCGCACCGAACTCGTAGGCTTCACGCACCTGCGCGATGTCCTCATCCGGCAGGTAGGACTCGAGCAGGCTGACCAGCGCATCAATGCCGAATTCTCGGGTGATGCGCGAGGTGCGAAAGGCGGTATTCAGGCGGCGGATGACGGGGAATTCCATACCCGTCGAGTATAGCCGCCTGGCCTGTTCCGGGGGCTGGTCTTGCAGGCACTGGCGGAGGCTGGCAACTCGCCGCGCTGCGCGCTGTACCCTACCGCCGCCTCCGCTCGGTGGGGTCGGGCCTACAAGACATCCTGTCTTGGAGGCCCTCAGCGCGCCGTCCATGGCGCGCTGACCCCATTCGCGCAGCCGGCGTCCGGCCAGCCGCCCTGATGCCTCCACCAGTGCCTGCAAGACCGGCTAAGCCAGACCGAACGATCGAAGCATGACAGCCAAAGCAGAGGCCTCCCCAAGCGCCTTGAGGGTCAGCTCCCCGCGCAACAAGCCACAAAAAAGCCCCGAGGCTTGCGCGTCGGGGCTTTTTGAAATTCTGCGGCTCAGTCGGTGCCGATCTCGATGTTCGACAGATCGACCTTGAGCTGCGGCATGGGCGGCGGATCATTCTCGTCCAGCACCTCGCGACCGGTCAGTTCCTCGGCCACCTCGCGCAGGGCGACGACGGTGGACTTGTGATTGCCCCAGGGCACACGGGAATCGGCGCCGCGGGCCAGCTGGCGGGCGCGCTTGGACGCAACCAGGGTGAGATCGAACTGGTTGTCGATGTGTTTGAGGCAATCCTCGACGGTGACTCGGGCCATGAATCTGCAATCCGGAAAATCGAACGGCGTAGTTTAACCCGCTCGCGCCGCAACAGGAAGCCCGACCGTCACCGCCACGCGACTCAGTCGCCCAGCAGCTCCGCGATCAGGCCTGCGTGATCCTCGGCAAGGCATCCCGGCAGGGGTTGGCCCAGGCAGATGGCGAGGAGCTGCTCCACCGCCAGCTCCAGATCATCATTGACCAGCACGTGGTCGAACTCCGCATAGTGGCTCATTTCCGCCTGGGCCTTGCGCATGCGCCCGTCGATGACCTCGGCCGCATCCTGCCCCCGGCCCTCCAGCCGCTGGCGCAGGGTCTGGCGTGAAGGCGGCAGCACAAACACCGCGGTGCTGCGCTCGGGCAGGCGGGCCTTGACCTGGCGGGCGCCCTGCCAGTCGATGTCCAGGAACAGGATCTCGCCGGCCTCCAGCGCCTGCTGCGTCGCCGCCTGACCGGTGCCGTAATGGCGGTCGAAGACCTGCGCATGTTCCAGCATGCGGCCCTCTTCCACCATGCGCTGAAAGACCTCCGGGCTGACGAAATGGTAGTCCTGCCCGTCCACCTCGCCCGGTCGCGGGGCCCGGGTGGTGCAGGACACCGAGAAGCGCGCGCGGCGCCCGCGTGCGGCCAGCGCCTGGATGACCCGGTGGGCCAGGGTCG
>JBFJTN010000402.1:0-2105 GCA_041625325.1 Oceanococcus sp. | reverse complement strand
CAACGACTTCAGCGGCACCGAACTGCAGCCCAGCCTGCGGCTGGTCTGGCTGGCCGGGCCACAGGCGACAGCCTGGGCGGCGGTGTCACGCGCCGAACGCACGCCCAGCCGCACGGAGCATGACGTCACCATCGATTTTGATCTCGTGCCACTGGAAGACGGGAGCCTGATGCAGCTGCAGATTCAAGGCGACCGCGGCTTTCGCTCCGAGCGGCTGACGGCCTACGAGCTGGGCTGGCGGCAACGCTGGCATTCGGGTCTCGCACTGGAGCTGTCCGGCTTTGTCCACGACTACCAAGGCCTACGCACGCTGGAGCCGGGAGAACCCTATCCGGCCGAGAATCCGCCGCCGGATCTGTTCCTGCCGCTGTTCGCCGCTAACGGCGCGGACGCACGCAGCTGGGGCGGGGAATTGCAGCTGCGCCAGGAAATCAGCACGCGCTTGCGCGCCGAACTGGCCTATGCCTTCGTGGATATCGCCATCTCGCCACGCGACAGCCGCGACCCCAACGTGGCCAATGCCGAGGGCGAAAGCCCCCGACACCGCGCCTGGCTGCGCACGGCCTGGGACCTCAGCCCCTCGCTGGAGTGGAATACGCAACTGCGTTACGCGGGCGCGGTGCCACGCCACCGGATCGACGCCTATCTGGAAGCCGACAGCAGCCTGGTGTGGCGGCCCAGCCGCTCACTGGAACTGAGCCTGGTGGGCCGCAACCTGCTGTCCGGCGACCATCAGGAGTTTGTCGACCCGGTAGTGGGCACGCCCCGGGCGCTGGTCGAGCGAGAGGGCATGCTGCGTTTGCGCTGGCAGTTTTTCTGAGCGCCTGCCGGCGGCGACGCCGTGTTCCGCTGCCCTGTCGGGCGTTCGATGACCATGACGTCAGCCCGGGCCGGGCAGCTGACGCGGCCTTCGACCGGAACCCACACGCATTCCCCGTCCCGCACCAGCGCGATGCCATGGCGTGGCCACCACTTTACTCGCAGGGCTTCTTTCCTCACTACGTTCTCGAGCAGGGCTTCGGCCAAGCGTAAGCTTCCCCAATCCCCGGCTTGGGCAGCCCCTTCACCAGTGTCGCCAGGACCGCGATGATGTCGGCATCACGCTCGGCCCAGGGCGCAGGGACTTGGCAGTACGCGGACCGGACCAGGCCGACACAACGGCAAGCCTGTGCTACCGACATCATGGTCTCTGATCAGATGCTCGACCGCCCCGCGCTTCTGGCACGGCACCAGAGCTCTTTTGCGATGAGATCATTCATCGCCGCGGTTTCGGGCACCAGGTCCGCATACCTCCGCTTGAGCCGGGCATTCTCGGCCTCAAGCTCTTTGACGCGCTTCACATCACTGGCCTGCGTACCACCACATGCGGACTTCCACTTGTAGTCCGTGGCCGAACTGATGCCGTGCTCAGGGCCAGGAACCTTCACCGGTACGCCCGCATTGGCCTGCATCAAGATCGCGACGATCTGCACCCCGGTGAATCAGGCCTTCTTCATAAAACGTCCTGGCTGCAAGATGGGCCAGAACCTTGCACTTTCTCGCTGTCGCCCATTCGGGACAACTTGGGCATTCCTCGTTGACCCTCATGTTATCGAAACGGAATTATTGTTCGGGGCGGGCAGACTTTAAGGAGGCGGAGATCGCCAAGGCTTGAGCATACAGCGGGAGCAATCTTTCAACACCTTTGCGCGAAATATGATTGTCATCTACGTAATTTGGTTGCCCATCAGTGTAGAACGCACAGCTATCAGAGGTGCATAGCGAATCAGCAGGCTTCAGGAGTCGCACCTGAGGCGAATAACGGGCCTCCAGTGTTTCGAAATACCCCCGCTGTTTTGCGACTTTTTCAAGATGGTCCGATGCGGGATATGGCAAAAAATCGGTAACTCCACCCTCGATCCATTTCGCTTTACGGTATGGGTCAAATTGCCGGCCATGTGGAACGACTTCCGATATGACCACGTCGATGCCTCTGGACAATATTTGTTCGAGATTCACCTGAAAGCGCTGTTGGTTTGGACCCTGGTCGGGCCACTTTGAAATGAGCAGGATTTTCTTGACCTTGCTGGATTCTGCTTGTTTGATGAGTCGCTTATACACCTCAT
>JBFJTN010000401.1:0-2125 GCA_041625325.1 Oceanococcus sp. | reverse complement strand
CCCTACGGCACCCATGTGCAGATCGGCACCAAGGACGACGAGGACAAGCCGAAGTTCGCCGGCCTGCGCCCGGGACAGAGCATCTTCACCATCACCCTGGAGGAGGCGCTGGAGCTGTTCCGGCTGCCGCGCGATGTCGGCACCACCGAATCCGGGCACAAGATCAGCGCCAACATCGGCCGCTTCGGTCCCTACATCCGCTACCGCGACCCGGTGGAGAAGAAGGACAAGTTCGTCTCCCTCAAGGAGGACGACCCCTACACCATCGAGGAAGCCCGCGCGCTGCAGCTGATCGCCGAGAAGCAGCAGGTCGACCGCGAGAAGATCATCCGCAACTACCCGGATGCCGGCATCCAGATCCTCAAGGGCCGCTGGGGGCCGTACATCACGGACGGCGACAAGAACGCGCGCATCCCCAAGGACATGGAGGTCGACGATCTCGATCTCACCGCCTGCCAGGAACTGCTGGCCAAGGCGCCGGAGAAGAAGAAGCGTGGCGCCGCCGGCCGCAAGGCCGGCCCGAAGGGCAAGGCGGCGCCCAAGGGCAAGGCCGGCGCCAAGGGCAAGGCCAAGGCGTGAGCGCGCCACCCGTGCTCGCGTCCTGCGTCCGCACCCCGGCGCGCTGGCGCTAGGGACCCGGCGCCGCTTCAGCCCGCCGGACACTCCGGACCGCCAGGTCACCGCGCCCCGTGGACTGTCACCCGACCCGACGCTGGCCGATCGAACAGGCCGCCCGCGCCCTGCGCGCCGGGGGCTTGCTGGCCTATCCCACCGAAGGGGTCTGGGGCCTGGGCTGCGACCCGGCCGACAACGATGCCCTCGCCCGCCTGCTGGCGCTGAAACAGCGCCCCTGGCACAAGGGCCTGATCCTGATCGCCGCCGACTGGTCCCAGCTGGCGCCCTGGCTGGCCATCGAGACCATGCCGGCGGCCTGTGCCGGCCTGTGGCCCGGCCATGTCACCTGCCTGCTGCCAGCTCGACCACAGGTCCCGGCCCTGCTGCGGGGAAAGCATCCGAACCTGGCCGTGCGCATCAGTGCCCATCCGCCGGTGCGGGCGCTGTGCCAGGCCTTTGGCGGCGCCATCGTGTCGACCAGCGCCAACCGGGCCGGCCGGCCCACCCCGGCCGGCCTGACCCGGCTGCGGGCGCAATTCGGCAGGGACATCGATCACTACCTGAACGCAGCGCTTGGCCAGGCGCGGGGCCCGAGTCGTATCATGGACCCTTTCACCGGCCGGCAACTGCGCGCATGAACTCACAACTGGACGCGGTAGACCAGTTCCTGCGGGAGCTGCAGGACAGCATCTGCCGGGGCCTGGAGGCCCTGGAACCCGCCGCCCGCTTCCAGCGCGACCGCTGGGAACGCCCGGAAGGTGGCGGCGGCGAGAGCCGCGTGCTGGACGGCGGCGAGGTCTTCGAGCGCGGCGGGGTGAATTTCTCCCGGGTCCACGGCAAGGGCCTGCCGCCCTCGGCCACCGCCCGCAACCCGCAGCTGGCCGGGCGCGAATTCACCGCCACCGGGGTGTCCCTGGTGATCCACCCGCGCAATCCGCATGTGCCGACCACCCACGCCAACGTGCGCTACTTCCAGGCCGGCGACATCTGGTGGTTCGGCGGCGGCTTTGACCTCACCCCCTATTACCCGGTGCACGAGGACGTGCTGCACTGGCATCGCTGCGCCCGCGAGGCGGTCGGCGCCGAACGCTACCCGACCTTCAAGGCGGCCTGCGACGAGTATTTCTACCTGCCCCACCGGCAGGAGACCCGCGGGGTCGGCGGCCTGTTCTACGACGACTACCACGATGGCGGCTTCGACGCGGCCTTCGCCCTGACCCGCGCGGTCGGCGAGACCTTCCTGTCCGCCTATCTGCCCATCGTCGAGCGACGCAAGGACAGCGCCTACAGCGAAGCCCAGCGCCATTTCCAGCTGTACCGGCGTGGCCGTTACGTCGAGTTCAATCTGATCTATGACCGCGGCACCCTGTTCGGCCTGCAGTCCGGCGGGCGTACCGAATCCATCCTGATGTCGATGCCGCCACTGGCCCGCTGGGACTACGACTGGTCGCCGCAGCCGGGCAGCGACGAGGCCCTGCTTTACGATTACCTGCGCCCGCGGGAGTGGCTG
>JBFJTN010000400.1:0-2143 GCA_041625325.1 Oceanococcus sp. | reverse complement strand
GTCCTGCTCCGGGTAGTACTCGCCATTCAGGGTGATCGGGATCGGCTGCGAGCGGCAGGGGAAGTTCGCGATGTATTCGCAGGGCGGCCGGGTGAAGTTCTCGGTCAGCTCCAGCACCCGCGGGTCGGGGTAGGTTTCGGCGGAGAACTCCGAGTGATACGGATTGATGCCGGAATCGGACATGCCGATGATGGTCAGCGGCACGACCATGTCGCGCATCTCCTGCGCCTTGCCGACATAGACCGAGGTCATCTGCTGGGACTCCAGGCCCCGTGCATCGGTGACCAGGGCGCGCACCAGATGGTGGCCGGCCGGCAGATCCGGTCGCACCGTCGCGCCGCGCGCATCAATGCGGCCGTCGCGGTCGAAATCCCAGGCGACGCTGTAGGGCGCGGTGCCACCGCTGACCTGCGCACGCAGCTCCTGGGTGGCGCCATCGATGAACTGGTAGATGCCACCGGCATTGACGCTCAGCGGCGTCGCGGCGGTCTCGCCGATCACGAAACGCACGCTGTCACTGGCGCGCTGACCGCTGCGATCGGTGATGGTCAGCACCGCCTCGTAGCTCCCCGCGGCCCAGTCGCTGACATCGACGCGGGCGGCGAACTGCCCGGCATTGACGATCTGGGCATCACCCAGGCGCCACTCGAACTGATAAGGCGCGACGCCACCCCAGCCGCTGCCCAGCAGGACCACCTGCCCATTGAGCACTTCGGGGCTGGCGCCGGCATCGGCAGTCAGGGTTGCGGCCTGCGCCGGCGCGCTCATGACCAGGGCAATGGCCATGGCAACAGCGCGCCAGGGCCTCGGCAGATTCAGCATGAAGCTCTCCAGATTCTGTGCGGCCGACCGCCGGCCGGCATGGGCATGAACACGCGAGCGCGCGGCAAATGGTTCCGTTGGGCCACGTCGTCCCATTGGACGAAGCCCCTGCCTGGGCCGCCGCTAAGCTTTTGGTCCCGGTTCAATGCGCCCTGGAGCCCGTCATCAGCCGCCTGCAGTACCACGATCTGCGCATCGCCCAAATCATTGAGGAGACCGCCGATGCGCGCTCCCTGGTGTTCGACGTGCCCGAGGCCTTGCGGGAGAGCTTTCGCTACCGCCCCGGCCAGTTTCTGACCCTGAAGGTGCCGCTGGGCGAACAGGCCCTGCCGCGCTGCTACTCCGCCTCCAGCTCCCCGTTGCTGGATGAGCCCTTGCGGGTGACGGTCAAGCGGGTGGTGGACGGCCGCGCCTCCAACTGGCTTTGCGATACGCTCAGGACGGGCGATCGTCTGGCGGTGGCGCCGCCGGCCGGCGTGTTCGTCCCGAAATCCCTGGATGGCGATTTCCTGCTGCTGGCCGGTGGCAGCGGCATCACCCCGGTGCTGTCCATCCTGCGCAGCTTGCTCCATGCCGGCCAGGGGCGCGCCCGGCTGGTCTATGCCAACCGGGACGAGCGTTCGGTGATCTTCGCCGAGGAGCTGGCCCGGCTGTCGCGCGAATTCCCGCGCCGACTGCAGCTGATCCACTGGCTGGACTCGGTCCAGGGGCTGCCCTCTCAAGCCCAGCTGGCGGAGCTGGCGCGCGGCTGGGAGCAGGCCCAGGCCTTCATCTGCGGGCCGGCCGTGTTCATGGACGGCGCGGCGGCGGCGCTGCAGGACGCCGGCTTCGGCCATGGCCAGGTCCACATCGAACGCTTCGTCTCGCTGCCGGAGGATGCCGAGGAACTGCCGGCAGCCCCGCTCGCCGACGCCGCCGAAGTGAACATCACGGTGCATCTGGACGGCCAGCAGCACCAGGTCAGCGGCCAGCGCGGGCAGATCCTGCTGGATGCGCTGGACGCGGCCGGCCTGGATGCCCCCTATTCCTGCCGCAGCGGCGCCTGCGCCGCCTGCATGTGCCGGCTGGACGCCGGCGAGGTGGCCCTGGTCCACAACCATGTGCTGGACCGCAATGACCTGGACCAGGGCTGGATCCTGGCTTGCCAGGCGCAGATGCAGTCCGACACGCTCACCGTGTCCTATCCGGAGTAGCGATGCCCACTTCCGTCGCCGCCTTTGCCGAGGTCGTCGCCCGCCAGCCCGAACATCCGGCCCTGATCGCTGAAGACGGCCAGCGCTGGCGCTAAGCCGAACTCGACCAGGCCCGCATCGCGGCCGCC
>JBFJTN010000399.1:0-2147 GCA_041625325.1 Oceanococcus sp. | reverse complement strand
GCCTGCGCATGAAATCGGCGAAACGGATGCGTACTTCATACTGCTTGCCGCTGGCGTCCCGCACATTGGAGGTGCCGCGGTATTCCACCACCTGACGGCTGTCCGGGTCGTAGCTGAGCAGCAGCGGGTCGACAAATAGGCTGAAGAAGGAACTGATCTCCACCCGGATGTCGACCACCGGAGTGGCTTCGATGCTTCTCTCTCCGACCTTGCGTGCGTCGAATTTCACCGTGGTCAGCCGGCTGGGCGCGACAAACTGGAACCGTAGTTCCTCACCCGCCAGCAGGTGATCGAACTGGGCCCCCAGATACTGGGTGAAGCCGGCGTCGGCCACCATTTCTGCGCGTGGCTTCACGGCCCTGGTCCTCTCACGGCCGTCCGCGCCGTGTCGCTGATACATCTCGATCCGGCCATCGGCATAACGCAGGCCTTCGACGTAGCGGCCGTCGTGAAACTCGGCGTGAAAGGCGGGCAGGATGGGGCTGGGCCCGTAATCCACGGTCTTGTGGCCGATCAGCCCGCCGTCCGGGTCGCGGTATTCGATGTGATCGCCGATCAGCCGGCCCTCGGCGAAGCGGAAACGGTGGTGCTCGCGGTAGCGCAGCTCGTCGGTGGCCAGGTCATAGGCTTCGCCCACGATGCCATCCAGCGCCTCGGCAGGGCTGAGCAGCAGCATCATCAGCAGCAAGGGCAGCATTCGGCTCACACGCATCTCCGGCGGGGGCGGGGCCGGCCGCGGCGCTTGCGCCGCCGGCCGTCTCACTTCAGTCTATACGCGATGGTTCCGGCAGCGAATACGGGGAGTTCGGCGCGATGAATCTGGAAAAGGTCCTGTTCGGCTTCTTCGTGATGCTGGCCCTGACCCTGAACTTCGGTTTTGTCATGGGCGACATCGACAATGCCGCGCACCACCACGTGATGGAGCTGTTCGCCGCCACCGTGGTCAGCCTGATCGCCACCGTGCTCAAGTTCGGCGACCGCTCGCATCTCGGCGCCGTGCTGCTGGCCTCCTCGCTGGTGGCGGACCTGCACCTGATCGCCGCCGCGGTGGTCTGGGGCGTATCCAGCCAGCTCTATGGCACCGCCGAGTCGCCGGTGGTGGTGGCCAGCGTGGTGTCGCTGGCCGGCGGGGCGCTGATCGCCAACATCACCTCCGTGGTGCTGCTGGTGGTGGAGACGCTGACCCTGCGCCGATGAGGGACGCCCCGGCAGCGATGGAGAAGGTCATCTTTCTCTTCCTGCGGCGCATGCGCGTGCCGCTGCTGATGCTGATCGTGTCCTACGCGATCTCGATCACCGGTCTGGTGCTGATCCCCGGGGTCGATGCCCAGGGCAATCCCTGGCACTACGACTTTTTCCACGCCTTCTATTTCATCAGCTACGTCGGGCCGACCATCGGCTTCGGCGAGATTCCCTATCCGCTGGTGCCGGCCCAGCGCATGTGGGTGACCTTCACCGTCTATCTCACCGTGATCAGCTGGCTGTTCGCCATCGGCAAGATCTTCGCCCTGGTGCAGGACCCGGCCTTCTCCCGCGCCATGACGGAAGCCCGTTTCATCCGCGCGGTGCGCAGCATCCAGGACCCGTACTACATCGTCTGCGGCTACGGCGAGACCGGCAAGCTGCTGGTGCGCTCGCTGGTCCAGCGCAATATCCAGTGCGTGGTGATCGAGCGCAATCAGGAAAATGTCTTCGACCTGCAGCTCGAGGAGCTGCCGATCGACGTGCCGAGCTTCTGCGGCGACGCCTCGGAAACCCGCCACCTGCGCGAGGCGGGGCTGGAGCGCAGCAATTGCGTGGGGGTGATGGCGATCACCGACAACGATGCGATCAACGTCAAGATCGCGGTCACCAGCAAGCTGCTGTGCCCGCGCCTGACCGTGATCTGCCGCGCGGCCAGCCGCGAGGCAGCGGACAACATGGCCTCCTTCGACACCGATCACATCATCAATCCCTTCGAAAGCTTCGCCGAGCACATGGGCATGGCGGTGCGCACGCCCAGCATCCACCTGCTGCACCGCTGGCTGATCGCCCGCCCCGGGCGGCCGCTGGATGCCCGCCTGAATCCGCCCAAGGGGCGCTGGGTGATCTGCGGTTTCGGTCGTTTCGGCCAGGCCATGGCCCGTTACCTGTCAGCCGAAGGCATC
>JBFJTN010000398.1:0-2162 GCA_041625325.1 Oceanococcus sp. | reverse complement strand
GAACACCCTGCGGCAGTTGCTGAACGAGCTGCTCTCCCTGCTGGTCAATTCCCGCCTGAGCACCAGCCGCGGCGAGAAGAATATCGATGACCTGATGGGCCAGATCCGGCGTTACTTTGATGTTGACGCCGACAAGCTGAAGCCCAGCGAAGCGGAAGAGCGCCCGCCGGTTTCGGAACAGGACATCGAAAGCTTCCTGAAGGACCAGAAGCAGGCGCAGGGATCACGCCGCCAGGATCTCATCGTCAAGTCGCGTGACATCGCCACGGATGAACTGTGGGCCCGGACGGCCCATCGCCAACTGCCGAGCGCGGCACGGCAGGTTTTTGCCTACGGCTGGGTGCCCATGGCCGCCCTCAACCTGCTGCGCAATGGGGGGGTCAATGGTCAGCCCTGGCGGGATTCCCTGGACCTGCTCGACCGCATCGTCGATGCCGTCGATCCGGCCATGGATTCGGATTTCGACCTGGGCGCCCTCAAATCCGACTTTCAGGACGCTCTGACCAAGGTCGGCATGGTGCCCAAACGGGTCTCCGGGCTGCTGGGCCATCTCGACAATGCCGTGCGCCAGGGCGCTGCGGAACGGGTCGAGAAGTCCGGCAGCCAGTTGATCCCGCCGCCGCCGGAAGTCACCGACGAACGGCAGCAGGTGGAGAAGCTGTTCGACCGGCTGATCATCGCCAACAACTGGTTCAAGGTCTATGACCCGGAACTGGACAACATCCGCTGGCTGCGTGCGGTCAGCCACAGCCAGGATGAGGTCCGATTCGCGGCTTTTGATGGCAGCCGTTACGCCGTCCCGCGCGACCGTTTTTCCCAGGACCTGCTCGAGGGACGCAGTGACGCGGTCGACCCGACGCCGTCGGTGGAAGAGGAACTGCAGAGGATCCGCAGCCGCTTCAAGGGTGATGAGAGCACTGGCGAGCGGACCCTGCTGATCCAGTAGAGGCCCATCCGCCCAAGGCGGGCTGACCGGCCAGACTTTCTTACCAAGCTGCGCAGGGTCTGATATCGTAGCCCCGGACGTCATAGCGGGGCCTGCCAGCCTTGGAACCGACCGAAGAGCTCTGTGTGCTGTTCGCCGATATCTGCGGCAGCACGGCGCTGTACGAGTCTCTCGGCGACAGTGTGGCGGAGAAGGTCATCGGGCTGGGGCTGAGCGCCCTGGAACGCACCGCCAAGGCCCATGGCGGCAGCACCATCAAGACCATCGGCGATGAACTGATGCTGCGCTTTCCCAGCGCGGAGTCCGCTGCGCTGGCCGCGGTGGAAATGCAGCAGATGATGAAGAACGAACCCCCGGCGCCGGGCATTCCCCTGCAGATCAGCGTGGGCTTTCACCATGGCCCGGTGGTGATCCGGGACGGCGACCTGTTCGGCGATGCGGTCAACATCGCCGCCCGCATGACCCAGCTGGCCAAAGCCCAGCAGATCATCATGACCCAGGAGACCTTCGAGTCCCTCTCGGCCGACACCCAGACGCATGCCCGGGCCTACGACAAGCTCAAGGTCAAGGGCAAGGCCACCGAGATCGCGATCTTCGAGCTGACCTGGGGGGCCACAGACCTCACCCGCCTGATCGAATCACCGGATATCAACAAGCTGCCCGAACGCCTGCACCTCAGCTTCGCCTGGCAGGAAGAGGGCCTGACGCTGACCGGCTCGGACCTGCCCCGCGTGATGGGCCGGGACGAGTCCTGCGACATCACCGTACCCAGCAATTTCGCCAGCCGCCGGCATGCCCAGTTCGAATTCCGCCGGGGCAAATTCGTCCTGGTGGACCAGAGCGCCAACGGCACCTACGTCGCCTTCAGCCTGGATGGCAGCAAGGGTGAAAGCGTCTACCTGCGCGGCGAGGCGCTGCCCCTGATCGGCTCTGGCTCGATCTGCCTGGGCAAGGCCCCGGAAGACGGCAGCAACACGCACTGCATCCGCTACCGCTGCGAATAGTTTGCCGCGGTTTCAGCCGAAGCCTCAGACCACCGATATGCGCGCGCCCTCCCCTTCGGCTCCGCCCACGAAGCGGATCACGCCGCGCTCGGCCAGAATGCGCAGGCCATCACGAAAGGCGCTCTTGCTGAGCCCGCCGCAGGCGCGGTGGAGTTCTTCGACTCCGACGGTCGATCGATCCGCCGGCAGATGCTCGCTGATCAGATCGAGTG
>JBFJTN010000397.1:0-2191 GCA_041625325.1 Oceanococcus sp. | reverse complement strand
GTGCACCCCCAGCATGTCCTGCACCGCGGCGCTGGTCACGCCGATCTTCTTGCCGACCAGGCGCTCCCCTTCGGCCTGTCGCCGTTCCAGCATGCGCAGGGAGATGCGGTAGGCCTCCTCGATCGTGATGTCGGGATGTCGCGCGGTCAGCGGGCTCAGGGTGCTGCGGCCGCGCAGGGCGCTGAACAGCTCATCGCCCAGGCCGCGAATCAGTTCGGGGCACAGGGTCATGCGTGCCCCAGAAAATCGATGCAGGCGCGATTGAAGAAGTCGCGGTGCTCCACCATGACCCAGTGGCCGCAGCGATTGACCAGAATCATCTTCGCATCCGCAATGCCGCCGGCAATCTTCTGCGCGCCGGAGAGCGGGTTGAACTGGTCGTTCATGCCCCAGAAGCCCAGGGTGGGGCAGCGGATTTCGCCCAGGCGTTCGGTGTAGTTCGGCACCCGCATGGTGGACAGCACGCAGCGCGGCTGGGTCTCACAGACCGCCACCCGCTCGGCCACCACCTCATCGCTGACCTGGCTGGCATCGTAAAGCTGGAAGCTGAGCAGCTCGCGCATGGTCTCCTGCGTCAGCGGACCGGCGGCGAACAGCGGCATCATCTTCTTGATGCCTTCCATGGCGAAGTAGGCCTCGCGTTCCTCGACCCCGCCCGGCGCCATCAGGATCAGCCGGGACACCTCGTCCGGATAGGCCAGCGCATAGCCCAGGGCGATGGCGCCGCCCAGGGAATTGCCCAGCAGGGTGACCCGCCCCAGGCCCAGCTCCTGCACGAAGGCGCGCATGCTGGCGATGAAGAAGTCGTTGATGTATTCCACATCTTCGGGCTTGTCGGACAGACCATAGCCCGGCAGATCCGGCACGATGCAGCGGTAACCCGCCGCGGCCAGCTCCGGGTAGTTCAGCTTGAAGTTGCTGTAGCCGCTGGCGCCCGGACCGGAGCCATGAAAGAACACCACAGGCTCGCCTTCGCCCTGCTCCTGGTAGTGGATTTTGAGGCCGTTGGCGGTGACATATCGGGCTTCGGGTATCGGTGTGGACATCGCGGGGCTCGACGAAACGGGAGTATTGCGGGGGATCCCCGCAGGAGCCTCCATTCTTCGGTCGTCGGCCTGCGACAGCTTCCCCCGAATGGACTACGGTCCATCTCGTCGGAACAGGGTATTCGCGATCCGCCGAGCCTGTTGAATAATGTCGGTCCGCCGGCTTCGGCAGCGATCCGTGCGGCCAGATGTCAGGGCATGGCTGCGGACCATGCCGGCATGCTCCACCGGCCGCTCGTGTTGTTGTCCGAAACCGGCTTGCGAAACGGGACTACCGACATGAATCTGCTCAATCCGCTCGACGCCTCCTTCGTGCGCATGGAATCCAAGCGCACGCCCATGCATGTGGCCGGGCTGCTGATTTTCCAGCTGCCGGAAGACGCGCCGGACAACTACCTGGCCGAACTGTTCAATTTCATGCGCAGCCAGGCGGTGATCAATCCGCCCTACAACTGGCGCCTGAAAAAGGGGCGTGGCAGCCGCCTGCTGCCGCAATGGGAGGAAGTGCAGCAGATCGACATCGACTACCACCTGCGCCATTCCGCCCTGCCCCACCCCGGCGGCGAGCGCGAGCTGGGGGTGCTGATTTCGCGCCTGCACTCGATCCCGATGGATTTCTCCAAGCCGCTGTGGGAGGTGCACCTGATCGAAGGCCTGGAGAACAATCGCTTCGCGATCTATTCCAAGGGTCACCATTGCGCCACCGACGGCTTCACCGCGATCAAGCTGATCAACCAGTGGCTGTCCGACACGCCGGAGGAGGCCACCGGGGCGGGCCCCTGGGCGCTGGAACCGAATCGCCGACGCAAGGACAATCCGCCGGCACTGGTCAATCCGAATGACATCATCAGCAAGGCGCTGAACCTCAGCGGCAAGAACATCAGCGGCTCCATGCAGCTGATCCGCAAGATGCGCGAGATGACCCGCAGCGCGGACAATCCGCACGGCGGCATTCCCAACCCGATGAAGATCCCGCGCACCATCTTCAATGGCCGCATCACCCAGCATCGCCGCGTGGCCACCCAGTGGCTGCCGATGGACCGCGTGCGCAAGATCAGCAAGGACAGCGGGGCGACCATCAACGATGTCTGCCTGGCCATCCTGGGCAGCGCCCTGCGCCGCTACCTGGCGGAGCAGGACGCCCT
>JBFJTN010000396.1:0-2202 GCA_041625325.1 Oceanococcus sp. | reverse complement strand
TCGGCGGCCGCCGCCCGATAGGCTTCGGGCAGCAGCGGCAGCGCCTTGTCGCGCGCCTGCGGGCCCTGCACGGCGATGATGCCCAGATCGCGCCGGGCCTTGATGTTCACGCGGAAGCTCGCGGCCTTGTCCAGCATCCAGGCGAGGTCCTTGTCCGCGGTGCCGGCATTGACCACGACCCGATAGAAGTCGGGCAGCGCATAGACGATGAGGTCGTCGACCACCCCGCCGCGCTCGTTCAGCATGCAGGAGTACAGGGCCTTGCCCGCACTGATCCTGGCCACGTCGTTGGCCAGCAGCTTCTGCAGGAAGGCCGTCGCATCGGCACCGACGATGTCCACGGCGCACATGTGGGAGACGTCGAACATGCCAGCCCCCTGGCGCACCGCATGGTGCTCCTCGACCTGGGAGCCGTAATGCAGCGGCATGTCCCAGCCGGCGAAATCGACGATCTTGGCGCCGGCAGCGATATGCCGGTCGATCAGAGGTGTGCGGTCAGCCACGGCGAATACCCATAGGTTTGTCCTGTTCGCCGCCCCTCTGTCCCGCAACCTGAGAGTTGAGCCCCTTCGGTGGACGCCACGCGCCGCTCTCCAGAGTCGGTATGCATGATCGCCGTCCTTTGGCCTGAGCGATTCCGGGCGGATTTGCGCCTTCGGCGGCGAGTCGAACTCGCACTCTCCCGCGATCATGCCAGGCGCCGGGGCGCCTGGGCCGAGCGCGCACTATACCGGTTTCCCCGGAATCTGACCACGCGCCCTGCCCCGCCATCAAACCCGCAGCGGGTCTGCGGCAAGCGCCGCAGAAGTGGCTAGGACGCCGCGCTGCCCAGGGCGTAACGCATGAACTCCTGCTTGAGGCGCTGCTGCCGGTCGACCAGATTCAGGCCCCAGTCGCGCAGACGCAGCAGCTCCCCACCGCGGCTGCCGAACAGGCTGTCCAGCCCATCCAGCAAAGCGATGGCCGGCAGCACCGCCCGACGCCGCCGGCGCGCGTAGCGGGCCAGCACCGGCGCCGGGTCCTGCCCGGGCCGCCAGGCCACCAGTTCCTCGCACAGGGCCAGTGCATCCTCGATGCCCAGGTTCATGCCCAGACCCGCCAGCGGGTGCACGGCATGGGCCGCATCGCCGATCAGCGCCACCACATCCGCGCTGTACTCTCCGGCATGCTGCAGCAGCAGATCGAAGGCAGCACGCGGACCGACCAGCGTGAATCCGGCCTGCCCCGCGGCAGCCGCCAGCTCGCGGCAGAAGGCCTCGGGCGCCGCCTGCAACAGCTGACCGGCCCGCTGCTGGCCGACCGACCAGACGATGGACAGCTGACCATTGGCCAGGGGCAGCAGGCCGAGCGGCCCGTCCGGCGTGAAGGCCTGGCGGGCCACCCCGCCATGCGGCTCGGCCGGATCCAGCACCGCCACCACGCCGCGCTGGGCATAATCCCGGCGTTCCACCGGAATGCCGGCCCGCTTGCGCACTTTCGAATCGCGACCGTCGGCCCCGATCAGCAAACGGGCGACGGCGAGGCGTCCATCCGCACAGGACAGTTCCACCCCGGCCGCCACCGGTCGGTGGGCCGCATAACGCGCGCCCTGCCAGCGCGTGATGCTGCCGGACAGGCCGGCAGCCGCCACGGCCTGATCCAGGGCCCACTGCAGCAGGGGCACTTCCACGATATGGCCCAGGCAATCCCGGCCCAGTTCCTCCGCCGAGAAGCCAATCCGGCCATCGCCGCTGGCGTCCCACACCTGCATGCCGGTGTAGGGCTGGGCTCTGGCCTGAAGGGCATCGGGCCAGGCATTGAGCCGGGCGAACTGGGCCTGCGAGCCAGGTGCCAGCGCGACGACGCGCAGGTCATAGTCACCCTCGGGCGGGGCGTTCAGCGGCTGCTCCGCGGCATCCAGCAGCAGCACGGCGAAGCCGGCCTCGGCCGCCATCAACGCGGCCAGGGCGCCGACCGGACCGGCCCCGGCGATGGCGATGTCCCAGGACCCCGTCATGTGCGGCGGGCCAGTGCGGACGCCAGATCAGCCTCGATCTCGATCCCGCCGTCCAGCAGTCCGTAACGTTGCATCTTGTCCTTCAGTCGGGCCCGCACATGCACCAGGATCAGGCGCGCCTTGCGCCGGCCGAGTTCCCGGGCGATGGATTCCAGGTTCATCATCGCGGTGGTGTCCAGCATGCTGACATCGGCCAGATCCAGCAC
>JBFJTN010000395.1:0-2225 GCA_041625325.1 Oceanococcus sp. | reverse complement strand
CAGTGACGCCGGCCGCGCCAGGATCAGGCCTCGCAGCGGCGGGCGCAGGTGCAGGCGGCCATCCGGCCCGGGGCCCAGCGGGGCCATGTGGCCGAGCAGGCGCAGCAGCACCGCGAACAACTCGCCGTGACGGAACCAGGCCGCCGCGCCGATCAGGCCCACACCGATCAGATTGATCAGGCTGTAGGCCAGCAGCATGGCGCCCAGCGAGGCCGGTTTGCCGGCGGCGAACAGTTCGTACCAGATGAAACCCAGATACAGGCCCAGCGCCGGCCAGTCTCCCCAGCCGGCCGGGTAGCGGATGCGGCCCTGCAGATAGCCGGCCCAGCAGCGGCCCAGCGCCTCGGCCAGCGATTGCCAGGGATTGATCAGGGCATACAGGTTGCCGCCGAGCACGGTGAGATAGGGCAGGCCCAGCACGAACACGATCCAGAAGCTGGTCATGCTGAAATTGCGATAGGGATCGCGATTGCCGAACAGGGCGCTGGCGATGCACAGCAACAGCGCGGCCAGGGCCAGGCCGCGCAGCAGCGGCAGCGTCCGGCGCAAGTGCCGGATCAGCGCGCTGTCATGGATGTCCCGCCCGGCCCCGCCCTCGCCCTGCCCTGCCGGCGCCAGGGCCCAGGCGGCAATCAGCGCAAAGGACAGCAGCAGGGCGCTGGCGGCGCCCCAGGCATACAGCCACAGGGGCACCGGCAGGGTGTAGAGCCGGCCGAAGCCGTGCGCCGCCGCGGACAGGGGCAGGCCCAGCCCGATCAGGCCGGCCAGTGAGCCGGACAGCAGAGCGCCCCGGGCCGGCCGGCCGCGGGGCGCGAGAAGCTGCCGCATGGTGATGGCCTAGGGCGGCGACGGCTGCCGGCGGGCGTCCTCGGCCGCCTGCAGGGTCTGCTCCCACATGCGCAGATAGGCCTCGGCCGAGTTGTACAGGGCATCCAGCGCCTCACGCCCGCCCTCGATGCGCACTTCCTCGACGATGTCCGGGACCAGACCGTAGTGGTACATGCCCGCCTCGTTCATGTCCCAGGCCTTGCCGCCCGGAATCTGCAGCATCTCGACCTCCAGCGGCGCGATACCGGCGGCGGCGAACTGCGGCCCCCAGTCCGGACCGGAGAACAGGGTGAAGGGATACTCCACCGGCTCGCTGCCGGCCCCGCGCGGCCCCGGCAGGGTGCGCAGGCCGTTGGCGTCGGCGCCGTAACCGACGGCGAAGGGCCGGTTGGTGCCCGCCGCATCCCAGACCGGGCGCAGCTTGTCGACAAAGGCCGCGTAGTCCGCGCCGTTGGGCAGGGCCGGGTAGATGATCCCGCCCTGGCGAATCATCTGCTGCGCCTGGGCGATGCTGATGCCGCCATGCCCGCCATGGCCGGAGACCATGGGATAGGCCGGGCTCAGTTTGGCCGCCTCATCCAGCATGTACTGCTTGCTCAGCAGCTCGGCATGGTCGATGTGCAGGACGAAGCACTTTTTCATGATCTTGTCGATGGCATAGCGGCCCAGCTCGGTCACCGTCCGCGCATTGCACTGCCGCCCCGGCGGATACACCGGCAGGGTGCCGGCGCCGGCATCGATCAGCGCCTGGGTAAGCGGATCATTGAACTGGGTCAGCGAG
This sequence comes from Oceanococcus sp., assembly GCA_041625325.1. GTDB lineage: Bacteria > Pseudomonadota > Gammaproteobacteria > Nevskiales > Oceanococcaceae > Oceanococcus. The sequence continues at coordinate 616 of JBFJTN010000395.1, read as the reverse complement.
GCGCTTTCCATCACCGCGCCCGCGTCGTAGAAGTAGGTCGGCCCCTCGCCGCCATCCGGGCAGTCGTAGGTCTTCCAGAAGCCGCGGGTGTCGGTGAAACCGACGTAGTTCAGCACCGAACTGAAGATGCCGGTGCCGCCCAGCGCGCTGTCCACATCGTGGTAGGGAAAGACATTGCGGATGCCCAGTTCCCAGGCCAGATCGATTTCGCGGTCGATGTCCTCGCGGGTGCAGTCGCTGTTCTCGCTGCCGTCCGGATTGAAGGTGACCCGGCAGAAGAACAGGTTGGAGAACTCGTAGCCCAGGCTGACCGCGAGCTTGCCTTCGGCGATCACGGCGCGGGCCTCGGCCGGGGTCGTGACGATGCGGAACCAGCCCTTGCCCGGGCCGCCGTACTGGGCATCGATGTAATCCTGCACCACGTACATGTAGCGGACCTGCTGCTCGCCGGTGAGCATGTCCACGCATTCGGAGGTCTTGTCGCCATAACTGGCGCGGGCGATATTGCACAGGGCCTCGATGGTGGTGCCGTGGATGACCATCACCCGCAGGCCCGCCTTCCAGGCGCGCTCCACCCACTTCCAGTACATCTGCTGGTGTAGGAAGGAATCGTGAT
>JBFJTN010000394.1:0-2259 GCA_041625325.1 Oceanococcus sp. | reverse complement strand
GGCCATCGGCCCGCGCCTTGCGGAGATTTTTGACATTGCCCAGCGCGAAGGACAACCCACCAATGTGGTGGCCGACGCGATGGCCCGCGAGCGTATCGGGCGCTGAGCCGAGGCCATGGGCCGGCGCTCCCGGCCTTGGAGCAGGCGCCCCAGATGAGGCGTCCGCAGACAGATAAGAAGCCTGAAGGAGACACGATGAAACAGGGCTACAAGCTGAGCATGCACATTCCGGAGCCGCCGGCGCGGCCCGGTGAGGAGCCGGACTTTTCCGAGTTCATCATCGTCGATGCCGGCGTGGTGCCGCGCCCGGCCGTGGATACGCCGGATGATCAGATGCGCGACTTTCCCTTCACCCTGATCCGGGTGCTGGATGATGCCGGCCAGGCGGTGGGCGAGTGGGATCCGAAGCTGGACGCCGACACCCTGCGCCGCGGGCTCAGGGACATGATGCTGACCCGCGCCTTCGATGTGCGCATGCTCAAGACCCAGCGCCAGGGCAAGACCAGTTTCTACATGCAGTGCACCGGCGAGGAAGCCTGCGGCGTGGCCCAGGCCTATGCGCTGGACGACGACGACATGCTGTTCCCCAGCTACCGCCAGCAGTCCATGCTGATCGCGCGCGGCCATTCCATGGTCGAGATGATGTGCCAGATCTTCAACAACCCGATGGACCGGCTCAAGGGCCGCCAGCTGCCGATCATGTACTCGGTGCCGGAGAAAGGTTTCTTCTCCATTTCGGGCAACCTGTGCACCCAGTACCCGCAGGCCGTGGGCTGGGCCATGGCCTCGGCCTACAAGGGTGATTCGCGCATTGCGGCCTCCTGGGTCGGTGACGGGACGACGGCCGAGTCCGACTTCCACAACGCCCTGACCTTCGCCGCGGTCTATCAGGCGCCGGTGATCCTCAACATCACCAACAATCAGTACGCGATTTCCAGCTTCCAGGCCATTGCCGGTGGCGAGCAGTCCACCTTCGCCGCCCGCGCCATCGGCTACGGCATTCCCGGCCTGCGCGTGGACGGCAACGACTTCCTGGCCGTGTATGCGGTGACCCAGTGGGCGGCCGAGCGGGCCCGCACCAACAAGGGTCCGACCGTGATCGAGCTGTACACCTACCGGCAGGCGGCGCATTCGACCTCGGATGACCCCTCTGCCTACCGCTCTGCCGCCGAGGCCACCGCCTGGCCGCTGGGCGATCCGATTCTCCGACTCAAGCAGCATCTCATCGCCATCGGCGAGTGGGACGAGGAGCGCCACGCGGCGCTGGAGAAGGACCTGGATGAGCGCGTGCTCAAGGACCTCAAGGAGGCCGAAAGCCACGGCACCCTGGGCACGCCGCCCTGCAGCCCCTCGAGCATGTTCGAGGATGTGTTCAAGGAACTGCCGCCGCACCTGCGCCGGCAGCGTCAGCAGGCGGGGTACTAGGCATGCTTTGGCGCTCAGGCAAAAGCAATCCGCAGATTGCGCAGATGACACGGATTTTTCAGGAGACCCGCCTCGACTGGCCGCGGTATGCACGGATCCAGCGTGAGGTAAGAGGAGCTGACGCATGGCACGCATGAACATGATCCAGGCCATCAACTCGGCGATGGACCTGATGATGGCGCGCGACCCGGATGTCGTGACCTTCGGCGAGGATGTCGGCTACTTCGGCGGCGTGTTCCGCGCCACCGCCGGCCTGCAGAAGAAGTACGGCAAGGAGCGCTGTTTCGACACGCCGATTTCCGAGTCGGGCATCCTGGGCATGGCCATCGGCATGGGCGTCTACGGCCTGCGCCCGGTGGCGGAGATCCAGTTCGCCGACTACATCTACCCGGCTTTCGATCAGCTGGTCTCCGAGGCGGCGCGCCTGCGCTATCGCTCGGGCGGCGAGTTCTGGGCGCCGATCACGGTGCGCTCACCGGTGGGCGGCGGCATCTACGGCGGCCAGACCCACAGCCAGTCGCCGGAAGGCGTGTTCTCGCATGTCTGCGGCCTGAAGACGGTGATCCCGTCCAACCCCTACGATGCCAAGGGCCTGCTGATCTCGGCCATCGAGGATGACGACCCGGTGCTGTTCTTCGAGCCCAAGCGCATCTACAACGGCCCCTTCGAGGGCTACCACGACAAGCCGCTGACCCCGTGGAGCAAGCATCCCCTGGGCGAGGTGCCGGAGGACTACTACAGCATTCCCATCGGCAAGGCCAAGATCGTTCGCCCCGGTGAGGACGTCACCGTGCTGGCCTACGGCACCATGGTGCATGTCGCGGAAGCCGCGGT
>JBFJTN010000393.1:0-2266 GCA_041625325.1 Oceanococcus sp. | reverse complement strand
GGCGAGGGCCAGGACCCGCACATCATCCTGTTTCCGGAAGTGGTCTTCGACCAGGATCGCTTCCTGGCCCGGGTCAAGCACTGCGTGGATACCTGGGGCTACTGCACCATCGTGGCCTCCGAGGGCATCCGCAATGCCGACGGCAAGTTCGTCGCCGATGCCGGCAGCGTGGACGCCTTCGGCCATACCCAGCTGGGCGGCGTGGCTTCGACCCTGGCGAGCATGATCAAGTCGCAGCTGGGCCTGAAGTACCACTACGCGATCGCCGACTACCTCATGCGCGCCGCGCGCCACGTGGCCTCCAAGACCGACATCGAGCAGGCCTACGCGGTGGGCAAGGCGGCGGTGGAGTTCGCCGTGGCCGGCAAGGGCGGGGTGATGGTGTCCATCGTGCGCGAATCGGATGAACCCTATGTCTGGTCGGTGGGCGAGGCGCCGCTGGACCAGGTGGCCAATGTCGAGAAGACCATGCCGGCCGAGTACATCAGCGAGGACGGCTTCCATATCACGCAGGCCTGCCGCCGCTATCTGGCGCCGCTGATCGCAGGTGAGGACCACCCCCCCTACCGCAACGGGCTGCCCGCCTACGTGCAGCTCAAGAATGCGCCGGTTGCCAAGAAGACCGGCCGCACATTCGAGATTTCCTAAAGCTTTCGCTCGATCCCTATCAGGAGTACTTCATGGGTTACGAATTGGTCGGTCCCGGCAGCAAGGCGCCGGACGAAGTCAACGTCATCATCGAGATCGCCGCTCACGGTGAGCCGGTCAAGTACGAGGTGGACAAGGAGAGCAACATGCTCTTCGTCGACCGCTTCATGAACGTGGCGATGCACTATCCGGGCAACTACGGCTTCATCAACCAGACCCTGTATGACGACGGCGACCCGGTCGACGTGCTGGTCATCTCCCCCTACGACATCGTGCCCGGCTGCGTGGTCAAGTGCCGGCCGGTGGCGGTGCTGATGACCGAGGACGAGTCGGGCCTGGACGCCAAGATCCTGGCGGTGCCGACGGACAAGGTCTCGCTGGACTTCTACAAGGACTGGCAGGATCTGGACGATGTGCCGGAGCGGCTGCGCAAGAAGATTTCCCACTTCTTCGAGCATTACAAGGACAACGAAGGCGGCAAGTGGGTGAAGATCGCCGGCTGGTACGGCGTGGATCGGGCCAAGGAAGAAATCCGCAAGTCGATGGAGGCCTACCAGCCCGGGTCCTGAGCCATCCCGCGTGATGGCGGGGGCTCGTCGGTGAGCCCCCGGTCCGCCGCGGCCGCCTGCCGTGCGGCGGCAGCCCGCCCGTGGCCCGTGCCGCCATGCTGAATTTCACCAATGTCTCCCTGCGCCGCGGGCCGCGCCTGCTGCTCGAGGGCTTTTCTCTCACGGTCTACCCCGGGCAGCACCTGGGGATCGTCGGCCGCAATGGCACGGGCAAGTCCAGCCTGCTGGCCCTGATCCAGGGCGAGATCAGCCCCGATGCGGGCGAGTTCAGCATGCCGCGCCATCTGCGCCTGGCCCATGTGCGTCAGGAAACGCCGGCGCTGGCGCAGAGCGCGCTGGATTTCGTGCTCGATGGCGACAGTCACTGGCGGGCGCTGAATCAGGAACTGGCCGAGGCCGAGCGAGCCGGCGACGGCGCCCGGCTTGCCGCCCTGCACGAGCGCCTGCACGCCATCGACGGCTACACCGCGCCGGCCCGGGCGGCCCGCCTGCTGTATGGCCTGGGATTCTCCAGCGGGGACGAACAGCGCGCCGTCAGGGAGTTTTCCGGTGGCTGGCGCATGCGCCTGAATCTGGCCCAGGCCCTGATGTGCCCCTCCGAGCTGCTGCTGCTGGACGAGCCCACCAACCACCTCGACCTGGACGCGGTGCTCTGGCTGCAGGGGCATCTGGCCGCCTATCCCGGCACCCTGCTGCTGATCTCGCATGACCGGGACTTCCTCGACGCGGTGACCAGCCATACCCTGCACTTCGAGCGCGGCCAGGCCACCGTCTACACCGGCAACTACAGCAGCTGCGAGCAGCAGCGGGCCGAGCGCCTGTCCCAGCAGGCCTCGCAGTATCAGGCGGAGTTGCGCCGCGCCCAGCAACTGCAGGCCTTCATCGACCGCTTCCGGGCCAAGGCCAGCAAGGCCCGTCAGGCGCAGAGCCGGATCAAGCAGCTGAGCAAGATGCAGATCAATGCGCCGGCGCACTGGGAAGACCCCTTCCGCTTCGAATTCGCCACCCCCGAGCGCCTGCCCAGTCCCCTGCTCAAGCTGGAGCACCTG
>JBFJTN010000392.1:0-2327 GCA_041625325.1 Oceanococcus sp. | reverse complement strand
CCTTCGGCAAGGAGCTGTCGCAGGCGGTGTCCCGCTTCGGCCAGCGTGCGGACCCGCATTCCTACTACGGTGATGCCGTACGCAGGATGCTGGTGTCCGAACTGCGGATCCGGGTCAACCAGAACCTGCGGCTGATCAAGATCATGATCGCGCTGTGCCCGCTGTTCGGACTGCTGGGCACCGTGACCGGGATGATCGACGTCTTCACCATCTTGTCGATCTCCGGTGGTGGTGATGCCCGCTCGATGGCGGGTGGCGTCTCCCGCGCCACCATCCCGACCATGGCCGGCATGGTGGCCGCGCTGTCGGGTGTCTTTGGAAACATCTATCTGGAACGGGTGGCCACCCGCCGGCGCGAGCGGATCGACTCCGCGCTGCCGCGGCACCACCTGGATCCGGTGCACTGAGGAATTCTCATGCCGCGTACTTACGTCACACAGGACATGGAAGAAGAGGAGGGCGCGGTCGATCTGACCCCGATGCTCGACGTCGTCTTCATCATGCTGATCTTTTTCATCGTCACCGCCAGCTTCATCAAGGAAGCCGGCGTCGACGTGAACCGCCCGCGGGCCGAGACGGCCGAGAACCAGAATGCCGCCGTGCTGGTGGCGATCAATGCGGACAACTCGGTCTGGATGGATGGCCGGCGGGTCGATATCCGCTCGGTACGCGCCAACATCGAACGCCTGCATGCGGAAAACCCGGAAGGGGCCGTGGTGATCCAGGCCGACGAGCTGGCTTCGGTGAAGACCTTCACCGAGGTGCTGGACCAGGCCCGTCAGGTGGTGCCACCGGAACGGGTGACCCTGGCCACCGAGCAGCGCTGAGGAGGGTCGATCATGCGTGTGTTGATGGTGATCTTTCCCGCCGCGATCGTGACCTTCAGCCTGCAGATGGTGATGGTCAGCCTGATCCAGTTCGCCGACCGCAGGCTGGACGATACGCCGGTGGTCAAGCTGCCGGACATCGCCATGCCCGAGCACGAGATGCAGTTGCAGCGCATGGTGGACAAGCCGCAGAAGCCCGAGCTGGACGACACCCCGCCGCCCGAGGTGCCCCAGCAAGCTTTCGACCAGATCGAGGGCAATACCGCGGTGGGCTCGCTGGGCGATCCGGGCCAGCTGCTGGCCGGGCTGGATCTGTCCATGGGGGCCGGCTTGTCGGCCTCGGATGGAGAATACCTGCCCATCGTCAAGGTGGCGCCGCAGTACCCCCGCCGGGCCTTGCAGCGGCGGATGGAAGGCGATGTCATCCTGGAGTACACGGTGACGCGCACCGGCACGGTGCGCGATCCGGTGGTGCTGCAATCCACCGACCCGATCTTCGAGCAGGCCGCGATCGAATCGGCCCTGCGTTACAAGTACAAGCCGCGGGTGGTGGATGGCGAGGCGATCGAGGTGCCGGCCGTGCGCACGCGCATCAAGTTCCGCATGGGCAAGGGCTGAATCATGGGCCTGAGAACCTTGGTATTCGGTCTGGGTCTGCTGCTGGCCGGCGCCGCCGGCGCGCAGAGCGGGGCCATTGACGCGCGCAGCTTCGAACAGCTGAGCAAGGCACAGGAACTGGCCGGGCAGGGGCGCCATGATGACGCGCTGTACATCCTGGACCGGCTCAGGGAGCGCGGCCAGCTGAACAGCTACGCCATGGCCCAGCTGTGGAACTTCTACGCTTTCATCTACGCCAGCCGGGACGAGTTCCAGCGCGCCATCGATGCCTACCATCAGGTGATGCAGCAGGCCGATGCGCCGGAAGGTCTGGTGCTGACCGCCAAGTACAGCATCGGTCAGCTGCACTTCCAGCTGGAGCAGTACGACGAGGCCATCGACTTCATCGAACAGTGGCTGGCCAGTGCGGACAAGCCGACCGCGACCGCCCACATCATGCTGGCCCAGGCCTACTATCAGAAGCAGGAACTGGGCCGTGCGCTGAAGCACGTGGACACCGCGATAACGCTCGACCGGGCCGACGGCAAGGCCGTGCAGGAAAGCTGGCTGCGCATGAAGGCGCTGCTGCATTACAGCCAGCAGGACTACGCCAGAACCGCGGAGACCTACGAGGAGCTGGTCCGGCTGTATCCCAAGCTGAGCTATCTGAAACAGCTGGCGGGCATGTACAGCGAGCTGGGTCGCGACGCCGAGCGTCTGGCCACCTTCGATGCCGTCTACGAGGCGGGTGGCCTGCAGTCGGAAGGGGAGATTCTGAACCTCGCCTACATGTGGCTGGGCGATCAGGCGCCCTACAAGGCGGGCCGGATCATCGAGACCAACATGCAGGCTGGCCGGATCAGCGAGTCCACCCGCAATGTCGAGACCCTGGCCAACGCCTGG
>JBFJTN010000391.1:0-2328 GCA_041625325.1 Oceanococcus sp. | reverse complement strand
GTCGAGCCGCAGGATGGCCCGGCCTTCGAGCTGCGCGTCGATCGGCCCTGCCCGGCGCTGGATGCGCTGCTGCGCCAGCATGCGCTGGCCTGCGCCAGCTTCATCACGGCCTGGAACCCACGCAGCCAGGCTCTGCCCGAGGCCGCCAACCGGGCGCGTCAGCAGCTGCTCGCGCAGGACATCGCCGCACTCGAGCTGATCGCCCTGCCCGGCCACGGCATCCCGGCCGAGGCCGGCTGGTCACCGGAAGCAAGCCTGCTGGTGCTGGGCCTGGACCAGGCGAAGGGCCTGGCGCTGGCCGCCAGGCACGCGCAGAACGCCATCGTGTTCCACGCCCTGGGCGAGCCCAGCCGTCTGCTGCTGAGCCCCGTGGCGGAAGCCGACTGAGACGGCGCCGACAGAGCCGCGCCGGCCGGCGGCCTAGGCCGCCATCACCTTCTCGAAGGCCCGCTGCAGCTGGCTCCAGCGCTGCTCCAGGGTGCTGGTGTAACCCACCGAAAGGCGCACCAGACCCGGCGCGATGCCGGCCCGGCGCAGTTCCTCCTCGGACAGCTCGCTGGAGGTACTGGCGGCGGAACAGGACATCAGGCTGTCGAAGTAGCCCAGGCTGACCGCCATGTAACCGAAGTGCTCGGCGTTCTGCAGTTCCTCCATGAAGGCAAAGGCCCTGTCGGTCGTGCCCAGGTCGATGGCGAGCAGGCCGCCGGCGCCGTATTCCGGCCGGGCCAGACGCTGCAACAGCGCATGATCGGGATGCTGCGGCAGGCCCGGGTAGATGACCTCGGCGCCCATGGCCTGCAGGCGCTCGGCAAAGGCCGCGGCACGGCGCGCGTGCTCGACCATGCGCAGGCCCAGGTGCGGCAGGCGCAGGCTGATCGCATAGGCCTGATTGGGGTCCATGGTCGGGCCCAGCAGCATTACCGCGCCATCGTGCAGGTCCATCAGGGTGCTGATGAACTCCGTGCTGCCACAGATGGCGCCGGCGACGATGTCCGAGGCGCCGTTGACGAACTTGGTCAGGCTGTGCACCACGATGTCGGCGCCCAGCGGGATGGGCGAGATCATCATCGGGGTGAAGGTGTTGTCGATCACCAGCTGTGCGCCACAGTCGTGGGCGATGCCGGACAGGGCGGGAATATCGGCGATCTTCAGGGTCGGGTTGGCCATGGATTCGGCATAGACCAGCCGCGTATCGGGCCGGCAGGCGGCGCGCACCGCGTCCAGATCGGAAATGTCGACAAAGCTGACCCGCAAACCGGTGCGTCTGGGCAGGAAATCCTTGAACAGCGCAAAGCTGCCGCCATAGATGGTGTCGCTGACCACCACATGGGCGTTCTGCTCGCACAGCTGCATCACCACCGCCGCGATCGCCCCCAGACCGCTGCTGGTGCAGTAGCCGGTCTCCGCCCCTTCCATCGCGGCGATCTGATGGCCGAGCTGGTAGACGGTGGGATTGAAGTGGCGACCATAGAGGTAGCAGCCGCCCTGGTCCGGCCCGTAGCGGCCCTGGAAGATGGCCGGCATGCGATCGGCGTGCATCACGGTGAAGGTGGTGCTGGCCTCGATCGACATGTTGACCCCGCCATGCTCGCCGAAGGCGTGGCGCTGCGCGGCCATGTTCTCCTGCGGGTCGAATCTGCCCATGCTGTCGTCCTCGTGTTGATTCTTGGCGGCAGTCTACGGCAGCGGGCATCGGCTATCATGCGCGACCGCGCCTGACCCAGCCCTGCCATGAATGCCGCTGCCCACCCCCTGCTGATCGACGCCGATGGCCGCCCGCGCCTGGGCCTGTTCGACGACGCGCGGGTGGTCAATCTGGCCGACTACCGCCACCGCGATGCCTTTGGCCGGCCGGCCGGCGCCTGGTCACGCTGGGTGGGCTACAAGCGCTTCCAGTATTTCGGCATCCTCAGCCACAAGCTGCTGGCCGGCTGCGCCATCGTCCACCTGCGCCACACCGCCGTGGCCTTCGTCTATGTCTGGTCGCCCGAGCGCGGCATGCTGGTGGAGAAGACCTTCCGCGCCCCGCTGGGCCTGGGCTGCCAGCTGTCGGACTCGCCGATCGAGGGTCTCAGCCGCTTCCGCTTCGGTTCGACCCGGATCGAGCTCGGCTATGCGGATGGCCCTCGCCGCAAGAGCCTGAAGGTGGACATGGGCCGCAAGCTGTCGCTTGCCGCCGAGTTCGACGAGTCCGGCTTCACCCCGATGTCCCTGTGCACCCGCAGCGGGCGAAATGGCTGGGTCTACGCGCACAAGGTGGCCGCCCTGCCCGCCCGCGGCCACATCGAATGCCAGGGCCGGCTGTATGACCTGGAAGACTGCCGGGCC
>JBFJTN010000390.1:0-2333 GCA_041625325.1 Oceanococcus sp. | reverse complement strand
CCATGGAGAGCTTGCGGCAGCAGGACGAACCCAGGCGCCGCCGTTTTCCCCCAATGAACCCAGGGGGCCGTGCCGAGCGTTTCGCAGTGAGAGGAAGGTCCGCTAAGGGACAGAATCAGCCGCGCCGCTCGGGCCCGCCGGAACGACGCCGACCCTGTCCCTCACCACCACCGCGTGAACGGCGACGCCCCCTCGAGGGCTTGCTGCCCGCCGGGCGGGCCGGGGAGTTGCCTTTGCCGGCGGCCGGTTTGCCGCCGCGGCCGGAGGGCTTGCGGGCTGGCTCGGCCTCGGCCGGACCATCGTCAACGCGCAGGTGAAACTGATCCGACAGGTCCCATTGCGGGATGTCTCGCTGCAGCAGCTTCTGGATGCTCCGGAGCAGCTTGACCTCTTCATTGCAGATCAGCGACAGGGCTTCGCCCTCGCTGCCGGCCCGGCCGGTGCGGCCGATGCGGTGGACATAGTCCTCCGGCACGTTGGGCAGCTCGTAGTTGATCACGTGGGGCAGCTGGTCGATGTCGATGCCGCGCGCGGCGATATCGGTGGCGACCAGCACCCGCAGGCGCCGGGACTTGAAATCGGCCAGCGCACGGGTCCGCGCATTCTGGCTCTTGTTGCCGTGGATTGCCGCGGCGCCGATGCCGTCGATTTCCAGTTGCTGAGCGAGGCGGTTGGCGCCGTGCTTGGTGCGGGTGAAGACCAGCACCTGGTCCCACTGGTGGGCGTCGATCAGCCAGGACAGCAGCTCCCGCTTCTGGCTCTTGGCCACCCGGATCATCCGCTGGCTGATCAGCTTGGCGGCGGAGTTGCGCGGCGCCACGTCGATCTCGGTCGGCTGCTGCACGATGCGGTGGGCCAGCTGGCGAATCTCCGGCGAGAAGGTGGCGGAGAACATCAGGTTCTGGCGCTGCGGCGGCAGCAGCTTGATCACGCGCTTGATGTCGTGGATGAAGCCCATGTCGAGCATGCGGTCGGCCTCGTCCAGCACGAAGATGCCGATGTCATTCAGGCGTACGTCACCGCTGCCGGCCAGATCGAGCAGCCGGCCCGGCGTCGCGACCAGGATGTCGCAGCCGCGCCGCATCTTGTCGATCTGCGGCCGGGCACTGACGCCGCCGAAGATGATCTGGTGGCGCAGGCGTAGGTCGGCGCCATAGGTTTCGATGCTCTCGCCGATCTGCGCGGCCAGCTCGCGGGTGGGGGTCAGGATCAGGGCGCGCGGCTGCTTGCCCGGCGCGGAATCGCGGGCCAGCAGGTCGAGAATCGGCAGGGAAAAGGCGGCGGTCTTGCCGGTGCCGGTCTGGGCAGCGGCGAGCACGTCACGCCCGTCGAGCACGGCCGGGATGGCCTGCTGCTGGATCGGGGTCGGACTGGTGTAGCCGGCGCGCGCAAGCGCGGACAGGAGCCGAGGATTCAGCTCCAGGTTTTCAAATGTCATTGATGAGATTTCTCTTGAAGCCTGACGCGCGCGACTTCTCGCAGCGTTCCGGTGCAGGCCGGGATCACCGCGGTTTGCGGTGCGGGGATGTCATGCCGATACTGTGGCGCTTGATCGCGGCAGCAGCGGGCGTCACCGGAGGAGGCCGGGCATGACGCGACGCAGTCTACGCACTCCCGGCCACAAAGTCACGAGAATTCATGACCGTCCTGATCCAGAACGATGCGGTGGTGTTTGGCCTTCTGGCGGCCACACTGGCGCTGATCTTCTATACCGCGAGCAGCCCCTTGCCGGTATTCCGGCGCTTCTACACCTATGTGCCGGCGCTGTTGCTGTGCTACTTCATACCCGCCCTGTACAACACCCTGGGCCTGATTGATGGCGAGCACTCCCAGCTGTACTACGTGGCCTCCCGCTACCTGCTGCCCGCCACCCTGGTGCTGCTCACCCTGTCCATTGATCTGCCGGCAATCAGCCGGCTGGGGCCCAAGGCCATCATCATGTTCCTGACCGGCACCCTGGGCATCGTGATCGGCGGGCCGCTGGCCCTGCTGCTGTGGTCCGTTCTCAGCCCGGAGACGGTGGCCGGGGACACCTGGCGGGGGCTCAGCACGGTGGCGGGCAGCTGGATCGGCGGTGGCGCCAACATGGCCTCGATGAAGGAAATCTTCGCCGTCGAGGACAATCTGTTCGGCATGATGGTGGCGGTGGACGTGATCGTCGCCAATCTGTGGATGGCGGTGCTGCTGTGGATGGCCGCGCGCGCCGATCAGCTGGACGAAAAGCGTGGCGCGGATACCTCCGGCCTGATCGAACTGCGTCGTCGGGTCCAGGCCTTTCATGCCGAGCACGCGCGGATTCCCTCGCTGAATGACCTGATGTTCATCGCCGGCAT
>JBFJTN010000389.1:0-2343 GCA_041625325.1 Oceanococcus sp. | reverse complement strand
GTCAGTTCATGCTTGTCCACGTCGGACACGATGTCGAAGCTGGGCATGGGCTTGGGCTATTCGATTGATCCTGGGCGCGCAGTGTAACCTGCCGGGGTGCGGAGGGCGGCCGGCCTGGTCGCTGTCCACGCGGGGAAAACCGCTGTTTAGCGGGGCGCTCCAATTACGATTAGCGGGTCCAGCGCCACCGTCGCGCCATTGCCCGGCCCTTTCAGGACCAGGGTGGACTTGGTCTGGAAGGCCGGCGCATTGCTCTTGACCACGACGGTCATCTCGCGCCCGCTGGGTGAGATCACCGGCGCCTCGAAACGATCCGGGTGCAGGCTGTACTTGATGCCGATGAACTTGTGCCGCGACATGGGCTCCAGCCGATATTCGATGGCGTCGCCCGGCCGGGCAAAGATGGCCAGCAGCGGCTCCCACTTGGCCTGATCGCCCGGCGCCTCGACCCACTCCTGTGGCACGTAGCGCATGTGATCCACCGGCCCGCGTGGATTGGGCGCCGCGTCCCCGGGCCCCTGCGCCTGCAACGGCCCGGCCTGCAACAGCAGGCCGATGATCGCGGCAGCCGCGCCGCGCAAGCCAAGTCGAATCCTCATGTTCCACTCCCCCTGTCCTGAAAACGGCGCCGTGACTCATGGCCCGACGTCCGCGATGATCCCCGCCTCGAGTCTACTCCTTTTCCCCACCGCTTCATGACCGCACAGGCGGCACGGCTCCTTTAGAATGCCGCCAGACCCTTTTTCAGGCGCGCGCTCCTCCGGCATGGCAGCCACCGAATTACCCAGCGGGATCGTCAGCTTTCTGTTCACGGACATCGAAGGCTCCACCCGGCTGCTCGGCGCGCTGGGCGAGGCTTACGCCAGCCTGCTGGATACCCACCGGGCCGTGCTGCGGGCCGCATGGCAGGACGCTGGCGGCCATGAGATCGATGCCCCGGGCGATTCCTTCCTGGTGGTGTTCCATACGGCCGCAAGCGCACTGGAGGCCGCGGTCCTGGCCCAGCAACGCCTGGCCGCAACCCCATGGCCGGCCCAGGGCACGGTGCGGGTGCGCATGGGCATACACAGCGGATTCGCCCGCCCCCGCGGCAACGGCTACGTGGCCATGGCCCTGCACCAGGCTGCACGAGTGGTCAACGCGGCGCATGGGGGCCAGATCCTGCTGTCCGAAATCACCTTTGAGCGCTTGACTCCGGAGCAGCGCGCCGGCCTGCAGGATCTCGGCCGCTTCCGGGCGCGTGATTTCGAACGGCCGGTGACCCTCTTCCGGGTCCGGGCCCACGGCTGGCAGGACGACGAAAGGCCACCCCGGGTGCGCCCGGCGGAGACGCACAATCTGGTCCCGCCGGCCACGCCCTTGTTCGGCCGGGCAGACGCTCTGGCCCTCCTGGCGCAGCAAGTGCGCAGCGGCCAGCTGTGTTCCCTGGTCGGCCCCGGCGGGGTCGGCAAGACCCGGCTCGCGGTGGAGTTCGGCCTGTCGAATGCGTCCAGCTGGGCGGACGGGGTCTGGATGGTCCCGCTGGAAGCCCTGCGCACGGCCCAGCAGCTGCACGAAGCGATCGCCGATGCGGTGGCCGTTCCTAGCAGCGACGATCGCCCGCTGGAGCAGGCCCTGCAGGAGCACCTCGCCCAGCGCCGGCTGATCCTGATCCTGGACAATTGCGAGCATCTGCTCGAGCCGGTGGCCGCGATCTGCTCCGGGCTGCTGCAGGCCTGTCGTGACATCGCCATCCTGAGCACCTCCCAGGCGCCCATCGGCCTGCGGGGGGAAAGCCTCATGCGCCTGCCGCCGCTGGACACCGACGGGGGCGCCGCCTCACCCGCCATGACCCTGTTCCTGGACCGGGCCCGGATTGCACCGACCGATCTGCCGGCCGCCGAGGCGCTCTGCCGCAAGCTGGACGGTCTGCCGCTGGCCCTGGAACTGGCCGCGGCCCGCGCCGCCACCATTCCTCTCGCTGACATCCTGGAGCAGCTGGATCAGCAGCTGGATGTGCTGCGGGTCCGCGATCCCGGCCTGCCCGAGAGGCATCGATCGCTCAATGGTGTGCTGCGGTGGAGCATCGATCTGCTCAGCGATGCAGAACGCCGCCTGCTGCAGTGCCTCACGGTGCTGGACGGGGACTTCAGCCTGGACAGCGCCCGGGCCATCGCTCAGCCGGAGATAGAGGATGCCTCCATCCTGGTCTGGGCCCTGGTGGAACGCTCCCTGGTCTTCCTGGACGAAAGCTCCGGCGGCTCCCGCTTCCGCCTGCCCACCAGCGTCCGCACGCTGGTTCGGGGCGGCATCGCACCTGCCCGTATGCGAGAGCTGGTCTGTCGCGCCGCCAGCCATTTCCTG
>JBFJTN010000388.1:0-2355 GCA_041625325.1 Oceanococcus sp. | reverse complement strand
TTCAGCTGCCACTGGGCATAACCGAGTTCGCCGGCAGCCAGGCGTGCCTCGACCCGGGGGCGCTCGCTGCCCAGTTCGCTGCTGATCGAGATCACCCCGCCGGCGGCATTGCCGTAAAGCGCGGAAGCAGGACCGCGCAGGACTTCGATCCGCTGCGCCGAACCCAGATCGATGCTGTCCACCCCGGCCTGTCCGTCCGGCAGGGTTTCCGGGATGCCATCGACCAGAATCCGGATGCCCCGAATCCCGAAGCTGGAGCGGGCGCCAAAGCCGCGCAGGGCGATGCGCAGATCCTGGGCGAAGTTGTAGCGATTCTGCATGTACAGACCGGGCACGCCCGCCAGAGCCTCATCCAGGGCCAGCTGCTGGGTGCCCAGCTGTATGCGCTCGGCCTCGACGACGCTCAGGGCGCGCGGCGTCTCGCGCAGGGCGGCCTCGGTACGGCTGCCGGTGACCACGATGCTATCCAGCCGCTGCGCCTGATCCTCCGCCCCGGCTGCGCCGGCCAGCCCCAGCCACAAGCCCAGCCCACTGGCGAGCCCCCTCTTCCGCATGTGCATGAGCGTCCTGTTCCCCACCGCTGTCGAGCCTCCGGTCGCGGGAACGCGCCAACGCCATGGCATCGGCAGGACCGCGACCGCCTCCCCCGTCCGGAGCATTGCACCGGGCGTCATGCCCTGACTATATTGGATTGAGCACGCCTTGCACCGAACGCCGCAGGCGGCGGGGGACAAAAGCATGAAGGAACCGGCCCATGACGGCTGAGCAGAAGGCCGCAGCGCCCGGCCGCGCCATCATCACCGGCGCCGCGCGCGGGCTGGGGCTGGAGACGGCGCGTCAGCTGGCGCGGCAGGGCTGGCGGGTGATCCTGGCGGACCGCGATGCGGTCGCCGGCGAGGCCGCGGCGCAGCAGATCCGCCGCGATGGCGGCCGCGCCGAGTTCCGTTTGCTGGATCTGGCCGATCTGTCGGCCATCCGGGAATTTGCCGACCGGGAATGTTCTGGCGGCCAGAGCCTCGAGCTGCTCATCAACAATGCGGGCATCCTGCCACCGATGCAGCGCGCCGAGACCCGGGATGGCTTCGAACTGGAATTCGGCATCGCCCACCTGGGCCACTACGCGCTGACCGGGCTGCTTCTGCCCCAGCTGCTGCACGCGCCCGCGGCCCGGGTGGTCAGCATTTCCAGCATCTCGCATCCCGGCGGTCATCTGGACTTTGACGACCTGGCTTTCCAGCGGCGCTACAACGGCACCCGGACTTATGCCGCCACCAAGCTGGCCTGCCTGCTGTTTGCCCAGGAACTCCAGCGCCAGGCCCAGGCCCATGGAAATCCGCTGCTCAGTGTCGCGGCCCACCCCGGCGTGGCCAGAACCGCCCTGGCGGACGGCTGGCAAGGGGAGCAGCGACGCGGGCTGCGCCTGCGCGCGGAACTGCTCGCCTACCACCTGTTCATCCGCCTGTTCGGCCGCAGTGCCGCCCAGGGCGCGGTGCCGCTGGTGCATGCCGCGACCCACCCTCAGGTAACCGGAGGCGGCTATTACGGCCCCTGCGGCTGGGGTCAGGTCTATGGGCCGCCGGGGCCGGTCCGGCCGGCCCCCAAGGCGCTGGACCCGGAGATGGCCGCCCGGCTGTGGGAGGCCTCGGAATGGCTGACTGGCGTGCGTTACGACTGGGGCACCGCGCTTGAAGCCTGATCCAGCGGGAGCGGCCCGACCGGACAGTGCGCCTGCGGCGGCATCGCCGGACGAGATCTCCCCCGCCTACGCCCGTTACGTGCTGGGCGTGCTGCTGGTCGTCTATATCCTGAATTTCGTCGACCGTCAGGTCATGTCCGTGTTCATCGGCCCGATCAAGGCCGAGTTCGGCGCCTCGGACACCGCCATGGGCCTGCTGGTCGGCTTCGCCTTCGCCCTGCTGTATACCGTGGCGGGCATCCCCATCGCCTGGCTGGCGGACCGGGCCAGTCGCCGCAACATCATCGCCATCGGGCTGGCCGCCTGGAGCGCGATGACCGTCGCCTGTGGCATGGCCCGGGATTTCACCCAGCTGGCCCTGGCCCGGATCGGGGTGGGCATCGGCGAGGCCGCCGGAACCCCGCCCTCCCATTCGCTGATCTCGGACTACTTCCCGCCCGAGCGGCGCGCCACCGCGATGTCGATCTACGCCATGGGCATCTACTTCGGGGTGATGTTCGGCTTTCTGGGCGGCGGCTGGGTGCGCGACACCTTCGACTGGCGCACCGCCTTCCTGGCCGCGGGCGCGCCCGGCATCCCGCTGGCCCTGCTGCTCTACTTCACCGTGCGCGAGCCCGCGCGCGGCGCCGCGGAGCGCGGGCCGGTCGACACCGAGACGC
>JBFJTN010000387.1:0-2358 GCA_041625325.1 Oceanococcus sp. | reverse complement strand
CGGCGCCCGCCACGAGCTCCACAGCTACCGACGCCACACCGATGTGCGGCTGGTCTTCGCGCCGGAGACGGACATCGCCCGCTTCGGCGGCACCACGGACAGCTTCAGCTTTCCCCGCTACGCGCTGGACATGGCCCTGCTGCGGGTCTATGCCGACGGCCAGCCGTTCCGGCCGGTCGCCCATTTCAGCCCGAAAGCGCAGGGCCCCACAGTCGGGGAAGCGGTCTTCATCACCGGCTATCCGGGCTCGACCCAGCGCGAGCTGACGGTGGCCCAGCTGACCACCCTGCGCGATGTGATCCTGCCGCAACGCATGGCCTATCTCTCGGAACTGCGCGGCCTGCTGCGCCAGTTCGCCGCCCAGGGCGAAGCCGAAGAGCGCATGAGCCGGCGGGAACTCCTGGGCATAGAGAACACCCTGAAGGCCTTTCGCGGGCGCCACGCGGCGCTCAGCGAGCCGGGCCTGCTGGAACCCCGGCTGCGCCGCGAGGAAGAGCTGCGCGCCCGCCTGGGGCGCGACAAGGCGCTGCGCCAGACCACGGCCGGCGCCTGGGACGCCATCGCGGCGGCCCAGCAGACCTGGCGCGACATCTATACCGAATATTCCTTGCTCGAACTGCTGCGCGGCTATCAGTCGGACCTGCTGTCCATGGCCAGGCACCTGCTGCGGGCCGCCGATCAGTTGCCCCGACCGGATGCGCAACGCCTGCCGGAATACCGCGAAGCGGCGCTGCCGCAGCTGACCCAGCGCCTGTTCTCCGCCGCACCCGTGGCCCGGGAACTGGAAGCGCTGACCCTGGGCTGGAGCCTGGGCATGCTGCGCGAGCTGCTGGGCGCGGATCACCCGGCGGTGCGACTCAGCCTGGGCGGCGCCGATCCGGTCGAACGGGCCCGACAACTGATCGACTCCACCGGACTGGCTGACCCCGGCCTGCGTCGCAAGCTCTGGGAAGGCGGACGGGAGGCCATTGCGGCCAGTAAGGATCCCCTGCTCGAGCTGGTCCAGGCGCTGGAGCCCCTGGCGCTGGCGGTGCGCGAGCGCTATGAGCGCGAGATCCAGGATGTGGTGCAGCACAATCTGGCCCTGATCGAGCAGGCCCGCCACCATCTCGCCGTTGGCGAGCATTATCCGGATGCCCGCTTCACCCTGCGATTGAGCCACGGACGGGTGGAGGGATGGAGCGAAGCTGACAGCACGATCACCCCCTTTACCAGCTGGGGCGGCGCCATTGCCCGCGCGAGCCCGCACGATCCCTACCGCCTGCCGACCAGCTGGCTGCAGGCGGAGGCGGATATCGCGCTGACGACACCGGTGAATTTCACCACCAGCAATGACATTGTCGGGGGCTATTCGGGCAGCCCGATCCTCAATGTCGACGGCGATCTGGTCGGCCTCGTCTTTGACGGCAATCTGCACTCACTGGGCGGCGCCTATGCCTACGACGGCCGCTACAATCGAGCTGTCGCGGTACACCCGGCCATCATGCGCCAGGCCCTGGACAAGGTCTACGCCGCCCCGGCGCTGGTCACGGAACTGTTCGGAGATGCGGAGACGCCATGAGCATCCACCCTCTGGACAGCATTTGCGCCTGGGCCCGTGGCTCGACGCTGGAGCATGCCTATCATGATGAAGAGTGGGGCGTACCTCAGACCGATGACCGGCGCCTGTTCGAGTTCGTGATCCTGGAAGGCGCTCAGGCCGGACTGTCCTGGCGCACCATCCTGAACCGCCGCGAAGGCTATCGGCGCGTGTTTCATGATTTCGACCCGGATCGTGTCGCGCGGATGAGTGAGGCCGAGCAGGCCGAAGCCCTGCTGGACAGCGGGATCATCCGCAACCGGGCCAAGGTGCGGTCGGCGGTGAACAACGCCAGCGCCTACCTGACGATTCAGGCAGAGTTTGGCAGCTTCGCGCAATACATCTGGGACTTCGTGGATGGCCGGCCGATCGTGAACTCGCGGCAGAGCATGAAGGAGGTGCCGGCCACCAGCCCGGAATCCGACCGGATCGCCAAGGATCTGAAGCGGCGGGGCTTCAGCTTCATGGGCAGCACCATCGTCTACGCCCACATGCAGGCCACCGGCATGGTCAATGACCATCTGCTCAGCTGCCCCTGCCATGCCATCTGCAAGGACCTGGGGGACAAGCTGGTTTTCGGCTGATGTCCCTTAGCGGACTGTCAGGTCGTTCCCCGGCCATGGGCTGGCCTGGTCGTTGATCGCCTGCCAATAGCATCTCACCGCGCTGATAAGTGTCGATTGTTTGCCCATAGTGGGTGCCCACGGGCCACGACAGTCCTGTGGGGCGCTGTCCCCCGCGCCGCTTCGCGGTGCGCTACAGGCCCGGCCGCTTGGTGG
>JBFJTN010000386.1:0-2396 GCA_041625325.1 Oceanococcus sp. | reverse complement strand
TTCGGCCCCGCCGTGGTCGACGAGGCCAGTCTCGAGCTGAGCGTCGACGGTCGGCCGGTCCCGCTCGAGCGCAAGGCCCTGCAGGTGCTGCTGCACTTGCTGCAGCACGCCGGCGAGGTCGTGACCAAGGACGAACTCCTGGAATCGGTCTGGCCAGGCCGGGTGCTCAGCGAGACGGTGCTGAATCGCTGTATCAGTCTGCTGCGCAAGGCGCTGGGCGATGCCCAACGCGAGATCATCCGCACGGTGCATGGTCTGGGTTATCGATTGGATGCCCAGCTGCGGGTGGAAGCGGCCGCGCCCGGTGCTCCGCCGACCAGCGTGCAGGCCGGTGACACGCCACCGCTGCGTCCGCACTGGCGGCTGCTGGAGCGTCTGGGCTACGGCGGTCACGCCGAGGCCTGGCTGGCCCGGCACGTCAAGAGCGGTCAGGCCCGGGTGTTCAAATTCGCTCTGGATGCCCGGTCACTCTCCTCGCTGAAGCGAGAAATCACCCTGCACCGGGTGCTGAAAGAAGGCCTGGGCGAGCGCGACGATGTGGTCCGCCTGCTGGACTGGAATCTGAACGAGCCCCCATGCTATCTCGAATATGAACACGTGGCCGCAGGCGATCTGCTGGCCTGGTCCGATGCGCGAGGCGGCCTCGCGGAAATGTCCTTGCCGGATCGACTGGAGCTGCTGGCTGGCATCGCCGATGTCGTGGCGGCAGCACATTCGGTCGGTGTCCTGCACAAGGATCTGAAACCGGCCAATATCCTTGTCGCGGACGAGGCCATGCAGCCGCCCCGGATCAAGCTCACCGACTTCGGCAGTGGCGGCGTGCTGGACCCGGGGCGGCTTGAGCAGCTCGGGATCACCCGCATGGGTTTCACCCGGGGCGCGGATCACGACCCCTCATCGGGTACCCCGCTGTATCTGGCACCGGAAGTGCAGATGGGGCAGCCGGTGACGGCCCAGGGTGACATCTACAGTCTGGGGGTCATGCTCTACCAGTTTGTGGTGGGCGATCTGCACCGGCCGCTGGCGACCGGCTGGGAGGCCGCCGTGGATGATGCGCTGCTGCGCGAGGACATCGCGGCCGCGGTGCAGGGCGAGCCCGGTCGGCGCCTCAAGAGCGCCGCCGAGCTCGCGCAGCGCCTGCGCCGTCTGCCCCAGCGGCGGGCCGAGAGAGCGCTGCTTGAGGATGCCGTCAGAACACGGGCACATCTGGCCAAGATGTGCGCCCGCCGCGGCTGGGTGCTGGCATTGCTGCTGCTTTTTGCGGGCGGTGCGGCGCTCAGCACCTGGCTCTACCTGCGGGCGGATCAGGCCCGGACCGAGGCCGAAGCGGTCAGCCGCTTCGTCAGTCAGGACCTGCTCGCGCTGGCTGACCCGAACCGGGGCGCCACCCGGGACATCCGCCTGGCGGAACTGATTGGCCGCGCGGCCGGGCAGATTGATGCCCGGCTGTCGGATCAGCCGCAGGCGGCGGCCCGGCTGCATCAGGAGGTGGCCCGATCCTTCGCCTGGCTGGGAGAGCGGCAGCGCAGCGAAGCGCATTACCAGCGGGCCATCACCCTGTTCAGCGCGGCACGCGGCGCTGATGATCTCGCCACCTTGGTCGCAAGGGCGCAGCTCTGGCTGACGCGGTATGAGCACCTCTGGCTGGTCAGTCAGAGTGACCCCGCCTCAGACGCCGAACTGCTGGCGCTGCAGGCGGGTTTCCGCAGGGCCCTGCCGCCGGATCATCCCTTCGTGCTCTACATGGATTTCGTCGCCACCATCCAGCACTGGCGCGAACCTGGTCGTTACCAGGCCCTGGGCAGCGATCTGCAGGCGATTCTCGAGCGCGCGGAAGGCGCCCGGCCATTGCGGCCGGACGAGGTCGGTCTGTTCGTGCTGCACACCCCGCATCCGCGCGAGATCGTGCAGTTGCTGGCCATGGGCCTGAGCGATTACCACACGCTTGGCGGACGCTATGAGGAAGCCTTGCAGGCGATCGAGCAGGCGGCGGCGATCCATGCGGAGATTCATCCGGGCGGCAGTTACCAGCGGGCGACCCTGCTCAACAAGACGGGTTTTCTGCTGTTCCAGCTCGGTCGCTTCGAGCAGGCGCAGGCGGTGGCCGAACGCGCCGCCGCCGAGTTTGCCCGCTGGGTCGATGATGACGCCGGGGAATACACCTACATGCGTGCCGGGGTCGGCTTCCTCGATCTGGAGCGTGGACGCCACGCACAGGCGCGCGAGACTTTCCAGGGCATCATCGCGCACTGCCGGCGGGCGGACTGTCAGGGCATGAAACAGTTCGCCCTGGCCATGGCCCACGAGGGACTGGCCGGTGCGCTGCTCGGTCTGGGGCAGCCCGATCGGGCGCGTGACGCGGCGGCGACGGCCGTCGCACAGGTGGAAGCTTTCTT
>JBFJTN010000385.1:0-2421 GCA_041625325.1 Oceanococcus sp. | reverse complement strand
TGGTTGTAGCCCGAGATGTAGCGCTGCACCGGGTCACGCACGAAGGTGGCCCAGCGATCCGGGAAATCCTTCAGCAGCTCACGGGTCTTCGCGTAATCGAAGTGGCCGCAGTAGCAGATGGTGTCCAGCTCGCGCAGGACCTGGGTGGTCGCGTGCCGCGCCTGTCCGTAGAGGGTGGCCCTGATCGCCGGGCTGGTCTCGTCGGCCTTCTCGCCGTAGTCGCAGACCACCCGCGCGCCGTAGCGCCGGCTCATCGCCAGACGGAAGGAGGTGCCGCAGGTCTTGGGCACGTGGATGAAGATGAAGGGCTTGTCCCGGTTGGGCGGCTGCTCGTCGCTGGCCGGTTTCAATACCCGCGGGCTGCCGGACAGGTGGCTGCCGGTCTCCCGCTCGACCACCCCGATCACCGCGCGAGCTGGCAGCGGCCTGTCGTCCAGCCGGAAGCTGAAGCCGCACTGGCCGGTGGCATCGACTCCGGCGGCGACCAGGTTCTGGCGAAATTCGCGGGCGATGGTGGAGTCGACGTATTCGCCGTCGACCATCAGGTCCACGCAGGGCGGCCGCGTGCGGTTCTCGAAGCGGGCCCAGCCCAGTACCCGGGTGGGTGCGATCTCGCCCAGGCAGCCCTTCAGAACATTCTGCTCCTTCTCCGCCCGGGCCTGCTTCACTCCGGCCACGAAGCGGCTGTAATGGTTGTAGCCGGAATCGATGATGAACTGGCTGCATTCATTGGCCTGAGCCGGGCTGACCCGGATGCCGAGAAAATCGGCCAGTTCGGTCACCGTGCCCTCCCGGTTGGCCAGGGCCTTCTCGTAACTGAGCAGCAACAGTGGCGCGCGTTCCTTGCGCACGAAGCGCAGCAACTGCGCGTAGCGGGCGCTGACTTCGCTCAGGGCGCGGTCGATGGCGATGCCTTCCTTGCGCCGGTAGGCCGAGGCGACGCTGAGCATGTCGCGGGTGACCACCACGAAATGCGGATTGCGCAGGGCGGAGCGCAGCTTGTGGATGTAGGTGTAGGCCTCCGGATACTTCCAGCCCCACAGCGGGTGCGCCGCGTTGTTGCTGTGGATGCGCTCCAGCAGCAGGCGCTTGTTGCCGGTCTGGAATTCGCGGCTTTCCGAGCTGTCGTCCGCGGCCGCATCACCCATGTGCACGCCGAGCAGGCGCACCAGGCCGGCGCACATGGAGGTGCCGCCGCGCGAGGCGCCCAGGATGATCACGGTCTTTTCCGCCGTCTCGTGACGCGGCGGATTCACCACATGGCTGACCCGGCCGCGCTCGGTCTGTTCGGCGTCCAGGCCGTCCTTGCCGCCCGGAAATTCCAGCTCCAGCGGGCTGCCCTGCAGTTCCCGGGGAATCCGGTCGCGGCCGACGGCGAAGACCTGCACGCTGTTGCGACCAGGCCGCAGGGCGGGCCGGATCTCGTTCTCGCCGAAGAAGAAGCCGCACATGCCCTGGCGCAGGCCTGGCCGACGCGCGGCGAAGGGGCGCCATTCGCTGGCCGTCTTGCTGGCCGCCAGCTCGCCGTTGATCAGCAGCTGCACCTCCACCGGGCGGCCATCCGCGGGTGAGCCGGCCCAGCCCCGCAGCATGCTGCAGGAGGCATGGCCGACCATGCCGGTGACCTGATCGCCGGCGGCTGCCGCTGATTCTGGGGAATGCGATTTACGCAGCATAGGGCTAGAGGCATGGCCCGATGGCGGGCAGAAAATGCGGAGAGACCGGCCTTCGCCGCTCACGGGCAATCCGGGCGGGCGGGCCGTCGTGGCGCGGAATTATACATCAGGGCCTGTGCGGGCCCGGCGGTCAGTCGCCCAGCCCGCTGTGGCGGTACAGCGCCTTTTCGTGGGTGGTCATCTCGCCCTGCGGCAGCCCGGGTCTCGGCAGGCTGTCGCTCCAGGCGCGCAGCTGGCGTTCCAGCGCGAGCACGGTGTCCGGATGTTCGGCGCTGACATCCACCGTTTCGTCCTCGGCCGAGGCATAGTCGAACAGCAGCTTGCGTTCCCCGCCGAGCAGGATCAGCTTCCAGCGCGGGGTGCGGATGGCCGCCTGCGAGATCCAGCGCCAGTACAGGGCCTGATGGGCGATCGGCGGATTCTCGGCGCGCAGCAGCGGGATCAGATCGACCCCGTCCAGGGCGCCGGCCTCGTCGATCCCGGCCAGGCTGAGCGCGGTGCGGGCCACATCCAGTGAACTGAGCGGATGCTCATAGATCTGGCCGGCCGGCAGGGTGCCGGGCCAGGTGATGATGTAGGGCACGCGCAGGCCGCCATCCGTGAGCATGCCCTTCTCGCCCACCAGCGGCTCGTTCAGCGAACCATTCCATTGCGGCGGCATCACCGGGGCGCCGTTGTCGCCGATGAAGAAGATCAGGCTGCGCTCGCTCAGGCCCTCGGCCTCCAGGGTGGCGCGGATCTGCCC
>JBFJTN010000384.1:0-2432 GCA_041625325.1 Oceanococcus sp. | reverse complement strand
GTATTGGCGTCGGTGTCGTTGCGCAGCAGCGCATCCACCGCGCCCTCGTAGCCGGTCTGCGGCTGGACGCCCTGCAGGCTGCCCAGCTGCGAGGGATTGGCGGTGAAGCCCACGCTGCCCGCGCCCATGTGCATTTCCATGCGCAGGGCGGCTAGGCGGATATCCAGGTCCTGGCTGGGCCGGGTGCGGAACTTGAGGCGAAAGCCGGTGGCCTCGTCGCCCGGGATGGGCCGGGCCGGATTGCCGTGCCATCCACTGTAGTAGCCGTCGGTGCGGCTGTGCAGTCCGGTCAGGCTGAAGGCGCTGCGCTCGCCCAGCGGCAGATTGGCGTGCAGGCGCGCCAGCTGGCTGTTGAAGCTGGCCAGATTCAGCAGCAGTTCGCCGTGCAGTTCCTCGCTGTCCGGTTCGCGGGTATGGATGGCGATGGCGCCGCCGGTGCTGTTGCGGCCGAACAGGGTGCCCTGCGGGCCCTTGAGCACCTCGATGCGCTCCACCGCGCCGAAGTTCTGGGCCAGATTCGAGGCAAAGGGGTAGTAGATGCCGTCGATGTAGGTGGCGACGGAGGGGTCGGCCGCGATGGTCGCATCGGTGCCGATGCCGCGCAGAAAGGTCATCACGTAGCTGACCTGGGTGCTGACATTGAGGCCGGGGGTCACCCGCTGCAGGTCGGTCTGATCGGTGATGCCCATGGCATCCATCAGCTCGCCGGAGAAGGCCTGCACCGAGATCGGCACGTCCTGCACATCCTCCTCGCGCTTCTGCGCGGTGACCACGATCTCCTCGACCAGGCGACTCTGGCGCGCCGGCCGCGGGCCTGGCGTGGGGGAGGCCTGCAGCACGATGCTGTCGCTGGCGGGCGTGGATTCTTCCGGCCGTGCCGGTGAGGGCGTCTCGGCAGGCTCATCGAACAGCGCGGTCAGCTCGTCCTCGGCCAGTGCCGGTCCTGGCAGAAGCAGCAGGCCAAAGCACAGGCCCAGAATCCGATGCGGCCGATGCGCCATGGCGGGCTTCACAGGGTCTTGAGAAATTCGATGATGGCGCGACGCTCGCCATCATTGAGCACCGCGCTGAAGGCATGGCCGCCATTGCCCTGGCTGTACATGCGCGTGTTGTAGATCTTGCGCTCCTCGATCTGTGCATTGCTCAGGCCCGGCGGAATAGTGGCGTTCCAGGCGAAGACCAGATTGGCGTAGCTCTGGCCCAGCAGCAGCTGGCCATAGTCGTCGGCCAGCGGATCGGCCGGGGTGCAGGACAGATAGGGCAGGGTGCCGGCGCCGCAGGCGAGCTCCTCGTGGCGCCAGCCCATGCGCTCGGGGTCGTAGGCGCGGCCCAGATCGGTGTCGAAGCCCATCACCACCAGTCCGTCCTGGTCGGCTCGGGCCGGCTTCGACAGGCGGCGCCAGATCTCCGGCCGTGACGACGGCTCCAGCACCTGCCAGACATTGGGCACGGCGCCATTGTGAAAGTAGGGCGCGGTGGCCCAGACCCCGTGCAGGGGCGGCGCGCCGTAGCCCTGAACGGGCCGGTCGCCACGCAGTTCCGGCAGGTTCTGGACCCGGCAGTCCTGGGCGCTGTCGGCGGTTTCCGGGTAACCGACGAAGCTGTTGGACAGGGCGCGGTTGGTGGCTTCCGAGTACGGCGCCAGCCGCGCGGCGTCGGTATCGATGATCTCGATCGGGGTGATGTAGCCGGCCAGCCCGGCCAGGCGCGGGTCCTCCAGGAAGGCCGGGTCCTCGGCGTAGTACGGGGAATACACGCCATGGCAGCTGGCGCAGGAGCCATTGCCGCCGGGCGGTCGCGGCACCGGGTTGTTCAGGCCCGCGGCCCAGAGGTCCTTGGCATGGAACAGCACCGCGCCCTGGCGGGCGAGAGCTTGGTCGATGGGCAGTGGATAGGCGGGCGCCTTGGTGGACATGATGTAGTGATCGCCGTCCTGCACCCAGCGACGGACCCAGTCGTAAGCCACCTGCGGGTCGTAATCCGGCAGATCGAACTTGTCGCCCAGCAGCGGGATGAACAGGGCGAAATCCACCCGCACCGCGTCGCCGGGAAACATGCCGTCGACAAACTTCAGCGGGCGTGAGCCGACGTTCCACCAGGCCGGGGTGTCGCCGGTGGCGGTGGAGCCGCTCATCAGCACCTCGACGATCGAGGGATCCTGGGCGCCGGCCAGGGCGGTGAGGTTGGAGAATTGCGCATTGCTGGTGCCGCGGACCCGCCCGGCCAGTCTTTCGATGGCTGCCCCGGCCGGCGAGCCGGCCAGCGCCATGTCGCGGCCGGCGACACCCGCATCCAGCAGGCTGCTGCCGCCGCCGACGATCAGTTCCGATCCGGCGGTGGTGCTATGGCAGCCCTGGCAATTGGTGCTGATCTTGCCGGTCCAGGCGCCGCTGTCCGGGTCGCGGGTCTGCAGCCAGCCCACCGGCAGCTGC
>JBFJTN010000383.1:0-2437 GCA_041625325.1 Oceanococcus sp. | reverse complement strand
TGCGGATCAACGCGGCGGCTTTCTTCAGCCGCTTCACCGACATGCAGACCAATTTCCTGATCGCCGGGACCATCGCGGACACCAAGGCCCGCAATGCCGGAAAGGCGCGCATGAACGGGCTGGAGCTGGAAGGCGCATTCATCCCCGCTCGCGGCCTTGTCCTGGGTCTGCAGTACGCCTACCTCGACGCGAAAGTCCTGGAGGTCATCGACATCAATGGGGATGATGTCGCCCACCTGTATCCCTTTGTCGCGGCGCCACCGCATTCCGGCGTGTTCTCGCTGGACTGGAGCCTGCTGCGCGGCGACTGGGGCCTGCTGCGCGCCTATGCCAGTGCCAACTACATGGGTGAGCGCACCGGTCTGGTCATCTCCGAACCACGCCGCGGGCTGACCACCCTGGCCGGCTACTGGACCGTCAATGCCCGGCTGATTCTCGGCGAACTCCGGCTCGGTGGCGGCAGCCTGGACCTGGCCCTGTGGGGCAAGAACCTGCTCGACGAGGAATATCCGCTCAGCGCCATCGACAACCTGCCGCAGGCCGACCGCGCGGTGGTCTGGGGCGAACCGCGCCGGCTGGGTCTGGACCTGATCTATCGTTACGACTGAGCCGGCGCCACCGCGATCACGTCGACCTCGACCAGGGCGCCGGGCACCAGCAGTTCGCTGACCACGGTGGAGCGGGCCGGCGGGCGTTCACCGAAGGTCTCGGCCCAGATCCGGTTGAAGGCGGGAAAGTCCTCGTGCCGGGTCAGCCAGATCCCCGCCTTGACCACCCCGTCCAGGCTGCTGCCGGCCTGCGCGAGAATCCCGGCCAGGCGCTCGATCACGCAGCGCAGCTGCGGCTCGAATTCGCTGGAGATCAGGGCGCCGCTGGCATCCAGGCCCAGCTGCCCGGAGACGAAAACCAGGCCCTGGGCCCGGGTGGCCGGGGCGATGGGAATGAGGCTGCCGTTGGCCAGGCGCGGTGGCTGGCCGATGATGTCGAACATGCGGGAACTCCTGTCAGGGGCGCGGGCCGATACCGGCGCGGCCCGGGGCGATGCTGGCGAGGGCGAGGCCCTGGCCGGCGATGTCGGCCGGCATGGCTTCGCCCAGAATCAGGGCGGCGGCGAGCCGACCGGTGGCGGGTGCACTCTGGATACCATAGCCGCCCAGCGCGGCGGCCCAGAAAAATCCGGGCGCCGCCGGATCGAAGCCGACCACCGGTTCGCCGTCCGCGACGAAGCTGCGCAGACCGGCCCAGCTGTGGCTGGGGCGGTGGATGCGCAGGCTGGTCGCCGCCTCGATGTGATGGATGGCGGTGGCGATGTCCAGGTCCTCCGCCACCACATCGTGCGGGGGCACCGGATCGGCATTGGCCGGCGAGCCCAGCAGGGCGCCGGCATCCGGCTTGATATACCAGCTCTCATCCACCGGCAGCACCAGGGGCCAGCCGGCGGTGTCCAGCCCCTCGGGGGCGGCGAACAGGAAGGCGGAGCGCCGGCGCGGTTCGATGCCGATGCCTGGCAGGCCGGCCTGCTGCGCCAGCGCGTCCGCCCAGGCGCCCGCCGCATTGACCACGCGGCTGGCCCGGTATTCGGCGCCATTCTCGCAGCTGATCCGCCATTGATCGGCCTCGCGTGACAGGCCGACGACCGGGGCGTTCTTCACCAGTTGCAGTCCTGCGGCGCGGGCGCCGCGCAGGAAACCCTGCAGCAGCAGGTCCACCTCGATGTCGTCGGCACGCGGGTCGTAGACCCCGGCCACCGCGGCCTCGGGATTCAGCACCGGCACCCGGGCGCGCACGGCGTCGCCGTCCAGCCAGGCGATCTCCTCGCACTCCGCCCGCTGGTCGGCATAAAAGCGCTGCGCCTGCTCCAGTTGCTCCTGCGCGGCGATGAACAGGGCACCGCGCGGCTTGAGCAGCGGGGCGGCGGCGAAGCCGGCCGGCGGATTGTCGAAGAAGTCCTGGCTGGCCCGGGTCAGCGCGCGGATCGCCGGCGGGCCATAGGACGGGGCATACAGGGCGGCGGAGCGGCCGGTGCTGTGATAGCCCGGCGCCGCCTCGGCCTCCAGCAGCAGCACCCGGGCACGCCCGGCCAGCTGATAGGCGATGGACGCCCCGACGATGCCGCCGCCGATGATGGCGACATCGAAGGCGGTGTCTGCCTCGCTCATGCGGTCACCGTCTGCGCGCTGTCGCACCAGGGGAATTTGTCGGCCGTGGGCATCTGGCGGTAAGGAATGCGGGCAAAATCCGGCACGATGGCACCAGGCGGCGCCATGTGGATGATGCGGGCGGCGATGTCCCGGAAACCGGCCTTGAAGTGATTGCTGGACTTGGGGATGTAGAAATCCAGCTCGCCGAGGCCGAAATCGCGAAAGGCGGAATGGGAGAAGCACTGGCTGCGGCGACTGGCCAGCAGCAGGTAGATGCCGCGGGCCTCCACCGCCGC
>JBFJTN010000382.1:0-2452 GCA_041625325.1 Oceanococcus sp. | reverse complement strand
GCCCTGGTCGGCCTGCAGCGGCGCATGGATCACTTCCCCGCGCAGCTGTCCGGGGGCGAGCAGCAGCGCGTGGCCATCGCCCGCGCCATCGCCAAGCAGCCCGCGGTACTGCTCTGCGACGAGCCCACCGGGGCGCTGGACAGCCAGACCGGCATCCTGGTTCTGGACGCCATCGCCCGGGTCAACCGGGATCTCGGCACCACCACCCTGCTGATCACCCACAATGCCGGCATCGCGGGCATGGCCGACCGGGTGATCCACATGGCCGATGGCCGCATAGCCAGCCAGCAGCGCAACGCCCGGCGCCTGGCGCCGGCGCAGCTGCACTGGTGAGATGAGGCGCGTCCGCCTGCATCCGCTGGACCGCAAGCTGCTGCGCGACCTCTGGCATATCCGGGGCCAGGCCCTGGCCATCGCGCTGGTGATCGCGGCCGGGGTCGGCATGTTCGTCATGTCCAGGGGCATGCTGCTGTCGCTGGAGCACACCCGCGATGCCTATTACGAGCGCTACCGCTTCGCCGACCTGCAGGCCCCGGTCCGGCGCGCCCCGGAGTCGCTGCTGGAGCGGGCCCGGGAACTGCCCTCAGTGCGCCGGGCCGAAACCCGGGTGCGCGCCTCCGCGCTGATGGACGTTCCCGGCATGGACGCGCCGGTCAGCGCCCAACTGCTGTCCCTGCCCAGGGACCACAGACCGGCCATCAACGACATCCTGCTGCGTCGGGGGCGGCTGCCTGATCCCGCGCGGGCGGATGACATCGTGCTGCTGGAGAGTTTCGCCCAGGCCCACGCCCTGAACCCGGGCGACAGCCTGCATGCCATCGTGCATGGCAAGCGCCGGCGCCTGCAGGTCGTCGGCATCGCCCTGTCACCCGAATTCATCTATGCGATGGCGCCGGGCGAGATCGTGCCCGACCCGAAGCGCTTCGGGGTCGGCTGGATGAACCGGGAGGCCCTGGCCGCCGCGCTGGACCTGGATGGCGCCTTCAACGAACTGCTGGTCCTGCAGTCCCGCGGCGCCCGCGCCCCGGCCCTCATCGAAGCCCTGGATGACCTGCTGGAAAGCTATGGCGGCACCGGCGCCTATGGCCGCGAGCAGCAGATGTCGGATCGTTTCCTGGCCAACGAGATCCAGCAACTGGGCGTGATGGCCTATCTGCTGCCGCCGATCTTCCTGCTGGTGGCGGCTTTTCTGCTCCATGTGGTGACGGCGCGCCTGATCGAAACCGAGCGCGAGCAGATCGGCCTGCTCAAGGCCTTTGGCTACAGCCATCGGCAGGTCGCGCTGCACTACATGAAGTTCAGCGGCCTGATCACCCTCACCGGCCTGCTGCTCGGCGGACTGATCGGGCAACGACTCGGCCAGGGGCTGGCGCTGCTGTACATGGATTACTTCAAGTTCCCCTTCCTGTTGTTCCAGGCCCCCGCCTCGGTCTATCTGAGCGCCGCCGCGATCAGCCTCCTGGCGGCGGCGGCCGGCAGCCTGCGCTCCACCCGCGCCGTGATCAGGCTGCAGGCCGCGGTGGCCATGCTGCCGGCCGCGCCCCTGGATTACAGTCGCGGCCGCCGGGCATCCCGACAGGAGCGCCGCCTGCCCATCGACCAGCCTTCACGCATGATCCTGCGTCACCTGCGCCGCTGGCCGCTGCGCGCCGCGCTCACCGTCACCGGCATGGCCATGGCCATGGGCCTGCAGATCGGCGCCAGCTTCTCGCTGGACGCGATGGATCACATGATCGATGTGAGCTTCAATCTGGCGGACCGCCAGGACGCCAGCCTGAGTTTTGTCGAGGCACGGCACGCCAGCGCCCTGCAGGAACTCCGGCGCAGTCCGGGAGTGCTGCATGCCGAAGCCTACCGCGCGGTGCCGGCGATTCTGCGCAACGGCACCCGGCGGCGCCACGAAGCCATCGTCGGCCGCCCCGCCGGCGCCGAACTCAGCCGTCTGGTGGACAGCAGCCTGCGCCCCGTCACCCTGCCGGAGCAGGGCCTGGTGCTGAGCGACAAGCTGGCCGAACTCCTGCAGCTGCAGGTCGGCGACATGGTGCAGCTGCAGATCACCCAGGGACGACGGGTGCAGCGTGAGGTGCCGGTCAGCGCCATCGTCCAAAGCTATCTGGGCACCTCGGCGAGCATGTCGCTGGAGGCGCTCAACCGTTTGCTGGCGGAGGATGGACAGATTTCCGGGGCCCACCTGCTGATCGACGACAAGCAGGTCATGCTCCTGTTCCGCCATCTCAAACAGTTGCCCGCCGTGGCCGGCATCGGGCTGCAGGACCAGATGCAGCGCGCCTTCTACGACACCCTGGACGAAAGTCTCGGCACCTTCACCTTCTTCAATACCCTGTTCGCCACCCTGATCGTGGTCGGCGTGGTCTACAACAGCGCGCGGGTTTCGCTGTCCGAGCGTGGCCGCGAGCTGGCCAGCCTGCGGGTGCTGGGCCTGACCCGCGCG
>JBFJTN010000381.1:0-2476 GCA_041625325.1 Oceanococcus sp. | reverse complement strand
TGGCGCTCCCTGCTGGCGACCATCACCGGTTTCACCCTGGGCCACAGCCTGACCCTCAGCGCCGCCAGCCTGGACGGGCTCAGCGTACCCTCCGCCCTGGTCGAATTCGCCATCGGCCTCAGCCTGTTCTGGCTGGCCCTGGATCTGGCCGCCGGGCGCACCGGCCCGCGCCGTCGCTGGCCCTTGTTCACCGGCTTCGGCCTGATCCATGGCCTGGGCTTCGCCGGCGCCCTGCGCGAGCTCGGCCTGCCCGCGCAGCAGCAGCTGGGCGCGCTGCTCAGCTTCAATCTGGGCATCGAGCTGGGCCAGGTGCTGGTCCTGGCCGGCCTGCTGGCCGGGCGCGCCGTGCTGCTGCGCCTGCCGCACACCTGGCCGGCCCTGTGGCGACAGCTCACCATTTACAGTCTGGGTGGCCTGGCCGGCTACTGGTGCCTGGAACGCGGCGCTCAGCTGCTCGCCTGAGACCCGCCCTCAGCGCCGTCGAATCCGCCCGGGCCTATCGACGCGATAGCAAAAATCAATTGCTGCATCGCAACATCCGTGGCATTATGGACCCCTGTTTTGTTGCGGTGCACCATTATGGACACCAGACCGATTGCCTTGATTTCCCTGCTGGCCCTGAGCTTTCTGGCCCCGGCCCAGCCCCCCGCCCAGAGCGGCGAGCAGATTGCCGCCTGCATGCGCGACAACCTGCCCGAGCGCTTCTGGGTCGAGGATTTCGTGCTCACCAGCCGTGCCGCCAGTGGCGACGCCGAGGCCATCAGTGGCCAGCTGTACTTCACCCGCCAGACCCGAGATGGCCAGACGGGCCCTTCGCGCGCCATGCTGCGGATCGAGAATCCCAGTCCGCTGCGCAACGCGGCCTACCTGATCCTGGAGTCCGAGGACTATCTGCGTGACGGCATGTTCGTCTTCCTGCCCGCGGTGAACCGGGTGCGCCGGGTCAGCGGCACCATGGCGGACGGCCAGCTGTTCGGCACCGACATCAGCTACTACGACTTCAAGCAGTTCCGCAGCGCCCTGTCCGACATGCGCGCGGGGCAGGCCGTCGCGGTGCAGCACGAGAACCGCCCGGCCTGGTCGCTGCGCTTCGATCCGGCCGCCGACGAGGAAGCCGGCTACGAGCGGGTCGATGCGGTGATCGACGCGCAGACCTGCGTGCCGCGGGTGCTTGAGATTTACGAGAATGGCCGCCTGCGCAAGACCTTCACGGTGCCGCTGGACGCGATCAAGCCCTACGCGGATGGTCGCTGGTACATCGCCGAGTTCAGCATGCACGACCACCTGAAGGACAGCGACACCACGATCCGCACCCTGGGCTTCGACACCAGCCGCAGCCTGTCGGAGCAGCTGTTTCATCCCTCGACCTTCTATCGCGCCTACTGAGGGAAGCCCCTTCCCTCCCCGCTGGGGGCCTGCTCCGCCCGGATGAGGTCGGGCAGCGCCCCGCAGCTTAAGCTGCCGGTTCGCCCCAGCGATCCGAGCGCATGACCGGCCTGACCCGTGCCCTGCTGCAGCTGATCGAGCCGGTGGTCTACGGACCGCGCGGCCGCCCCCTGTCCATCCTGTTCCTGTGCCTGAGCAGTCTGTGGCTGGGCAGCCAGGCCCTGCAGCTGCGGCCCGACGCCAGCTTCGAGAAGAACCTGCCGCTGGATCATCCCTACATGCAGGTGCTGCGCCAGTACCACGCCGACTTCGGCGGCGCGAACAGCGTGCTGGTGGCATTGATCCAGGACTCCGGCGACATCTACAACGCCGCCTTCCTGCAGGCGCTGCAAAGCGCCACCAGCGAGATCACCTTCATCCCCGGCATCGACCGCAGCCGGGTGGCCTCGCTGTTCACCCGCAACATCAGTTTCATCGAGGTCGATGAGGAGGGCTTTGCCGGCGACAACGTGGTGCCGCCGGACTACGCGCCGTCACCGGAAATGTTCGAGCTGATCCGGCTCAATGTGGGCAAGGCCGGCCTGGTCGGCCAGCTGGTCAGCCTGGACCAGCGCGGCGCCATGATCAGCACCGAGGTGCTGGAGCATGACCCGGTCAGCGGCCGGCCTTCGGATCTGGTCGCCATCGCCCGCCAGCTCGAGACCCAGGTGCGCGACCGCCTGACCTCGCCGACCCGCTACGAGCTCATCGTCCGCGAGCAGACTCCGGGCCTGAGCATCGGCGAGCGTGCCCTGGTGCTGTACGAGTCACCTGGCTGGCTGCACCGCTGGCGCGACTACAGCTTGCGCCAGGTGGGTGAGAACGGCCGCAGCCGCCTGTTGCAGATTCCCGGTCGGGCGCTGGCCTGGCGCGAGGTGGCCAACCCGGATTACGTGCCCGGCCTGTCCGTGCACATCCTGGGCTTCACCAGCGTGGTCGGCGCGGTGGCCGCGGCGACCGGCGAGGTGCTCGGCTTCTTCGCCCTCACCGTGGGTCTGAGCATGCTGGTGCTGTGGGCCTATCTGGGCAGCTGGCGCCTGGCCCTGCTGCC
>JBFJTN010000380.1:0-2524 GCA_041625325.1 Oceanococcus sp. | reverse complement strand
GTGCAGGGTCTGGATGGCTTCGGGGGTCGAGTCCTTGATCGGATCGGCGACACCGACGATGCCGGCCAGAGCGCCATCGGCGGCGACGAACATCACGGTCTGCGCCTCGGACCGCAGCGCGTTCGCCTCGTCCTGCAAGGGGGCGATGTCCACGCCAAGCTCAGCCATCAGTGCCGGATTGCCGAGCGCCACCCGGCGGCCCTCCACCTGCGCGGTGACGCCCTTGCCCGTGATCGATTCGAAGCCCTGCGCCTGGGGCGCCTCGATGCCGCGCTCGGTGGCGCCCTCGACCAAAGCAGCCGCCAGCGGATGTTCGCTGCCGCGTTCAACGGCCGCGACCAGGCGCAACAAGGCGTTCTCGTCGAAGCCTTCCTGCGGCCGGACGCTGACCAGTTTCGGCTTACCCAGGGTCAGGGTGCCAGTCTTGTCCACCACCAGGGTGTCGACCTTGCGCATGACCTCGATCGCTTCGGCGTTGCGAAACAGAATCCCCATCGTCGCGCCGCGACCGGTGGCGACCATGATCGACATCGGCGTGGCCAGGCCCAGGGCGCAGGGGCAGGCGATGATCAGCACCGACACCGCCACGATGATCGCGTAGGCCATGCGCGGAGACGGCCCCACTGTGGCCCAGACGATGGCGGCGATAACAGCGATCAGGATCACCGTGGGCACGAAATAGCCGGACACGGTGTCGGCCAGTTTCTGGATTGGCGCGCGCGAGCGCTGCGCTTCGGCCACCATCGCGATGATGCGCGCCAGCAAGGTATCGGCGCCGACCTTGTCGGCGCGCATCAGCAGGCTGCCGGTGCCGTTGATCGTGGCGCCGACCAGCTTGTCGCCCTGGGCCTTTTGCACCGGTATCGGCTCACCAGTCACCATGGATTCGTCGATGCTGCTGTGGCCTTCCAGCACGGTGCCGTCCACCGGCACCTTTTCGCCCGGGCGCACCCGCAGGGTGTCGCCGACCTGCACCACCTCCAGCGGCACGTCTTCCTCGTGACCATCGGCAGCAACCCGACGCGCCGTTTTCGCGGCCATGCCCAGCAATTGCTTGATCGCGGCGCTGGTCTGGCTGCGCGCCCGCAGTTCCATCACCTGGCCGAGCAGAATCAGGGTGACGATGACCCCGGCCGCTTCGAAGTACACCGCCACCGCCCCGGTCTCACCCCGGAACGATGCCGGAAAGATGCCCGGCAGCAGGGTGCCAACCAGGCTGTAGGTGAAGGCGACGGAAACGCCCAGACCGATCAGCGTGAACATGTTCAGGCTGCGGTTGAGGACCGACTTCACGCCACGCGTGTAGAAGGGCCAGGCGGAATACAGGCAGACCGGCGTGGCCAGCGCCAGTTCCACCCACATGCGCAACCGGTGCCCGAACAGCTTGGACATCGGCTCGCCCGGTAACAGGTCGCCCATGGCGACAACGAACAATGGCACCGTGAACAGCGCCGCCCACCAGAACCGTCGGGTCATGTCCCGGAGCTCGGCGTTTTCGGCGTCGGCGGTCGGATCCACGCTGCGTGGCTCCAGCGCCATGCCGCAGATCGGGCAATCGCCGGGGGCATCGCGCACGATCTCCGGGTGCATCGGGCAGGTCCACTCAGTCGTGAATCCGGTCATCGGGGCGATCGGTTCCAGGGCCATACCGCACTTCGGGCAGTCGCCCGGCTGCTCGCTGTGGACCTCGGGGTGCATCGGACAGGTGTAGCCACCGACACTGGTCGCTGCCGGTGCTGTCGCTGCGTGATGGCCCGCCGCGTGATGCCCGTGCTCGGCACAAATGTGGTGAGGTGCGCTCATGTCCGCTCCATGAATCGAAGTGCTGGCAGAATAAACCTTGACCCTGGTTCAGAGTTCAAGCGGACGGCGGGGTGGAAAGGTCCGCCATCGGCCCGGTTGGGCGAGGGCGGACTTCCGCTTGGGCCCACGTCAGTCAATGACCTGATGCCTTAACGGCGCTTGCCGGGCGGGCCGATTCGCCGACGTGTGTTCAGCTCATCCAGCGCCTGCTGCTGAGCCTGCACATGGCCCATCATCTGGCCCATCATCTGCTGCATACCCTGCATCTGCTGCATGCAGCCACTCATCATGCCGCCTTCTCCATGCATCTTCTGCATCATGGCGTGCATCTGCTCACTGTGCTTCTTCATCAGCGCCATGCGCTCTTCCGGGTTGGACGTCTGCTGCATCTGATGCATGGTCTCGCGCATCTGCTGCATGCCCGGTGACATGTCCATCATCATCATGCCGCCCGATTGCGGCTGTGGCTGTCCCTGGCCGTGGCCGTGGTCGGCCTGTCCGGCCCAGGCGCCACCGGCGCTCAGCAGCAGGCCGGCCGTCACCAGTGCCTTAACGGATTTCATCTTCATTTGATCGTCCTCTTCAGTGGTAGTCGCGGGTGCGACGGGGTAACACGAGCATCCCGCTCGCGTGTATGCGTTCGTGGTTTCAATGGCAGCCGCCACCGGGGCGTCCCGGCGTTCCGGCCAGGCTGCTGATCTCGTTCTCCTCGGCGAAATGC
>JBFJTN010000379.1:0-2530 GCA_041625325.1 Oceanococcus sp. | reverse complement strand
GTGCAGGGTGTTGGCGGTGAAGACCGCGTCGTAGCGTTCCGCCGGCCAGGGGCCGCTCGCCACATCCAGCGTTTGCGGCGGCGGGCAGCGCCCGGCCGGCAGTTCCTCCAGCCAGGCGCGGATGCCGGGCAGGTTGTCAGCGACGTCGCTGCACTGCCAGTGCCAGCCGCTCTGGCGGGTGCAGAACCAGGCCGCGTGCTGGCCGGTGCCGCTGCCGATCTCCAGCACCCGGGCGTCCGCTCTCAGCCAGTCCTGCAGGCAGCTGAAGATCGGCTCGCGGTTGCGTTCGCAGGCGGGCGCGAAGGGGCGTGCAGGGTTCATGCGGCAGGCTGTTCGCTGATCTGCAAGCGGGCGGCTGGCGACAGCAGGCGGGCGGCTTCGGCCAGGGCCGGGCGCAGCCGCTCGGCCAGTTTCCAGGGTGGCTGCAGGATCAGCAGGCCGCTGCCGTACATGCCGAAGTCGCCGGCCGGATCGGTCACGTCCAGCTCCAGCTGAAGGCACTCGGTGCCCGGCAGTCGGGTCAGGCTGCGCAACATGGCGGCGGCGGGCTCGCCCGGCAGGCGCGGGTACCACAGGGCGATGCTGGCGGCGCGAAAGCGCCGGCGCAGCCCGGTGATGGCCTTCACGCAGTGGGCATAGTCCGCCTTCACCTCGTAGGCCGGATCGATCAGGACCAGGCCGCGGCTTTCGCTCGGCGGCAGCAGGGCGCGCAGGGCTTCGAAGCCGTCACGCTGATGCACCGCGACCCGCGCATCGCCGGCGGTCCGCTGGCGCAGGATGCGATGGTCCTCGGGGTGAAGTTCGCACAGGATCAGGCGATCGGCGGGCCGCAGCAGCAATTGCGCTATCGCCGGCGAGCCGGGATAATGCTGCACAGCAACATTCGGGTCCGGCCCTCGGATCAGGGCCAGATAGTCGCCGAGCAGGGCGTTGCGCGTCGGGTGGCGCAGCAGCAGGCCCGCGCCGGCGGCAAATTCTCCCGTCTTTCGCGCCGCAGCGCTGTCGATGGCATACCGACCGGCGCCGGCATGGGTTTCGAAATAGCACAGCGGCTTGGGCTTTTCCCGCAGACTCTGCAGCAGGGCGAGCAGGCCGAGATGCTTGAGCACGTCGGCATGATTGCCGGCGTGATAACTGTGACGGTAACTGAGCATGAACAGACAGATTAGCAGGCCGCTGGCCGTCGCGGGCCTGATGCTCGCGCCCCTGATGGCGCTGGCCGGGCGTCCCGAATTGCGCCTGGATGCGGATGGGCGCTGGATGCCTCAGCTGCCGGCCGACGAGCTGGGCGGCGCGCTGGTCGGCGAAGTGGCGTTCCAGCCCTACGCCCGCGAGGGCGGCCTGACCCATCAGCTGGATCTGATCGCCTACGGGCGTTACGACTTCAACTTCGATCGGCACAGCCATGCCGATGCCCGCGAGGCGGCCTATACCCTGGCCAGCCCGGATTACGAACTGCGTCTGGGCATCAGTCGCGCCTTCTGGGGGGTGGTCGAGGCGGTCAACCTGGTCGACGTGATCAACCAGGAAGACTGGCTGGAAGACGTGAGCAGCGACGACAAGCTGGGCCAGCCGCTGATCAGCGCGGCCTGGAGCGGCCATTACGGCATCTGGCGGGCCTATTACCTGCCGCTGTTCCGGCCCCGTGAGTTCCCGGATCGGGCGCTGTTCCCCGTGCCCTTTCCAATCGAGGAATCCGAGGCGCGCTACGAATCCAGCCGGGCCGAGCAGCATGGCGACTGGGCCCTGCGCTGGACCAACAGCATTGGCAGCCTGGATTACGGCCTGTCGGTCTTCGAAGGCACGGCGCGCGAGCCGCTGCTGCGGCCCTGTGCCGAGCAGGGCAGCGGCCGGCCGGGTACCGAGGAGCAGGCCAACTGCGATCTGGAGGAGGCCTTCGGCGGTGAGCCGGATCCGGTGCAGGCGCTGATCCTGCAGCTGGGTTCGGGCCTGGGCCTGACCCCGAGCCAGGAAGAGCTGGAACAGGAGGCGCTGGAGGACATCGTGCTGGTGCCGCACTACGACCAGATGCGCCAGTACGGCCTGGAACTGCAGTGGATCACCGGCGGCTGGGCCCTGAAGCTGGAGGGGCGCTACCGCGAGATCCGCGGGCGCAGCCAGCTGGCCGCCGCCACCGGCTTCGAATACACCCAGGGCACGCCCTTCGGCTGGCCCGCCGATTTCGGCTATGTGGTGGAATATCTGTACGACGATGTCGAAGGGGCCGAGGGCTTTTCACCGCTGCGCAACGACCTGCTCCTGGCCTGGCGCGGCACCTTCAGCGACATCGCCGGCAGCCAGATCCTGGCTGGCGTGATCCAGGACCTCGACAATCGCGGCCGGATCTACAGCATCGAGGCCAGCCGGCGGCTGAGCGGTTCGCTGCGGGCGGAGCTGGACCTGCGTATCTTCAGCGACATCCCGGCGGAGGATCCGCTGGCCTTCCTGGCCGACACCGACCGCCTGCAGCTGCTGCTGAGCTACTACCTGTAGCGGCCCGGTGCGGGTGCCCGGCAGGCTCCGGACACCC
>JBFJTN010000378.1:0-2533 GCA_041625325.1 Oceanococcus sp. | reverse complement strand
TCCGAGGAGGGCATCGGCGCGGCCGTGTTCGGCCGGCGCAAGAACCTGTACAGCGTCTACCAGAAGATGAAGAGCAAGCATCTGCGCTTTCTCGACGTCATGGACCTGTACGGCTTCCGCGTGATCGTCGAATCCGAGGACGCCTGTTACCGCGCGCTGGGCGTGGTCCACAGCATGTATCAGCCAATTTCGGAGCAGTTCAACGACTACATCGCCTGTCCCAAGGTCAACGGTTACCAGTCCCTGCACACCACCCTGATCGGGCCCAAGGGGGTCAAGATCGAGGTGCAGATCCGCACCCGTGACATGAACCACATCGCCGAGGCCGGGGTCGCGGCGCACTGGCTCTACAAGCTGGGTTCGCGCAGTTCCACCAAGGCGCCGGAGCAGCGGGCCCGCGAATGGCTCAGCGGTCTGGTCGAGGTGAACCGGCGCACCGCCAATGCGATGGACTTCATGGAATCGGTGCGGGTGGACCTGTTCCCCGACGAGGTCTACGTGTTCACGCCCAAGGGCCAGATCTGCCGCCTGCCCAAGGGCTCGACCCCGGTGGATTTCGCCTACGCCATCCACACCGATCTGGGTAATGCCTGCGTGTCGGCCTGGATCGACGATCACCTGGAACCGCTGTCCACCGTGCTGTCCAACGGCCAGCAGGTGCGCATCGTCACCGCCAAGCATCAGACCCCCAACGCGACCTGGCTGAATTTCGTCAAGACCGGCAAGGCGCGTAGCGCGATCCTGCATCACCTGAAGCGCCAGCGCACCGACGAGTCGCGGCGCCTGGGCAAGCGTCTGCTGGAGATGGCCCTGCGCGAGCAGGGGCAGGGCCTGCGCAAGCTGGACGAGGAGCGGGTGGCCGAGGTTCTGACCTCGCTCAACGAGCCGGACATGGAGCGCCTGTTCGAGAGCATCGGCAATGGCCGCCGCATGGCGCCGCTGGTCGCCCATCAGCTGGGCAGTGGAGGCGAGGCCAGCGGCGAGGCATCCCGGGCACTGGCCATCGAAGGCACCGAAGGACTGGCGGTGGAGTATGCCGGCTGCTGCCGGCCGATCCCCGGCGACCGCATCCGCGGCCAGATCCGCTCCGGCCGCGGCATCGTGATCCACCGCGCGACCTGCAAGAACCAGCAGGCCGGACGCAAGATCGACCCGGGCACCCAGCTGGACGTGGTCTGGGCGGATACCGTGCAGGGCGAGTTTCCGGTCGAGCTCAAGGTCCAGGGCGAGAACAAGCGCGGCCTGCTCGGCCGCGTGGCCACCGCCCTGGCCGAAGAGGAATGCAACATCGATCATGTGCGGATCCAGGACAAGCAGGGCGACATTGCCGAGCTGTCGCTGCTGGTGACCGTGCATGACCGACAGCACCTGTCGCGCATGATGCGACGGGTGCGCCGCCTGCCGTCGGTGGTCAAGGTGACCCGCAGCGGCGGCAAGGAAGCGGCCGCGCAGGATGGCGGCCCCGTCAGACACTGAGCAAGGATCCACGGGCATGAGCCGAGAAATCATCAGCACCGATGCCGCGCCGGCGGCGATCGGCACCTATTCGCAGGCCGTCCGGGTCGGCGACACCGTCTATCTGTCCGGCCAGATCCCGCTGGACCCGGCCAGCGGGGCGCTGGTCGAGGGCGATTTCGCCACCCAGGTGCGGCGGGTCTTCGACAATCTGTCGGCGGTGGCGCAAGCCGCCGGTGGCAGCCTGGCGGACATCGCCAAGCTGAACCTCTATCTGGTGGATCTGGGTCATTTCCCGCTGGTCAACGAAGTGATGGCCGAGTACTTCAGCCAGCCCTATCCGGCCCGCGCCGCGGTGGGGGTGGCCGCCCTGCCCAAGGGCGCGGTGGTGGAGGCGGACGCCGTCCTGGTGCTGCCCGACCGCGGCTGAGCCGCGCTGGCGAGCCTCCCGTGGGCAGCTTTTCGGCCGGTGCCCTGTTCCGGGCATGCGCCGCTCGCAAGCTTGCGGCCCCTGTCGGGCTGCTGCGACGGCTGAGCCCGCCGGCCTGGTGCAAGGTGGCGCCGTCGGGGCCCGGCGCGTGAGCAAGAACCCAGCGACTGCCGCGCCCTCGGGTCTGACCGCGCTGCCCGGCATCGGACCCGCCCTGGCGGCCAAGTTCGCCACCTTGGGGGTGCAGGAACCGGCCGATCTGCTGTTCCATCTGCCCCTGCGCTACGAGGACCGGACCCGGGTCACGCCGCTGGGCGAGGCCGGCGAGGGCGAGATACTGCAGGTCTGTGGCCAGGTGCGCGAGGCGGTGGTGCGCTTCGGCCGGCGCCGTTCCCTGGTCGTCGAGATCGAGGACGACAGCGGCCGTCTGGGCATCCGCCTGTTTCATTTTTCGCGGCGCCAGCAGCAGGGTTTCCGGGCCGGTGCCTGGCTGCGGGCCTATGGCGAGGTGCGCCGGGTCGGCCATGCGCTGGAGATGATCCACCCGGAGTACCGCCTGCTGCCGCAGGCCCAGGCCCGGGAGCCGGCGGAAAGCCAGCTGACGCCGGTCTACCCGACCACCGCCGGGCTGTCGCAGGCGCGCATCCG
>JBFJTN010000377.1:0-2552 GCA_041625325.1 Oceanococcus sp. | reverse complement strand
GTGGTGCGCGGCATGACCTGTCTGCGCCCGCAGGTGCCCGGCCTGTCGGAAAACATCCGGCTGGTGTCCGTGGTCGGTCGTTTCCTCGAGCACACGCGGGTGTACTACTTCGAAAATGGCGGCGAGCCGGAGGTCTGGTGCTCCAGCGCCGACTGGATGGAGCGCAACTTCTTCCGCCGGGTGGAGATCGCCTTCCCGCTGAGCGAACGCAAGCTCAAGGAGCGCGTGATCCGCGAGCTCAAGCTCTACGTGGCAGATGAAAGCCAGGCCTGGGAAGGCCAGCCGGATGGTGGCTATGTACGGGTCAAGGCCCGACCCGGCCGGCGCAAGATCCGCGCCGCGCAGAACCGCCTGCTCAACGCCCGGCGCTGATAGGCGGCGACCTCAAGGGCGCGGGCCGCGCAGGTCCACCGGTCCGGATTCGCCCTGCAGCAGCGGCGCCAGTTCGCGCAGTTCCCGCTTGAGGAAGTCGACAAAGGCACGAATGCGCGCCACATGGCGCAGGCTGGGGTGGGTGAGCAGCCACAGGTCCGCGGCCAGTTCCGGAATCGGCGGGCTGATCCGGGTCAGGCCACCGGCGCCGCCCAGGTAGCAGATCAGCACGCAGGCGCCGAAGCCGGCATGGGCGGCCGCCAGGCCTGCCGGACCGGAGCTGGTGTGCAGCACGTGACGGGATGGCGGCACATGGCGCTGGTGCCACTGGGTTTCCTCCGGCAGGACCACATCGGGCGCCGGCACGATCCAGTCCAGCTGTTCCAGCGGGCAGTCGGGGCGACCGGCCAGATAGTCGGCCGCGGCATAGGCCGCCGAGTCCGCCCGGCCCACCCGGGCGCCGATCAGGTTGTCCGGCGGCTTGCGGGTGTAACGCAGGGCGACATCCGCCTCCCGTCGGGTCAGGTTCAGTGCGGCATTCGATTCAAGCAGCTCCACCCGGATCTCCGGATAGGCCGCGTGGAAGCGGGCCAGGATCGGCATCAGCACCCACTGGGCGAGGCTGGTGAAGGAGGTGAAGCGGATGCTGCCGGTCAGGCGGGCATCCTCGCCCGCGATGTCCAGCAGGGCGGCATCGAAGGCTTCCCGTGCCTGCGCGGCGGCGGCGATGACCCGCTCGCCGGCCGGGGTCGGGCTGCAACTGCTGCGGCTGCGATCGAACAGGCGGGCATTCACCTGCCGCTCGATGCCCTTGAGGCGCCGGTGCACCGTCGAGTAATCGATATCCAGATTGCGCGCGGCCTGGGCCAGGGTGCCGCCGCGGGCAATGGCATCGATCAGGTGCCAGTCTTCCCAGGTTTTCATATTGCTTCTATGCCATGAATAAATGCGCTGAAGCTTATTTTATATGTTTCTGGAGCAATATAGTCTGGCTCCGTGTTCCGCGACAAGAAGGAGTCTGCGATGAACCGGATGATGAGCGTGCTGCTGGCCCTGGGCGTGGTGAATGCTGCGCTGGCCGGGCCCGATGTCCAGGCTGATATCCAGGCCTACCATGACCATTCGATGCAGGCCTACCGGGACGCCGCGCTGCGGCAGATCCGCGAGGACCTGTTGCAGGATCTTGCCCAGATACGCTGGGATCGCCGGCTGGACCCGCCGCTGCGTGAGCTCAGCCAGGCGGGGCCGCGCGATGCGGCCGACGGCCTGGTTGGCGGCTCGGC
Organism: Oceanococcus sp.; assembly: GCA_041625325.1. GTDB lineage: Bacteria > Pseudomonadota > Gammaproteobacteria > Nevskiales > Oceanococcaceae > Oceanococcus. Next base: position 897 of record JBFJTN010000377.1, on the reverse strand, counting down.
CCGACTGCATCTGGAGCCCTGAGCCAGCTGCGGCCCGGCCGGCGTGCCGGCGGTTCAGCCGCCGGCGCGGGTGGCGAAGCTGTCGATGTCGTTGTCGGCCAGCTGGCGCATGGTCTTTTCGGCCTGGCGGTGGTCCATCGCCGGGCCGATCTGGATCCGGTAGCGCAGGCCCTTGCCCGGGATGTCCACCTCGCGAATGCTGGACTCGATGCCGATCAGTGCGATGCTGGCCCGGCGCCGTTCGGCATCCTCCCGGCGGGCGAAGGAGCCGGCCTGGATCAGATAACGGGCGCTGGTTGCGGTGGGGTCCTCGCTCTGCGGCTCGGGCCGGTAAGGCTCCTCGCTGGGCTGGACTTCCGATTTGGGCAGCAGGTCGTAGAACTTGAAGCGCGGCTCGGTGGCCGGGGGCAGGTCAGGGGACTGTTTCTGGGCCTGCGGGGCCGCCGTCCGCGGTGGCGGCGCGGCGTCTTCTACCGGGCGCAGCAGGATGAAGGCCAGCGCGGCGATGCACAGACCCAGGCTGAGCCCGATCAGGGCCCAGAGCCAGCCGGGCAGGGCGCCGCCGCCGGTGTGGGTCTGCCGCTTGCCGTTCTTGTGCGCCGCGTAGTCCTTCGCCATTACATCTCTTGCGGCGCGGAAACGCCGAGCAGGTCCAGGCCATTGCGCAGGACCTGCTGCACCGCCAGATTGAGGTACAGACGGGCGCCGCGCAGGGCCGCATCGTCCACCAGGAAGGTCGAGCCGTTGTAGTAGCGGTGGTACTGCTCGGCCAGCTCGCGCAGGTAGGTGACGATGATCTGCGGGGCCAGCTGTGCGGCCGCCGCCAGCACCGCCTCCGGGTAGCGCGCCAGCAGCTTGGCCAGCTCGCGCTCCGCGTCCTGGTCCAGGCGATCCAGC
>JBFJTN010000376.1:0-2568 GCA_041625325.1 Oceanococcus sp. | reverse complement strand
GCGCCCAGATCTGCGCCGCCTCGGGGGGCAGGTCGATGCGTGCCTCGAATGTCTGGGCCATGCGATCACCGTCGGGAATCAGGCTGCGGATGGTGCCCAGCAGGGTGCGGCCGGCCCCGCTGGCCTCCAGCACATCCCCGGTCTTCAGCCGCGGCAGCCAGCTCAGCGGCAACTGGGCGCGCAACTCCACATGGCGCACGTTGACCATGCGGGCCAGTTCCTCGCCCTGGGCCACTTCCTCGGCGGCATAGCGATTCTGAGCCGTGAGCACCCCGTCGAAGGGTGCCTGGATGGTGGCCCTGGCGATCTGATCATCCAGCTGGCGGACCTGGGCCCGGGCGATGTCCAGATCGGCCCGGGCCAGATCCCGCTGGGCGCGCAGATCATCCAGTTCGACATCGGTGGTGTAGTCCTCCGCCTTCAGTTCGGTGAAGCGCTCCAGACGGGTATCGAGATGCTTCAGCTGCACTTCGCTGCGCCGGATACGGGCCAGACGCTCCTCCCGCTGCAGAATCAACGGGGTGGCGTCAATGCGGGCCAGCTCCTCGCCGGCCCGCGCCCACTGGCCGGCTTCCCGTATCCATTGCAGGCGCCCCGACACCGGTGCGCGCACGAGCAACTCCTCACGACTGTAGATCGCGCCGGTCGCCGCCTGTATGGCCTCCACCGCCTCCCGGCGGACCACATCCACCGCCACTGGCGCCTTCGGCGCCTGTGCGGCCAGAAGGCCGGGCAGCAGCAGGACCATCGCTGCCAGAATCCTCAGCATCCGTTGTCTCCTTTTCCGCATCATTTCAGCACCTCGCCGGCATCCATGGACGGCGCGGGGGTCTGCGCGCCCGCACCCATGCGCAGCAGGCTGGGCAACAGCCACAGGGTCAGCAGCGCCGAGACCGCCATCCCGCCCACGATGATGGTGGCCAGACCGCGATAGATTTCCGCCCCGGTGCCCGGCACCAGCATCAGCGGCAGCATGCCGAAGATGCTGGTCAGTGTACTCATGTAGATCGGTCGCGCGCGGTCACGCACGGCCAGGCGCACGGCCTCGGCGCGCTGATGGCCTTCCCTCTCGGCCGAGCGGGTGCGGTCCACCAGCAGGATGGAGTTGTTCACCACCAGGCCCAGCAGGATGACGAAGCCGCTCATGGTGAGCAGGTCCATGGACTGATAGCTGAACAGGTTGAGCAGCCACAGGGCCAGCACCCCGCCGGCAAAGGCCAGCGGCATCACCGAAAGCACCAGCAAGGCATCCTTCAGCGAGCGGAACATGGCGGTGAGGATCAGCAGCAGGATCATCAGCGCATAGAACAGGTTGTGCGCCATCGAGATCAGGGCCTGTTCCAGGCCGTCGGCACTGCCGCGGTAGCGGACATCGCCGGCCCCCCTGAGAATCTCGTGCACCACCGGCTCGACCTCGCTGCGAATCGTGTCGATGACATCCTCCAGGGTCATCTCGTCCGGCGGGAACACCCGCAGGCTGACCGTGCGCTGGCCGTCGATCCGGCGCAGCTCGCTGGGCCCGACCGTGCGCTCCAGGCGGGCCAGTTCCCCCAGGCGCTGGATGCCGGCGTCCGGGGTGGCGATCGGCATGTCAGCCAGTTCCTCGGGGCTGCGCCAGGGCGCGGAACGGATGATCACGTTCAAGCGTTCATTGCCATCGAAATACTCGCCCACGTACAGGCCATCGGTGTAGGCCCGCACCGCATTGCCCAGGGTGGCGCGGCTGATGCCCGACTGCGCCAGGCGCACATCATCCGGCCGCACCAGCAATTCCGGCTCGGCCAGGTCAAGATCCGGTCGCGGTTGCACCGGCACCCCCGGCAGCTCTTCGGCCAGCTTGGCCCGGCCGGCACGGGCGGCATCCAGCAGGCGCCCGAGATCCGCTCCATGAATATCCACGTCGATGGCCCGGTTGCCACCTCCGGCGAAATTCAGCAGCGAGCCCGGAATGACGAAAGCCTGGGTATCCGGCAGGCCGACCAGCACGTCCTCGCGCAGGGCCTGCATCATGGCATCGGATTCCTTCTGATTGGCCGGATACAGGGCCATGCCGGTCCAGGCCCGGTTCCAGCTGGACAGGTTGTAATAGGCCACCTGCGGCTGCTTCTCGCCCGTCATGTAGGGCTCCAGACGCTGGACCACCACCTCGCCCAGGTCTTCGCGCAGGGCGCTGCGCGACACCCCGGGCGGCAGCGAGAAATTGGCCCAGACATTGTCCGATCGGGCCCGTGGCAGGTAGTCGGCCGAGGGCATCAGGGCCCAGGCCAGCAGGGCGGCACCCCCGATCAGCAGAACGACGCTGGCCACCCGGACCGAGCCACGCCGGGTGCCCCGCTCCACCCAGTCGGTGAGGCGGTCCCACAGATGACCCAGCCGATCGCCGGGCATCCGGGCATCGCCCAGCAACCAGCGCGCCGCGACCGGCAGCAGACACAGGGCGGCGAGCAGCGAGACGATCACGGCGATGGACAGGGTCAGGGCCAGATCGGCGAACAACTGACCTTCCGGCCCTTCCATGAACAGGATGGGCAGAAAGATCGCCACGCTGGTGGCGGTTGAGGCGAACAG
>JBFJTN010000375.1:0-2594 GCA_041625325.1 Oceanococcus sp. | reverse complement strand
CCTGGCGCTGACCACCAATGGCACCTCCGGCAATGCCACCTTTGGCATGACCTCCGGCACCAACGGCTGCTCCGTCGACGGCACGCTGACCTACGGCGGCAAGGCGATGGTACAGGCCATGCTGGATGAATTCTCCGAAGATGTCGCGGTCGGGGAAGGTGATGCGCTGACCGCCGTGGCCGTGGCCATCGGCGTGGCCGAAGAAGACCGTCCGGCCTTCGCCCGGCTCACCCACGAAAACTTCGCCACCCTGTTCCCGAGCGAAAGCGTCACCGCGGAAGAGGTGATCGCCTCGCTGGAACTGCTGATGCGCGAAGACGCGCGCCTGTCCAAGTACATCGTCAGCTGATCTGCTGGCCGCCACCCGGCGGCGCGGATGTCATTCAGGCCCGGTACCATACCGGGCCTTTTTTGTGCCCCTGAAACCATGCGCCCGATCCGCGCCCTGATCATCGCCCTGCTTCTGCTCGCCGGCCCGGCCACGGCGCAGACTCCGAACGCCCCGGCGGCCGGGGCGGTCGCGGATGCGCAGACCGCCTGGCAGCAGGCCCGCGAGCGACGGCTGTGGCTGCGCGGCGAGTGGCTGAACCTGCTGCACATCGACGGCGCCCCGGGCGCCTGGCGCAGCCATGCCTACGACCCGCGCTTCTTTCTCGCCGCCGACGGGGCGCGCGATCCCGCCGCCGAACTCCGCGCCACACTGGAGGGCCTGTATGCCGCCAGCCCGCAGGGCGACGAGCACGCCCAGTGCCGCTTCGTGGCCCGGACCCACTGGCTGCGCGAAACGCTGGCGCTGGAGCATCTGCCGGCGGTGGACTGTGCCGCCTGGCGCGCGTTCAGCGGCCTGGTCCAGGCCAGCCGCGCGGTACTGGTCTTCCCCTCCTACTATCTGAACAGCCCCTCGTCCATGTTCGGCCACACCCTGCTGCGCCTGGACCCGGAGGACAGCGCGGCCGGCGCCGAATACCTGTCCTTCGCGGTCAATTTCGGCGCCGAGGTCGACCCCACCGACAACGGCATGTTCTACGCCTTCAAGGGCCTGACCGGCGGTTACCCCGGGCAGTACAAGGTCGACCACTACTACAAGAAAATCCAGGAATACAACCGGGACGAGAACCGGGATATCTGGGAATACCCGCTGAATCTCGAAGCGACCGAAACCATGCAGCTGATCCGTCATCTGTGGGAGCTGCAGGGGATCAATTTCGCCTATTACTTTTTCGACGAGAACTGCTCATTCCGGGTGCTGGAGCTGCTCGAGGTCGCGCGTCCCGGCATCGACCTGACCAGCGGCTTCGGGATCAGCGCGATTCCCATCGACACCGTGCGCGCCGTGCAGCGGGCCGATCTGGTGCGGGGCAAGCGCTTCCGCCCGGCCAAAGGCACGGTGCTGCGCCAGCGCCTGGCCGCCCTGCCGACGCCCCTGCACGCGGAGGTGCTGGCCCTGGGAGCGGACCCCTCCCGCCTGGACGCGCCCGAGCTGCAGGCGCTGGAGCCGGCCACCCGCGCCCTGCTGGTGGAGACGGCCTACAAGTACCTGCGCTTCACCCAGATCGGCGCCGCCCGGGACCCGGCCGTGGCGCGCAACAGCTTCGCCCTGCTGCGCGCCCTCAAGGCTGAGGCCGATGCGCTGCCGGACACCGACACCGACGCCACGCCGGAAGTCTCTCCCGACCTCAGCCACGGCAGCCGCCGTCTGTCGGCCGGGCTGTGGCGCGAGGATCATCTGGACTGGCTCACCCTCGGCCTGCGCCTGTCCCTGCACAGCCTGGAAGAGAACGCGGCCGGCTTTCTGCCCGGCGCCCAGATCAATCTCGGCAACTTCGAACTGCGCCTGGACGAGACCGGCCGGGCCGACCTGCAACGCATTGATCTGGTTGACATCATCTCGCTGAGCCCGCGCGACCGCTTCTTCTCGCCCCTGTCCTGGTCCGTGCTCACCGGCCTGGAACGGCAATGGGCCGGCGGGGCGGAACACCGCGTGCCGCATGTCAGCGCCGGCGTCGGCGGGTCCTGGGGGCTGGGCCCCGGTGGCCTGGTCTACGGGCTGCTGACCGGCCGCATCGAGCACAACCACGGCTTCGCCGACCCGCTGCAGCCCGCAGCCGGACTGCGCGGCGGCCTGCTGCAGCATTTCGACGGACTGATCCTGCAGGTGGAACTTGCCGGGGAAAAGTTTGCCAATGGGCAGGAGCGTCTGCGTGCGAGCTGGCGCCACAACTTCCGCCTGGACCGCCATCAGGCCCTGCATCTGGAAATGAACTGGCGCGACCAGGCGCCGCGCAGCGCGCTGGCCTTCGGCCTGCGTTACCAGTACTACTATTGATCCGATCACGAGCCGACCGACCATGCCCCTGACCCGCCTGCTCCGCCTTGTCCCCGCGCTCGCCCTGGCCGCCTGCAGCCTGCAGCCGGCCGCCCCGCCGGCCGCCGAACTGCCCCTGCCGGACATCGCCTTCGAACAGTTCACCCTGGACAACGGTCTCACCGTCGTGGTGCACAGCGACCACAGCAAGCCGCTGGTCGCGGTCAACATCTGGTACCACGTCGGCTCCAAGAACGAGGAGGCCGGTCGCACCGGTTTCGCCCACCTG
>JBFJTN010000374.1:0-2628 GCA_041625325.1 Oceanococcus sp. | reverse complement strand
CGGCCAGCAGCGCCAGGAGCTGCTCCGCTGAGTAGGCCGGACAGCGTCCGGCCTCGACTTGTGCACTCAGCCGATCCAATGCCGCGACGGCACCCAGGCTGGCGAGACTTTCAGACTGAAGTGCGCTCCGGATTTTGGCCAGTGACTCGCGCTGCACACTGTGCTCACGGCAGCCCAGTTCCGCCCGCTGCAGGGCCAGCAGCGCATCCTCCGGGAAGCGGGCCAGCGCCAGATCGGCTATCGCGGCAGCCTCCCTGAAGGCTCCCCGCCGCCGCAACTCCTCCACATGCGCAGTCCAGGCGCGACGTGATTCCGGTTGCAGGCGCAAGCGGTTGTTCGACAGGGCCAAGCCATCTCCCCAGGTTTGCGTCAGGCTGTAGGTGACGCCGGAAATCAGCAGCAAATAGAGGCCGGCAAGCAGGCCCAGAACAGCTCTACGCTGCGGGAAAGCGTGCCTGACCGCCGCCACCCCGGCCGCCACGCCCATGGCCGGCCCCAGGCTCGCCAGATAGCTGCGATGTTCGAAAGCCAGTTCCAGCGGCACGAAGCTAGCCTCCAATGCATGGGCGGCCAGAAAAAACAGCAGCGCGAAGGACAGCAGCGGCCAGCGATGACGACCCAGCACGGCGATGGCCAGCGCCAGCATCAGGCCCAGTCCCGCCCACAGGGTTTGCGGCGGCGCCATCACGCCACGAGACGGCTCCATTGCATCATAGTGGAATGGAAAGGCCGCAGGATTGGGCAGCAGAATCTGCCCGGCATACATCCACAGGACTCTGGGCTCGCTCATCAGACGCTCAAGCCGGGAGAAATCGCGGCTGGCATAGGCCGCATCCAGGTCCAGAGCAAAGAGCAGATACAGGTAGGGAGCCAGCGCGGTGAGAACCAGCCAGGCCGTCCAGCCCCGGGGCGGCGACACGGTGCCGCGGTTCAGCAGATGCAGGCACAGTGCCAGCAAGGGGTAAGCCGCGGCATTTTCCTTGAACAGCATGGACAGGGGCATCCCGACCAGCCAGCTGATCGCGAAACAGGCATATGCTGCGAGCGGCCGACCGTCACGCCAGAGTTGCCAGGCACGCCAGTAGAGCAGCAGACCCGCCAGCATGCCGGAGGCAGCCAGCAGGCTCATGCGCTGGACCACATACAGAACGGTAGACACCTGGCTGGGCCAGAGCAGCCACAATGCCGCGGCGAACAGGGCGATCCAGGGCCGTTCACTGCTCAGACCGCGACTACGGAAGATGAGCAGCGCCAGGCAAAGCACCAGGCTGGCGTTGACAATGTGCAGGGCCAGATTGACCGCCTTGAACTGCTCCGGCCGGTCCGGCCAAGCCTCGTGCTGCAGAGCGAAACTGAGCAGACTCAGAGGCCGCCCGCCGGGTCCGGCGAAGCCCTGCAGGACATAGGCCGCGGTGTCCGCCCAGGACTTGTCGGCGATACCTGCGAGTCCGGCCAGATTGCCTTCATCGTCCAGGGAGAATCCACCCCCCAGGCCGGCAGCATAGAGCAGCGCGGCGAAGCCGAGCAGTCCCAGCCAGGGCAGCCAGGGCAGGGTTCGAAAACTCAAATGCGGAATGTCTCGCCTCGTGCGGCCGGATGGAGCCGCATCAGGCTAGCGGAAACTAGCGGCAGGCGGAAGGCAGAAATCGGTCGTCGACGTCGTTGGAAAAACAGGTCCAGGTGGTGCCCCGGGTAGACGTCAGCTGGATGCTGCGCCCCCGAAGATAGGCGGACACTTCGGTGTTGCGGATGTCGGCAGTGAGCTCCACCGGGCCCGTCGAGTTGGCGCCACTGCTGATCGTGACGATGGCAATGAAGGCCCCTGACGAACCCTGGTCGGCCACCGCAGCGACGCTGCTTGGCCAGCGGCCGGTGTCACCATAGAACTCGGCCATAGGTGTCTTCTTGCCTGCCAGCAGCGTGTAGGCCTCGCCGGCCTGCGCCTTGGCCACATATTCGTTGTAGGAGGGAATCGCGATGGCTGCCAGAATGCCGATGATCGCGATGACAATCATCAGTTCAATCAAGGTGAAACCCGACTGGCTCTTGGTGTTCATCATGGCCTCCTGCACTGTCGCCCCAGACAGATCCGGCTCCCAGAAAAAGGAAGGCCACTTGCGTGGCCTTCCTCAAATTCAGCTCGCCAAAGCGCTCAGATCAGCGGCAGGCAGCCGGCAGATACTGGGTAGCAATGGTGCCGGCGGAGCAGGTCCAGGAAGAACCCGAGGTCGACGTCATCAGCACGGTCTTGCCGGTGATGCTGGCGTTCACGTTGGAGCTCTTCATGGTCGCGGTGATCGTGACCTCGCCCGTACCACTACCAGCGGCCGTGCTGGTGATGGTGTTCACGTACTTGCCGGTGGTGGTGCCGGCAACGGTCGAGACCGCAGGCCAGGAACCGGTGTCGCTGTAGGCTTCCGCCATCGGCGTCTTGGTGCCGGACATCAGGGACACCGCTTCGCTCGCCTGCGAGCGGGCGATGTAGTCCTGGTAGGCCGGAATGGCGATGGCCGCCAGAATGCCGATGATCGCGATGACGATCATCAGTTCGATCAGGGTAAAACCTTTTTGTTTCTGCATGGAAACTTCTCCAAATTAGCTGTGATCACAGACGAGTTCCCTCGCCTG
>JBFJTN010000373.1:0-2645 GCA_041625325.1 Oceanococcus sp. | reverse complement strand
CGCCTGCGACGTGCAGTCGCATCTGTATTCCTTCTCCTTCGAACCGAACCCGGACTGGTCTCGCCTGTTCGCCCCGCAGTCCGAAATCCTCGGCTACCTCAAGGGCTGCGCGCGCAAGCACGATCTGTACCCGAAAATCCGCTTTCACAGCCCGGTCACCGGCGCCCACTGGGACGAGGACAGCGCCCTGTGGACCCTGGAAGGCGAACAGGGCCCGCTGCTCAAGGCGCGCATCGTGATCACCGGCCTGGGCGGCCTGTCCCGGCCCAGCATCCCGGATATCCCCGGCCTGGAGAACTTCGCCGGCGAGGCTTTCCACTCGCAGCAGTGGCGTCATGACTACGATCTGCGCGGCAAGAAGGTCGCGGTAATTGGCACCGGCGCCTCGGCCATCCAGTTCGTCCCGCAGATCGCCGGCCAGGTCGGGCGCCTGGACCTGTACCAGCGCACCCCGCCCTGGATCCTGCCCAAGCCCGACCGCCTGATCCGGCTGGCCGAGCGGCAGCTGTTCCGGCGCCTGCCCCAGGCGCAGAAGGCCCTGCGCACGGCCCTGTACTGGCAGATGGAGGCCCGCGCGGTCGGCTTCGTGATCGATCCGCGTCTGATGGCCCTGCCCGAGCGCTGGGCCCGCAGCCATCTGCGCCGGCAGGTGCCGGATGCCGCCCTGCGCCGCAAGCTGACCCCGGACTACACCATCGGCTGCAAGCGCATCCTGATCTCCAATGACTACTACCCCGCGCTGAACCGCGACAACGTGGACGTGCTGGACTGCGGCATCCGTCAGATCACCGACCAAGGCGTGATCGGCCAGGACGGCGCGCTGCGCGAGGTGGACGCGATCATCTTCGGCACCGGTTTCGCCGCCACCGACCCGATCGGCCCGACCCGGGTCACCGGCCGGGCCGGGGCGGATCTGCGCCAGACCCTGAATCGCACCGGCACCCAGGCCTACAAGGGCACCAGCATCGCCGGCTTCCCCAACCTGTTCATGCTGACCGGCCCGAACACCGGACTGGGCCACAATTCCATGGTCTACATGATCGAGTCCCAGGTCGAGTATGTGCTCAAGGCCCTGGATGCCATGCAGCGGCGCCAGTTGCGCGCGGTGGATGTGAAGGAGTCGGTGCAGAACCGCTTCAATGCCGCGCTGCGCGGCAAGCTGGATGGCGCGGTCTGGTCGGCGGGCGGCTGCCAGAGCTGGTACATGGACGAGCAGGGCCGCAACGTGACCCTGTGGCCGGACTTCACCTTCAAGTTCCGCCTGCTGACCCGTCAGTTCCGGCTCGCCGACTACCATCTGGACCCGGCTGCCAAGGACGAGCCGGACTGGGTGCCGGCCCATGCCTGAGCCCGTCCGGGCGGCGCGGCGGTGGCCTGCTGGCCGCGCCGGGCCTGTGCCCCTATCATAGACCCATGGCACGCCGACGAAGTACCCGGGTCCCCAAGCTGCCGGATCCGACGCCCGGCAACACCGGCAAGGAATACAGCATTGATGAACTGGCCTGGACGGTCGGCGCCACCGTGCGCAACGTCCGCTCCTACCAGGAACGCGGCCTGCTGCCGCCGCCGGAGAAGCGCGGCCGCACCGGCATCTACACCGACGCCCACCTCGCCCGCCTGCGTCTGATCAATCGCCTGCTGGAACGCGGCTACACCCTGCAGAGCATCGGCGAGCTGATCCAGGCCTGGCAGGAAGGGCGCGATCTGGCCGATCTGATGGGTCTGGAGGACGCGGTCACCCGCCCCTTTGTCGAGGAAATCCCGGACTTCGTCAGCCGCGCCGACCTGGTCAAACGCTTCAAGCGCTTCTCGCCGGCCCTGATCAAGCAGGCGGTGGAACTGGGCATTCTGGTGCCTGAAGGGCGTGACCGCTTCCGGGTGCCCAGCCCGCGGCTGCTGCACGCCGGCAACGAACTCAGCGAGATCGGCATCCCGCTGGAGAAGCTGTTCACCGTGGTCGGGCGCCTGCGCAACAACGTGGAGCTGGTCGCCGAACTGCTGGTCCAGCTGGTCGCCGAATACGTCTTCGACCGCCACTGGAAGGACAAGCTGCCGCCCAAGGAGGACGTGGGCAAGCTGGCCGACGTGATCTGGCGCCTGCGCCCGCTGGTCGACATGGCGGTGCAGCCGGAAGTCGCCCGGGCGATGGAAAAGGCCCTGGAGAACGTGCTCGGCGACCGCCTCGAACTGATCGTCCAGCACCTGGACGAGGAACGGCGCCGGGAATCCGCCTGATCCCGGGGGCGCCGTCGTCGAATCGCGTGAAGCGCGCCTAGTTCAGGCGCAGCACTTCCATGCCGCGGGCCAGATCCCCGGTGAAGATCCAGCCATTGTGATAGATCGCCTCCCAGGTGGAGGTGGCATTGGCGTACTGGCTGACGATGGACGGCAGGGTCGGATTGCTGAAATCCAGCAACAGGGTGCCCGCCCCGTAGGAGCCGATGGCCATCAGGTCACGGCCTTCGTCGTTGGGCACCAGACGGCCGAAATGCACCGTGCAGGACAGCGAATTGCGGTTGTCGATCAGGTGTTCGCGCGGGGCGATCCAGCCCTGCAGCAAGGGTTCGGTCTCCTCGCTGACGTCGTAGAAGAACATGGCCCCGCTGGGGAAGGAGGCGCCGGCGGCCGGCGGCGCGCCCACATGG
>JBFJTN010000372.1:0-2690 GCA_041625325.1 Oceanococcus sp. | reverse complement strand
GGTGGGCAGGCTGCGGGACGGCAGTTCCCGCGCCGCGTCCGCAGGCTGATCCGCGCTGCCGTCCTGGCAGCCCCGCCCGCGATGCAGAGACCAGTCGCGGGTCAGCAGGGATGCGCAGTGCCAGCCCAGGCGCCGTTCCGCTCGTGCCCTCTCGGTGCGGGCTTCCAGAGTGATCACGCCCATGGGAGCGTCCCCTGGGTCGCCCGCGTACGCAACGGGTGGGAGCAGGCTGAAGGCGGCGAATGCCAGCGGAATCAGGCGCATGAATTCAGAGCCCGGGCGTTGCGCGCGCGGGTGTGCCGCGCGATCGCATCGAAGTTGGCCAGCAGCAACTCCGGCGGCCGGGCGGGCAGGGCGTGCGCCCGGGCCAGTTCGGGACTGCGGGCCCGCAGCTCGAAGCTGTCGATGCTGCGAAAGGGCGCGGTGACGCTCTGGCGCAGCTCGTCTTCCAGACCCAGCGGCGGCGCGCCGATGAACTCACCCCGGATGGTGCGCCCCGACACCGCGTAGCGGGCATAGCCGATGCCGACGAACTGGCGGGCCGACCAGGCCTGCGGGCCATCCTCGTCGAACAGGCGCACCGAGGCGCCGCCCGTGCCCACCATCATCTGCACGTAGCCCAGGGGGTTGGGCAGGCCGAAGGCCATGGGCACGGAGCGCTGGTAAACGTGGTCGTGGCCCACCAGCAGCAGGTCGACCCCGTAGCGCACGATGATGTCCTCTTCCAGCGCGACCAGGGACGGATTGGCCGGGCTGCGCCCCAGCTGATCGCTCCAGATGGTGAAGTGCTGCATCACCACGATGAAGTCGATCTCGCCGGCGGCGCGGCGGGCCGCGGCCAGCGACAGGTCCAGCTCGATGTTGGCAATTTCCTCGGGCAGGGTGCCGTCGTTGATCAGGGCGCCGGCCGTGGTGACCAGGAAATGCACCCGTTTGTAGTCGAAGGAATAGAAGCTGCTGCCCTCGGGGCCACCGGTGATGGAGTGGGTCATCGGCTTGGGGTGGGTGAAGCGGTTCTTGAAGGCGTCGCCGCCAAAATCCTTTTCCTCGTGGTTGCCCGGTGCCGCCATGGTCGGCCAGTTCGCCAGCACCGGTTCCATCTGGTCGAACCAGGTGTCCCAGATCGGCTGGTCACCGTTGGCGTAGGACAGATCACCGGCCAGCAACAGCAGGTCGAAGTCCTCGCGGGTCAGCGCCTGGCCCAGCTGCAGGGCCAGCGGTCCGGTGCCCTGGTCACCGTAGTGCACGAAGCTCCAGTCGTCCCGCGGGGTGGGCTTGAGCACATGCACCTCTGACCAGCCGGCCGCCGAGCCCACCCGATAGCGCAAGGGCCGCTCCGGATCCAGGCCGGTGGCGGTGGCGCGATGGGTCAGGGCTTCGATGCCGGTGGTCTGCTCGGCGCTGCCTTCGGCCCGCATCGCCATGGGCAGGCTGCGGACTTCGGCGCTGCTGAGTCCTTCGATGTCCTGGTCGTACTCGATGACCGAAGCGGCGGCCTCCAGCCCGTCGGTGAACCAGGTCAGGGTCCGGCTGCTGTAGGGGTCGCCGGCCAGCGAGACATGCAGGCCGCGCGGTGCGCCGGACAGGGTCCGGCCATCGGCGCCCAGCAGTTCGCGTCCGCCACAGGCGGGCAGGCACAGGGCGGCGCTGCCCAGGCCGAAATGCTGCAGGAACTGGCGGCGGGAGGATGAGGACATGGTCTGTGGCAACAGGGCAAATGTGCGCCCAGCCTAGGTCTCTGCCATTGCAGGCAGATGACAGACCCTTGGCGATCGCGATGGCCATTCGCGTGCTGAGAAAACTGTCACGAAAGCATCACCGGACTGTCACACAGCGCCGATAGAGTCGCTCCCCGATGACCTGAGAGACCCCAGGGCACCGGCCGGCATGACTGCCGGCTCAGCCCGCACGGGGCATGTCACGCACCAAACATTCAGGAACAGGAACGCGGAAGCGGCTGGCGCCGTGACGCGGTAGGGATAGTGAATAAACGACTCATCGCATTTCTGGGGGCGCTGCTGTTCGGCACGAGCGCCTGGGCCGATCAGCTTCTGGTCAATACCTATTACGAGAAGCGTCCGCTGGAAGGCGTGGACATCGCGCTGGACGATCGTCCGCTGGGCAGCACCGATGCCCTGGGCCAGCTGGTCGGCGCGCTGCGGCCCGGCGAGCACCTGCTGGTCTGCTCCAAGAACGGTGGTGAACTGGCGCGCTACCGCTTCGCGGTGGGCGAAGGTGAGGATGCCCGCATCGGCATACGCTTCACCGATTTCGTCGCCGATCCCGAGATCCGCTTCGACATTCTGCCCGGCGCGGCCGACATCGCGCCGGCTCTGGATTTTTCCGATGTCGAGGAAGTCGAGGTGCTGGGCGAATACAAGCCGCAGGAGAACGCGCAGGAGTTCGAGCGCTTCTCGGTGGCGATCACCGATTCCATCAGCATCGACGATCTGCTGCGGGCCGGCGACAGCGATGTCGCCTCCGCGCTCAAGCGCATCGTCGGGGTCGCCGTCACCGGCGGCAAGTACGCCAACGTGCGGGGCCTGTCCGGGCGCTACATCTCCAGCATGCTGAATGGCGGCCTGATGCCCAGCACCGACCCCTTCCGCCGCGACGTGCAGCTGGATCTGTTCCCCTCGGACATCCTCGGCGGCATTGAAATCCAGAAAAGTTTCACCGCGAATCTGCCC
>JBFJTN010000371.1:0-2697 GCA_041625325.1 Oceanococcus sp. | reverse complement strand
GCTGCTCAGACTGAACAGCTCGGAGCGCCAGCCGTCATCGGTGATCAGCTGGAATTGCAGCTCGCGCAGCAGGTCGAACTCCACCGCCTTGCCATCACCACCGATGGCCGCCACGGTCTTGCGATCGCTCAGGCTGCGCAGCTCGATGCGCAACGCCCCGTCCGGCGCCGGGCGCAGGCCGCGCTGGCGCAGGGCCTGATCCAGCTGGTGGACGAAGCGGGCCATGGGAAGATCGCGAGCCGGAAAATCCAGCTGATAGGCCCGCCACTGCGCCGGCCAGCTGAGGCTGCCCTGCAGGTGGAAGCCGCAGCCGAGCAGCAGCAGCGCCAGCAGGCCGGCGCCGCAGCGGGCCATGCGCCTGGCTGCCTGCCGGCCTCTCATCCGACGACCAGGTTGACCAGCTTGCCGGGCACGTAGATCTCCTTGCGCAGGGTCTTGCCCTCCAGATGCCGGGCCACATTCGGCTCGGCCCGCGCGGCGCCCAGGATGGCGTCCTTGTCGGCGTCGGCCGCCACCTCGATGTTGCCGCGCAGCTTGCCGTTCACCTGCACCGCCAGGGTCATGCTGTCGCTGACCATGGCCGCGTCATCGGCCACCGGCCAGGGCGTGTCGATCACCTCATCGGCATGGCCCAGGGCGGCCCACAGCTCGCTGCAGACATGCGGCGTGATCGGCGCCAGCAGACGCACGGCGGCATCCAGCGCCTCCTGCACCACGGCCCGGCCCTGGGCCGAGGCATCGTCAAAGCGCGACACCGCATTGAGCAGTTCCATCACCGCCGCGATGGCGGTGTTGAAAGTCATGCGCCGCCCGATGTCATCTCCGGCCTTCTTCAGGGTCTCGTGGGTCTTGGCCCGCAGCGCCTTCTGCGCCGCGTCCAGGCTGGCCGGCTCCAGCGCCGCGACGGTGCCGCCCGCGACATGGCTGGCGACCTGACGCCACAGGCGCTTGAGGAAGCGGAAGGCGCCCTCGACCCCGGCATCGGACCACTCCAGGGACTGATCCGGCGGCGACGCGAACATCATGAACAGGCGCACCGTGTCGGCGCCGTAGCGCTCGATCATCAGCTGCGGGTCGATGCCATTGTTCTTGGACTTCGACATTTTGTTGAAGCCGTCGTACTCCACCGCGCTGCCATCGGCGCGCAGCCGACCGCCGGTGATCCGACCGTCGGCGTCCCGCTGGGCGTCCACCTCCAGCGGCGAGATCCAGACCTGGCCACCCTGCTCGTCACGCTGATACCAGCTGTCGGCCAGCACCATGCCCTGGGTCAGCAGCCGGGCGAAGGGCTCATCCGAGCTCAGCAGGCCCTCGTCACGCATCAGCTTGTGGAAGAAGCGCGCGTACAGCAGGTGCAGGATGGCGTGCTCGATGCCGCCGATGTACTGGTCCACCGGGGCCCAGTAGTTGGCCCGCTCATCCAGCATGGCGCCGCTGGCGTCCGGGCAGGCGAAACGGGCGTAGTACCAGCTGGATTCGAAAAAGGTATCGAAGGTGTCGGTCTCACGCCGGGCCGGCCGACCGCAGGCGGGGCAGTCCACCTTCACCCAGTCTTCCAGCGCGGCCAGCGGCGAGGCGCCACCGGTGACGGTCACATCCTCGGGCAACACCACCGGCAGCTGGTCTTCCGGCACAGGCAGCTCGCCGCAGGCCTCGCAGTGGATGACCGGGATCGGACAGCCCCAGTAGCGCTGGCGGGACACGCCCCAGTCGCGCAGACGGTAGTTGACCTGCTTCTGCGCCCGCTCGCCCAGTTGCGCCTGCAGCGCGGCGAAGGCGCCGTCAAAGTCCAGGCCGTCCAGCGCGCCGGAGTTGATCAGGATGCCGCGCTCGACCCAGGCGGCTTCGGACACATCCGGCACGCTTGTTCCATCGGCCGAAATCACCGGCTTGATCGGCAGGCCGTAGGCACGGGCGAATTCCCAGTCGCGCTGGTCGTGCGCCGGCACGCTCATCACCGCGCCGGTGCCGTAGCTCATCAGCACGAAATTGGCGGCCCAGACCGGAATCTTCTCGCCGCTGACCGGATGGATGGCGTGGATGCCCAGGTCGATGCCCTTCTTCTCCTGGGTTTCCAGCTCCGCCGCCGCCGTGCTGTGATGCTGGCAGTCCTCGACAAAGGCGGCCACCGCCGGATTGTCCTGCGCCGCGGCCAGGGCCAGCGGGTGGGTGGCGGCCACGGCCAGATAGGTGGCCCCCATCAGGGTGTCCGGCCGGGTGGTGTAGACCTGCACCGGCTCGGCGCCGGGCACCTCGAAGCGGAGCTGCAGGCCCTCGGAGCGGCCGATCCAGTTGCGCTGCATGGTCCGCACCGCATCCGGCCAGTGCTCCATCGCATCCAGATCGTTCAGCAGTTCCTCGGCGTAGGCGGTGATCTTCAGGAACCACTGCGGAATCTCGCGCTGCTCGACCAGGGCGCCGGAGCGCCAGCCGCGGCCGTCGATGACCTGCTCGTTGGCCAGCACGGTCTGGTCCACCGGGTCCTAGTTGACCACCGAATTGCGCCGATATACCAGGCCCTTGGCCATCAGGCGGGTGAACAGCCACTGCTCCCAGCGGTAGTACTGCGGCGTGCACGTGGCGAGCTCGCGCGACCAGTCGATGGCGAAGCCCAGGCGCTTGAGCTGCGCCTTCATGTACTCGATATTGGCGTAGGTCCACTTCGCCGGCGGCACGTTTTTCTGGATCGCGGCGTTC
>JBFJTN010000370.1:0-2720 GCA_041625325.1 Oceanococcus sp. | reverse complement strand
GGCGCGCCGCCTCGAGCAGGGCCTGCAGGGCATCCGGAAACAGACTCGCATCATTGTTCAGCAGCAGGACGTATTCGCCCCGCGCCTGCGCCACCATGCGGTTGTTGGCGACGCAGAAGCCGACGTTGTGCGGGCTCTCGATCAGGCGGGCCGCCGGGTACTCTTGGCGGATCAGGGCCCGGGACCCGTCGGTGGAGGCGTCGTCATGCACGATCAGCTCCAGCGGCAGCCCGCCCCGCTGATCCTTGATCGAATCCAGGCACTCGCGCAGTACCTCGGCCCCATTGTAGTTGGCGACACAGACGCTGCAGACCGGTCCGGCTTCCTTTCTCATGTTCGCAGCCAGTCCCAACTGCGCCGCAGGCCCGCATCCAGGTCCACCTGCGGACGCCAGCCGGTCGCTGCCGTCAGGGCAGAGGAATCCAGCACGATCCGACGCACATCCACCGTTCGCGCAGGCAGATGGCGACGCGTCACCGCATGACCGCAGATCGCCTCCACCCGGCGGCACAGTTCCAGCAGACTGACCCCTTCACCTGCACCCAGATTGAAGACCCGAAAGCCCGGCTCGGCCGGCAATTGCAGCAATTGCAGACAGGCATCGACGAAGTCGTCGATGTAGAGGTAATCGCGGACGGTCTGGCCATCTCCCCATATCTCGAACGCCTGCCCCCGCAAAGCCACCTCCA
This sequence comes from Oceanococcus sp., assembly GCA_041625325.1. Taxonomy (GTDB): domain Bacteria; phylum Pseudomonadota; class Gammaproteobacteria; order Nevskiales; family Oceanococcaceae; genus Oceanococcus. Next base: position 2,031 of record JBFJTN010000370.1, on the reverse strand, counting down.
GCAGCTTCCTGATCACGCCGAAGTGGCTCAGCAAGGGCTGGCCCGGGCCATAGATATTGGAGGGCCTGAGCACGGTCACATCGTGCTGGCCATCCCGCGCCAGCACCCGCCAGCACTGTTCCGCCGCCAGCTTGATGGCCGCGTGAAAGGACAGCGGCCTGAGCGGGGCCTCCTCGGCCACCGGCAGCCGCTGAGGATCACCATAGACAGTTCCGCCAGAGGACAGGTGAATGATGCGCCGGGAAGGCAGTGCGAACAGGTCTTCGATCCAGGCAGCGAGTGGGCGCAGATTGCCGTCGATTTCGGTCAGTGGCTTGCGCGCAGTGGAGCCCGGCACGGATTCCGAGGCCAGGAATACGATAGTGCCGCACTGGGCGAGCAGGTCGGCACGCAAGGCAGCATCCGACAGGTCTCCCTGAACATAGCGCAGACGCGGATGATGCTCGAAGGGCGATGGCCGCCGGGACAGCACCAGCACCTCGCTGCCCCGGTTGAGGAGGGCCTGTGCCAGATTGCGGCCCAGGAAACCGGCGCCGCCCAGCAGCAGGATGGGGGAAGGGCCCACCAAGCGGTCAGCCGACCGAATCACGCGTCACGCAGCAGCCGCTGATAGCTGTCGACATAGCGCGCGGCCGCATCTGCCCAGTTGCCGATTTCGGAGCGAACCCAGTCCCTTCCGGCTTCACCGATCTGGCGATTGTGCGTTTCGTCCCGCAGGCGTTCGAGGGCATCGATGAATTCTTTCCGGTTGTCGACGAGATAGCCGCTGTCCCCGTCACGCACCAGCTCCCGGTGGGCGGACAAGGGGGACGCCACAATCGGCAGGGCGGCCGCCATGGCCTCAAGGATAACCTGCGGACGCCCCTCGTCGTGCCGGCTGAGGCTGATCAGCGCTGCCGCGCGGGGAAACCATTCCGCCTGCAGTTCGATGGCCGTCACCGGACCGTGGAACTGGACCCACTCCGGTATCACCAGATCATCCTGACGCGGGCCGAACAAATGCAGTTCGTCGCCCGCGGCCACGATCTCCTGCCCCCAATCGAACAGCGGGCCGATCTTCGCTTCGGTCACGCGCAGGACCACCAGCCAGCAACGCCCGGTCTTCGGAACCGGCCGCCGGACCAGATCGAACCAGGACTGATCGACCCCGAAGGGCAGGCAGCGCAATTCGCGAAGCTCACTGCCGAACAGGCGGGAGAGACGATCCAGCATCCATGGCGCGTTGGGCGCCAGACCCGCGCAATGGCGCCGCAGAACCCGCTTCAGCAACGCTGACCAGGGCCCGGAACCGAGCATCGCAAAATCGGTCCCGAGCACGCTGATCAGCAACGGACGCCGGGGCAGCAGCATCAGCGGCAGGGCATTCTGCAGCCAGTTGATATGGGTCATGTCGGTGGCCGGGCCGCGACGGTACAGGCGTAGCAGACGCCACAGCAGGCTCACACCGAAGCGCAGCGCGCGCAGCCGATCCTGCCGAAGCAGATGGGCAATTCCTCCCGCTTCCAGCAATTGATCCAGCCAGCGGGCGTCATCGGCCAGAAAGACATCTTTCACGCCGGGCGGACGAGGTCCTGGTGGGGCCCACAGGTACAGCTCGATATCGGGTCGTGCCGCAAGCGCCTCGACCAGCTTGTACATGAACAGACCCACCCAGTCCTTCTCCGAACGCGGAAAGGATGTCGCGACCAGCAGCACTTTCAGCGGCCCGACCGAATGCGCGGCGGGCGGCGAGGCCACCGACTTACTCATCGGTCGCCTCCATCTGATTCGTCCTCCGCATCTCGTCCAGCCACGCCTGCAGCCGTTCCCGATCTCCGGCCGCCGCCAGCCGGGCACGCAAGGACAGCGGGCCTGAGCCACCCAGCATTGTGATGTAGTGCTCCGCGCCTTCGAGATTTCCCTGGCTCAGCTCCCAGCTGGCCGCCTGCACCAGAAGGTCCGGGCTGGGCCACAGCGCCACCGCGCGGCGCAACAGCATACGCGCCTCCTCCGTTCGCCCCAGGCTGGCGTGAAGCCTGCCGGCCATCAGAT
>JBFJTN010000369.1:0-2729 GCA_041625325.1 Oceanococcus sp. | reverse complement strand
CGCGAGACGTAGTACTCGTCCACCCGACTGTGCATCGGCGACCAGGACCATTCCGCGCCGCCCAGGCAGCGCGCGCTAGCGGGCGGCCGGGAGGGCAGGCCCGCTTCGCCGTAAGCCGGGCAGGTGACATTCGAGAGGCGCCCCCGGTTCAGGCGGGCCAGACAGCGCTGGATGGGCTCGACCTGATTGCTCAGAGCGCCAGCCAATGTCTCCAGCCGCAGGCCGGTGGCCGTATCGCTGACGTGATCCTGCAGCATCGCCAGCGCACGATTGCGCGCCTTGTGCCGGTCCAGCGCGCCCTCGAAGGCCTCGTGCACAACCGGCTCGGCGGCACCCGGCCGCCGCGCCAGCACTTCGTAGGCATCCGCATCATCGCGCCAGGCGAAGAATTCCAGCGCGCCCTCGGTCCTGTCCTGATTGTCCCAGCCCACCCGGGCGATGAACTGCCAGCACTGGCCGGCGTACTCCAGGGCCGGGTCCCCGGGCTGTTGCCAGTGGCCGGCCTCCCGCTGCATGGCCGCCTTTTCGTCCGCGATCTGCTGGCGCCGGGCCTGGTTGTGGGCTTCGATCTGGCGCTCGATGGCGCGCAGATAGTCCTCGGGCATCTCGCGGCCATGCGAGAGCTCGGCCTGATCGAGATGGCACAGCCCCTTTTTGGGCGACGCACGCACCGTGAACGCGCCGATCGGGCGGCCCGCGGACAGCAGGCGGTAGGTGCCTACACCCGGCACGGCGAACTGGGCGAAGTCCTCGACCAGGCAGTTGCCCAGGTCAAAACCGAGCTGGACGAGTTCGGCTGCGGTTTTGAGCGGCTTGGCTTCAAGGCCATCGAATTCGAAGCTGCTGATCGGACGGCACAGTTCCGTGGTCCGGGCACGCCCGCTGGCATGCTGTATGGCCTGCCACACCCGTGACTGGGCCAGCGCCCAGTCCCAGCCGGAGCGCCGCTGCAGCGGATCCAGCGGATGGCGGGTCACGGCGCCCCAGTGACAGATTTCGCCCAGCTCTTCGATGAAGCTGTCGCGCCCGGTGATGGCCGGGTCGGCGGCCGACTTCAGGATGACGCGGGACAGTTCCGGGAGGAGGGCTTCGTCGAACCAGGCGGCCGGTTCGCGGTCCGGATTGACCCAGCAGTCGCAGTGACGCCAGACCGGCCAGATGCGAGGGTCGGGTGCGGCCGACAGGCCATGCTCCAGGCAAATCGCCAGCAGGCGGGCGATGAGCTGCAGGGCATGGGCGGGACGGTCCTGGCCTTCCAGAGCCGGACGCAGCCAGGCGGCACCATGACGGGCCAGGAACGACCAGCCGGCCGGGGTGATGCCCCAGAGGCGGGCCCGGGCTACAAACGCATCCCGGTTTTCCAGCTCCGGGCCGATGTCCAGCGCCAGCAGCGCCAGGGGCAAGGCCAGAGAGGGCTGCTTCGCCAGTCGTTTCTGCGACGAGGACCAGATGCGGATCAGGGCATTGTAGGCGCTGATTGTCGGCTCGAAGTTCCACCCCAGGTCCTGCAGGCCAGTCAGCGCCTCTGCCACCTTGGGCCTGAGTGACATCGCCTGGTGCAGCGTCCGGCTCAGGCGGACAAAGCGCGGGTCGCTGGCGGCGGCTTCGCTGACGATCTCCAGCAGATTTCTGGCCTGATCGTCATCGGAGATGGTGATGGCAGTCAGGTCGGCAGGCCAGCTGCCCAGCAGGTGCAGGCACAGCGCAACGGTACCCTGGTCCGGGCCGCCGGGGGAGGGCAGCGCGAAGTTCTCCAGGGGATAGCCATCTTCGAGTCTGCGCAGGCTGATCACTCCGGACGCCTTGTCCACCATCAGCCTTGCACCGTCGAGCAGGATCCAGCGATCGCGTCCGGCCCCGTCGTCAGGCCGGATCGGGCGTTTCAGGGCGCAATCCAGTCGTAGCAAGGCCTGCGCAAGCCTGGGGCTACGCTCCCTGCGCCAGGCCTCCCGCAACGGGGTGTCATCGGGGCCAGGCACGGCGCAGAGACTCTGCTGCTGGCACAGCCTGGGGTCAGGAGGGACATCCGCGGGCAGCAATTCCAGGTCCTGTGGGCGCGCGAATCCGGTCTCGGTCCAGCTGTGCGCCGGGACCAGCACTTCCTGGCGCCAGCTCCAGCGGGACAGTCCGTCACCCGGGTCAACCCATTGCAGTGCGCTGCGCACCAGACACTGCTCGCCAGCCAGGTGGCGATATTTCCTGCGCAGCTTCGTCTCCGGGGAGAAGCGCAGCAGCGCGCCCACGGGCCAGGCGCTTGGCGGAGCGGGACGCTCATCCTCGGCCTTTGGCCGAATGCAGGCAATCGATGACATGGAGTCCTCCTGTTTAGCGCGTTTGCCGGAATGGCGGGCCCGCAATTCGGAATAAATCGCCCTGTTCATGTGCAGTATCTGCTGCGGCAGGCTCATATGGTGAGCCTGCCGCGATCTGTCGCTTACGCTGATATCCGGTCTGACAGCCCCTCATCCAGCGCGCCCGCCAGTGCCACAGGCTCACGGTAGTTGGCGAAGTGCCGGCGCAAGCGCAGGCGGGCGGCCAGTGTGAAGTCCTTGCGGGTTCTTTTGTCCTGATAGAGCCGGTAGAGCAGCGCCTCGATCAGGCTCGCCATGTCATGCCCTTCGCTTTCCAGCTCATCCAGCAGGCAAACACAGTCGGTCTTCAGCGCCATGGCTCCCGATTCAGCCAGCCACTCAATGCTGCGTCCGACCGATTTGACCTCTGCCAGTCGT
>JBFJTN010000368.1:0-2740 GCA_041625325.1 Oceanococcus sp. | reverse complement strand
CTCGGAGGTGAAGCTGGCCGGAATGCCGGCGCCGTAGTTCAGCAGGTAGCCGACGGTGCCGGCATGGCAGCTGTCATCCGCGCTGGCGGCCAGCGTGCCGCTCGCGCCGCTGATGTCGTAGTCGCAGCCTTCGGGCGATACCGTCTGGCCGCTGCCGCCGGCCATCAGCAGAGCGATCTCGCCGGTGGCCTCGAACACCGGGCCGGCCGGGCCGCTGGCCGCCTGGCGCTCCAGCTGGGTGGCGGCGACGGTCACCGAATGGCCCCACAGCAGGGCCGGTTGCGAGATGTGGGTGATGCCTTCGGCACGCAGGATCCAGCTGCCGGGCTTGCGGGCCAGGCCTTCCTCGTCGAAGTCGACATGGAGCATGCCGATGTTGTCGGTCAGCTCCGAGCTGGCGATCTCGTTGCCATCGGGATCGATCAGGGTCAGCGACCATTCGAACAGCAGGTTCAGGCCGAGTATGCCCAGGTCGCCCGGGAAGGCGACGCCGGCGCGGATGGCATCGGTGTCGGAGCCGACGTCCAGCGTGAAGTCATAGGACTCCAGGCCTTCGACGGTGGCGCCGATGGAGACGAACTCCCACTGGTCGCCCGACACGACGCGGTAATCCCGTGCGGCCAGGACGGCCGCTTCGCGTTCGGCCTGCATGCGATCCAGCAGCTCGGCGCTGAAGTCGCCACGCAGGACCAGATCGACCGCGGCCTTGGCATCGACGAAGCCGTAGCCGGACTGCCAGAAGGCAGCCCCGTCACGCATGGGCACGCTGGTCACCTGCATGACCTTGCCGACCATGTCCGGGGTCAGGTTCGGGTTGGCCTGCAGCAGGACCGCGGCCAGTCCGGACATGTGCGGGGCGGACATCGAGGTGCCGGAGGACACGCCGGAGCCGCCGGGGGTGGTCGGTGCGCAGATCCAGCCGGTCGGTGTGCAGGTGGAGGTGATATTGCTGCCGGGGGCCGAGGCATCGGGATGCGACATGCCGAGGCCGTCGCCGCTGTAATGCACGTGGCCGTCCGCATCGAGTTCCTGCGGGCGCGAGTTGTCGTACATCAGACCGGAGGACGAGAAGTCCGATTTCTCTGCGGAGAGGGTGGTGGAGCCGGACATGATCACCCAGGGCGCCATCGAATGGACGTTGGTGGTCATTTCGATGCCGTCGTTGCCGGCCGAGAACACGATGGTCATGCCGGCATCATGCAGGGCCTTGGTGGCCACGTTGATCGGCGAGTTCGGATCGAACACGTGGAAGCGGCTGCCCCAGGAGTTGTTGATCACCTTGATGTTGTATTCCTCGTGGGTGTCGAGGATGTCGTCGAAGGAGGCCAGGGCGGTGAAGATGAACAGAACCTCGCCCGTGGAGTAGCCCACCACCTCGGCGCCGGGCGCGACCCCGACCAGCGAGCCGTCGCCCACGCCTTCGCCGGCAGCGATGCCGGCCACGTGGGTGCCGTGACCGATGGTGTCGGTGTTGTTGTAGGGCAGGTCATCGAAGGGCAGGACCAGCGCCGGTTCGCCGGGCCAGGAGATGCCCGTGGGTTCGTTGATGCCGAGGATGTCGAGGTACTCCGGGCTGTACACGCGGACATTGCGAATCACCCGGTTCTCCAGATCGGGATGCGAGGCATCGATGCCGGAGTCGACCACCGCGATGGTGACGCCACTGCCGTCGAAGCCGAGTTCGCGGGTCAGGTGGGCGTTCATGGCGGCGGTGGATTCCGCCGAGTGCCACTGCAGCATACGGTCGATGTACACATCGCGGGCCAGACCGCTATCCACCGCCTGGCGCAACTGGGCCACCGTGCCCTTGGTCAGCACCATGGGCAGGTGCTTCAGGGGCTGGGCGATCAGGCCGAGACTGCTCAGGGCATCGACGTCCGCCTGCTGCGGCGCAGCATCCAGCATGGCCACGGCGCGGATCTGTTCTTCAGCGGGAATCTGGGAGCCCAGGATGGCGCGCAAGCCCGGGGTGCTGCCGGCGGCCTCGGCGCCCTGCACAATCATCAGGCCGATGAGCATCAGGGTGAAGCTGAGCTGGGTCAGCCAGCGCGTGGCGGGGCGCTGGAGCTTGGTCGAGAGGGCGAGACGGTGCTTGGTCATGTTCGGCAAGATTCCTGGACAGGTCTGCAATCTTTCACGAAGGAGCAGAGGATTGGGTTCCATGTAATGAGGGCCGCGGAGGGTTTCGCCCAGCCCTTTTAATTGCGCATACTGGTGGCATAAGCCAGGCAGGGACTCCCATGGTCTACATTGATCCGAAAGTGCCACGGCCCATGGGGCGACGTGGCCGCGCGGAAAAGGCGCGCCTGATCGCGAGGCAGCAAGCCGCCGAGGCGCGCCGCCAGAAGTGGCGGCTGCTGTTTCACGGCATCGTCATGTATCTCGGCGTGTGGTCATTCCGGCATACCGATGTGCACAGCGATGACCCGTTTACCGGCGGCACGCTGGTGCTGCTGGACATGGCGTTCTGCCTCTACCTGTTCGTGATGCTCATGATCGAGATCTGGCGGCGCTAGCTTTTGTCCCTTGGCGGACTGTCAGGTCGTTTCCAGGACAATTGCCGGTCTGGTCGTTGATCGCCTGCCAATAGCATCCCAGCGCGTCGATAAGTGTCGATTGTTTGCCCATAGTGGGTGCCCACGGGCCACGACAGTCCTGCGGGGCGCTGTCCCCCGCGCCGCTTCGCGGTCGCTACGCGCACATCCTGCTACGCAGGGCTCCAGGCCCGGCCGCTTGGTGG
>JBFJTN010000367.1:0-2744 GCA_041625325.1 Oceanococcus sp. | reverse complement strand
TCGTAGCCGCACATGACGGTGCCGACCAGCGCGGAGCCCATCTCCGCGACGAAGAACAGCTCCGGCTGGACGGCCAGCTTGCGCTGGATGTCCCGTTGCGGATTGTTCCACGGGCGGACCAGATCGCAGTGCTGCCACAGGGTGATGACGGCGGATTCATCGGTGGGGCGGAAGGGGCGGATCTGCAGCTCTGGAGCGGACGGGGTGGCCATGTGCGCGTGCCGTCAGGCGCCTAGTTTCACGGCGGCACGGCAGCGAGGAAAGGCGCTGCACCCCCAGAATTCCTGCCCCGCATTGGCGCCGGACCGGGCCTTGCGCAAAAGCATGGGCTCGCCGTACTTCGGGCAGCTGGGTGAGGTCTGGGCGGCAGCTGGCGGCGTGGCAGGCGCGGGCTCCTCGTCGGCGCTGAAAGTAGCGTCCTGCGTGACCACCAGGGCAGGGGTTTCGGCCACAGCCGCTGGCGCCGGCACAGGCAGGGTGGAGACTGCCTGCGCGGGCTTCTCAGCAGCCGCGGCTTGTGGCGTCAGCGTCTGCGCCACCTGCTGGCGGATGTCCGCCAGCACATAGGATTTTGCCGCCCTGATCCGCAGCAGGGGCAGGCCGGCCGACTCGCAGGCGCCATTCAGCAGATCATCGCGCTTCCGTGCCTTGCTGGAGCCATGGCTGGCATCGTCCAGCTCCACGGCCAGCCGGACGGAACAATCATCCGGGGCGCAGATGAGGAAATCGAAATGCTTGGACGAGACCGCGTTGAAGGCTCTCTGCCAGTCGGAGCGGCCGAGCCCTTTCTTCGGGCTGAGCACATCCGCCACACGAACCTTCGAGAACACGAGACCGGAACTGCCGACGGCCTGCACGAGCACGCCATAGAAGGATCGCTCGGCCTTGGTGAGCAGGTACGTCGTGACCTGGTAGGGGTAGGCCTGCGAGCCGCCCCTGGCCCTGGCTGCCGCCTGAAGGAGGGCGACCGCGATGATGAAGATTGCCGCAAGCAGAAGGAGTGTGGTCATGTTGTTGTTCTTGGTGGACTACATCAGGGTGCCGAGGAGTGACGGGAGCGGTGAGGACGCCCTTGGACAAAGGCCCGGGCCTTATCGCAGGGTGAATTCCGCCGTCCCATCCGGGGCATTCGACCCGTGCGCCGCCTGCGCCTCCTCGTACTTCGCGCAGGCTTCATCAGCCGCCAGGATGTGTTCGCGAGTCGGTTGCTTGCGGTTCAGGGCATGCGCGAGCTCGCAGTCCTTTTTCAGGGCGATCAGGTGATTGTTCCTGCCTTCCGTCCTGGCGTTCTGGGCCTGAAAGGCCTTCTTCCTGTTCTCGTGCTCGCGCTGTTCTTCGCTCAGTTTCGCCAATTCCTCTTCCGATGGCGCTTTGCCGTAGACGCATTGCGCGGCCTCGACTTCCTTCATGATTTTCTGCATCGCCGTGATGAACGATCCACCAAAAGCGTTCGGGAATCTCTTTCCTTCCGTCGCAAACTTGAGCTGCAACGGCCTGCATCGGGCGGAGTCATCCACACGGGATTGGTAGCTGCTGATCGCCCTGTCGCGATGGCTCTCCATGACCGTGTCGGTGAGGGCTTCCAAGGCGCTTCGCTGAGCCCTGATCATGTCGAGTTCCAGCTGATTGCGGTCCTCTGCCAGGAGCGTGGTCGTCACCAGTGTGAGCACAGCCAATACAAAGACTTTCATTTCACGCCTCCATGCGTCTGGTTCACTGCATCATGCCTGCAACGATTGGCTATGGGCACCAACAGCTCAAAGTCTAATCCGCGAACTGAACCCGTAGCAGGGGGCTGCGTACGGCGGCCCAAAGTATGTGCAAGTTGGTGCGCCAGCTCCCGGCCTGTTGCTCTGCATACTCCAGAAGGCGATCCAGGGCCGGGCGATCATAGTACTGCCCATGGAAAAACAGGCCTTCGATTCTCTGCGTGTTGCGAATGTCACGCGTGGGGTCGGCATGAAGCAGCAGCATGTCGGCAGCCTTGCCTTGCGTGATCGATCCGAAATGATCCTCGACGCCGCTGAAAGTCGCGGCATTGATCGTCGCCGTTTTCAGTGCATCAGCCGGGGACAGGCCCGCGGCGACCAGTTCCACCAGCTCGTCATGCACGCTGAAGCCCGGGAAAATATAGGTATCGAACACATCAGTGCCGGTGAGCAGTTTTGCTCCTGCGGCGTGGGCCTGCCCGACATGCTGCAAGGCCAGTTGATACATCTGCGCATTGATATTGCGGCCAGAGGCATCGGTGCCACGATCCCGCGTCCGGTCTGCGTCGGGCGTCCACATGAGCTTCAGGAACAGCTCGGGGATGTATTTCAATCGCGGGTCCGTGCGAAAACCGGAGTCACCCGCCAGCGCGCCCATCCGCAGGGTCAGCAGGGTTGGGGTCCACCAGGTATCTGACTCGGCAAACTGTTGCATCAACAGCCGGCAAGCCTCGGCGTCGTGTTCGTCAACCAGGCGAGCTCGCAGCGCGGGTGTGTACGCGGCCAATGGGTCATCGAGCGCCCTGAACTCATCGGCGCCTCGATAGCATTCGAAAAGAAACAGCCGCGCGTGCTCAATGCTGCGCTGGCCGGCTGCCAGCGCGTCGGCCAGGGAGACCCTGATCGGGCGGTGGCCATCGAGCCACAGGCCTCTGGCCCGCGCTTCCTCCGCCAGCGCGAAGTAGGCTGCGGGAGAGATGTCCGAATAGACCTTGAGTAGGTCAGCGCCGGCGTCGGCAACAAAGGCGACCAGCT
>JBFJTN010000366.1:0-2762 GCA_041625325.1 Oceanococcus sp. | reverse complement strand
GACCGTGCCCTGGTTCGACCCCTGGGCGAAGCGGGTATCGCCGGCCTCGGTCGCCTGGGCCTATCGCATCATGCGCTACTGTCCTTCCCTGCTGGTCCTGCTGGCGGCCCAGTTCAAGGGCAAGCTTCGTGACCAGAAGGCCAGCGCCGCTTCGGAGGGTGGCGAATTTCACCCGATGGATCTGATCGGTCCGCCGCCCGGCACGGAAGAGGACGTCGCGGAACTGCAGTGGCGGGTGATGGCGCAATCCAGCGGCCGCCAGGCCCTGCTCCCCGAACTGGCCTGGGCCTCGTCCGACTGGGGCTTCGACTACTACAGGATTCCGGTGAGGCTGGATTTCTTCTGCGGCGCCTATGACGCCCAGGCCCCCTTCGCCCTGGTGCTGGCGGACCGCAACCCGAATGCGCGCTTCCACTACTTTTCCTACGGGCACTCCGCCTTCTCCCATCCGGATGCCCGGCGGCGAATCTTCGACCGCGCCGCGGCTTATTTCGACAGCCCGGACCGCGCGTGTACTGTCTCGCAGGATGGCTCCTCCTGATGCCAGGCAAGACACCTCCTTGGGCACCCAGCCGCGGCATCAGGCCTCATGCCCAAGCAGACCGGCTGCGGGGTGGGCAGCGTGATGCCTTTTCGCACCCAGCCCCGGCTTCCTGAGAGCTCAAGCCTACGACCATGACCCGCACCGCCCTGCTCATCTTCAGCCTCCCCGCTCTGATCCAGGGCTTCATGCATGCACCGGCGCAGACCATCATTCAGGGCATCTACGCCAAGGATGGCGGGCTGGCCCTGGCGGCACTGGGCACCGCCGTGCTGATCACGCGCATCTTCGATGCAGTGACCGATCCGCTGATCGGCTGGGCCTCGGATGCCTGGCATCGCCGTTACGGCACGCGCAAACCCTTCGTCGTGGCCGGCACCTTTGTAACCCTGCTTGGGCTGTGGTTCCTCTTCCGGCCGGGGGACTCGCCGACCCTGATGTACTTCACCGGCTGGTTCCTGGTCGCCTACCTGGGCTGGACGCTGACCGAGATTCCCTACCGGGCCTGGAGCTTCGAGCTGTCCGGCGACTACGTGCTGCGCATGCGCATCCAGACCTGGCTGGGCGCCCTGCTGATGATCGGATCGACCTTGTTCTACGTGGTGCCCTATCTGGCCAAATCCCTGGGCTACAGCGAGCGCAGTGACTTCAGCTTTGAATCCCTGCGCTTCACCGCGCTGATCGTGGCCGTGTGCCTGCCGCTGCTGAACCTGTTCGCGGTCTGGCGCACCCCGGACGGTGAACACGCGGCCGAGAGCTCCAACGGCGGTCTGCGGCACGCCTGGTCCGCGGTGATCGGCAACGGCCCCCTGCTGCGGCTGGTCGCGGCCTTTCTGCTGGTGGGCGTGCTCGGCAGCGTGGGCCAGGGGGTCTATCTGCTCTACTTCGACAGCTACATGGGCCTGGGTGAACAGTTTGGCGCGGTCATGGTGGTCGCCCTGCCCCTGAGCCTGCTGGCCCTGCCCCTGTGGTCCTGGATCTGTCAGCGTTACGAACGCCATCGTGTCTGGTGCGTGGCGCTGCTGGGCGCCGCGATCTGCTACGCGGCGCTGGGCTTCATTCCGCCCGGCCAGGAAAACTTGCCCTGGGTCGCCATGGCGGTGTCCGGCACGGTGCTGTTTGTCTCCGCCACCCTGATCGTGCCGCTGGCCATGCTGGGCGACGCGGTGGATTACGGCATCTGGAAGTTCGGACAGGACTTTGCCGGCACCTACACCTCCATGTTCACCCTGATCACCAAGCTGGTCTCCGGCGCGGGCGTCGCCATCGGCATGATCCTGCTGGGCTGGATGGGCTTCGACGCCACCGCCCAGACGCAGAGCGAAAGCGGCGCGCTGGCCATGCGACTGGTGGTGTCCTGGCTGCCGGCCTTAGGGATTGCCGCGGTTGTTCCGGTCATCTGGAATTTTCCCCTGACCCGCGAGCGGCACCGGCAGATCAAGGAGGCCATCGCCGCCCGCCAGCAGGAGGCCTGAAACCGGGTCAGGCCCTGGCCTGCTTGCGCCCCGGGCGGACCCAGCGCCGGATCAATGCCCAGCGATCCACCAGCAGCGCGAGAAAGATCAGCGAGCAGCCGCTGAACTCGACACCACTCATGCGCTCCCCCAGCCAGACCATGGCGATCAGGCCGGTCCAGACCGGTTCCAGCGTCATGATGAGCGCGGCGTGGCTCAGCGGCACGATGCCCTGAGCCTTGATCTGCAGGAAGAAGCGCAGGCTGGTGGCCAGCACGATGCTGGCCACCAGCCAGGCGAGAATCTCACCACGGACGGCGCCTGGCCAGTCCTCCGCGGCGAAGGACAGCAGCAGCCCCATCACCCCCACAATGCCCAGCTGAATCGCGGCCAGGGCCAGCACCGGGATGCGCGGTGCAAATCGGGTGTTCAGATTGAAGTGCAGGGCAAAACCAAAAGCCGAGACAAAGAACAGCAACTCCGCCAGCCCGACCCGGGCGCCACCATCCAGCGACAGACAGGCCAGACCCGCGGTGGCCACCCCCACGGCCAGCCAGGTGGCGGGCCTGACAAGGACGCCAAACAGCGCGCGCCCTACAACAGGCGCCAGGATCACCCCCAGACTGGTGATGAAGGCGCCGACGCCAAGCCTGTCCGCGTGATACAGCGCCAGGATCCAGCACACCAGCGTGGCGCCGAAGGTGAGCCCGGTGGCGCCGGCCCGCCACCACTGTCCAAGCTCCAGGCGGCCCAGCTCGCGCCAGCCG
>JBFJTN010000365.1:0-2781 GCA_041625325.1 Oceanococcus sp. | reverse complement strand
GCCATTGCCGATATCACCCCCGATCGGCGCCGGCTCGGCTGGAATCAGGTTGAAGGTGTTCGGACCGGACTGGCTCAATGGATCGCCGGTGAAACCACCGCAGGGCGTGTCCGTCCCGTTGAAGCTGTAATCCGGATGCACCGCGCGGTGGCAGCTGGTCAGCAGCGGCCCGAGCGCGGCGAAAGTCAGATCCTCGGCGTCCACCTGCACCGGCATGTTCGGCCGGTAGGCAATCTCGCCCTGGAAGGACAGATCACCGAAGGTGGTGTTGAAGCTCATGCCGTAGAGCTTGAGATCCTCCGGGTACTCCAGGCCAAACTCCACCTCGTCGATGGGCACGGCGTCGGTCACCGGGCCCGAACCCAGCAGCTGAAGTCCCTCTTCGATGCCGGTAATACCACCCAGGGCAGCGGTAATATCGCCCAGCGGCCCACCCAGCGAATCCACGATGGTCCCGATCGGCAAGGGTTCCAGGCCCGCCAGCAACTGCTCGGCAATCGGCAGGTTCGGGCAGGCCAGGGCCAGGGTCGGCGTGTTGAAAGCCTCCACCCCGCTGTTCGAGCCGGTGGGATCCCCATCGGCACCGTCAGCCGGATGGGTGCGGGCACAGGACAGATCCGCCGCCCAGAAGCTGGCATAGGGCAGCTTCGAGTGGTAGTTCATGAAGTAGAAGCCGAAGTCGGTCCCGTTGTTCAGGTCCTCGGCGAAGTACTTGAAGGCCACGCCCCACTGCCCTCCGTCGCGCGGCTCGTTGTCCGGGCGTCGAAAGATGGAGGTGGTGGAATCGGTCAGACCGGACAGGGGATTGTTCAGCGGCGTGCCGACCCGGTAGGGGTCCTCCGCCGGACCGCCAAAACTGATGCTGGCGACCTGACCGCCGGCATAGTTGGTCCCCACATCGACCGTCGAGAAGAAGCCGCCGGGTGCCGGCGCTTCCACCGGATCCCACTCGTACTGGTAATAGGTCTCGATCGACAGATTGTCTGTCAGGCCGGTGGAGGCATAGAGCATGCCGACCGGAGTGAACACTTCCTCCGGCACGAAACCGGTGCGGAACAGGTTGTTCGCGTTGACCGGGTTGGACTGGTTCAGGGAGTTGATGACGAGCAGGGTCGACTCACCCCAGGACAGGCTCTGGCGGCCCAGCTTGAGGGTCAGTTCACGGTCGCCGAAGAAGGGCACGAATCCGTAGACGTACAGGTCCATCAACTGGAAGTCGGATCCGATCTGGCGCAGCACTTCGGGGTCGGAACGGCGCTCGAAGAAGGGCTCTAGCGCGCCGCCGTAGGTTTCGCCGGTGCCCGGGATGGCCTCGGGCTCGGTCGGCGGGGAATCGGGCTGCAGCCGGTTCGGATGGTATTCATCGAAATCGTTGTTGACGAAATCATAGAAATACAGCCAGCGGCTGAACAGGCCGTAGTCCCCGTAGGTCAGGCTGAGGTCCTGGGTGATCTTCAGCGGCGCCTGGATCAGGTCGTGCTTGTCGTAGTTCCAGTTGCCATTGTCGGCATTCGGCGAGAACTGGCCGAGGGCCCCATAGTTGTCCAGGGTCCCGGCGCCGATATCCTCGGCGATCCCGGACAGGGACTGCGCCGGCAGGATGTCGTTCTGATTGATGCCCTGACAGGAATTGAAGTTCAGCTCGCCGCGCCCCTCCACCGTGCGGGTGCCGCACAGATCCGGGCGCAGATTGGCCTTGCCCAGCAGATCCGTCGATCGCGCCTGCATGCGGATCGCGGCCCCCAGCGTCGCTGAGGTGTTGAGCACGCCACTGATGCCGTCTCCGTAGTCCAGCTCGATCTGCAAGGCCTGAGCGGCACCCAGAGGAAGCATCCCCAGGCACATCGCCGTCAGATAGCGACCCGTCAGTCCCGCGCCTGGAACTGCGTTCGTCTTCCGCATGTTTTCTTCTCCCCGAACAAGATGGACCCGGCCTGGACGGCCGAATTCACGGATTTGTGCATTGTAATGAAAATTGACCCGCTGCCAAGACAATCCGGATGTGCCAGGCACAAAAAAGCCCCGCATGGCGGGGCTTTTGATTTTCCAGGGGAATCAGCTTATTCAGCCGCTTCGGCCTGCGGGCGACCGACCAGCTCGACATAGGCCATCGGCGCCGCATCGCCGCGCCGGAAACCGGCTTTCAGGATGCGCAGGTAACCGCCGGGGCGATCCTTGTAGCGCGGACCCAGTTCATTGAACAGCTTACCCACGGTGGCCTTGTTGCGCAGGCGCGAGAAAGCCAGGCGGCGGTTCGCCACCGAGTCATTGCCGGCGCGCGTGATCAGCGGCTCGACCACTTTGCGCAATTCCTTGGCGCGCGGCAGCGTCGTCTTGATCAGCTCGTGCTCGATCAGCGAATTGGAGAGATTCTGCAGCATGGCCTTGCGGTGCGCCGTATCACGGCCCAGCTGACGTCCAGAATTACGATGTCGCATCGTTATTGATTCCTTAGGCTTTCTCGCCGTTCGGCGAGGTCCAGCTTTCCAGTTCCATGCCCAGGCTCAGACCCTGCTGCGCCAGCACGTCCTTGATTTCGTTGAGCGATTTCTTGCCCAGATTGGGCGTTTTCATCAGCTCGACCTCGGTGCGCTGCACCAGATCACCGACGTAATAGATGTTCTCCGCCTTCAGGCAGTTGGCCGAACGCACGGTCAGCTCCAGCTCGTCGATCGGACGCATCAGCGCCGGGTTGACCGGCTCGTCCGTCGGCTTGCCACCGCTGGCCGGAACGGCCTCTTCGTCCAGGTCGACAAACACGGCCAGCTGGTCACGCAGAAT
>JBFJTN010000364.1:0-2781 GCA_041625325.1 Oceanococcus sp. | reverse complement strand
CTGCTCTATGTCGTCGATGGCCCCCTGCATGGCGGCCTGGTCGCCTGCATCGCGCGCAATCTCTCGCTGTGGGTTCCCAGCCCCCTCAACACGCGCCCGGTCACCGTCGTCTCGGTCGGCCCGCGGATGCGCACGGCCGATGAGCTTCTCGACTATCAGCGTCAGGGCCAGCAGCGTGATCTGGTGCCCCGTGGCGACCCCGCAGGGGATGAGTCCTGCGCCGCGGAACGGTTTCTGGATTTCCTC
The DNA here is from genome assembly GCA_041625325.1 of Oceanococcus sp. Classification (GTDB taxonomy): domain Bacteria; phylum Pseudomonadota; class Gammaproteobacteria; order Nevskiales; family Oceanococcaceae; genus Oceanococcus. The sequence goes on along the minus strand of JBFJTN010000364.1, from coordinate 2,535 downwards.
CATCGCCAGGTGGATCCGGCAGTCCGTGAACGCACCCGGGCGACAAAAGAGAAGGCGCTGCTGTTCGGCCATGGCCTGAGCGGGCTTTTCGCCTGTCATGCCTTTGCTACCCAGCACCCCCTGTTCGACCGCTACATCATCGCCAGCCCCACCCTGCTCGATGACTCGCCGACCCGCAAAGCCCTCACCCAGGCCTCCGCGGGCCAGCTGCGTGGCCATCTTTATCTGACCATGAGTGCGGACGACCGCCTGGACGGCCCGAACCCGCGCCACGACGGGGCCATCGGGCGCAGCTTCCACCAGCTGGCCGCCCTGACCGGACGCAGCCACCGCCCGCGACTGCGCGCCAGGCTGGAGGTGCTGGGATCGGAGAGCTTCCAGTCCCAGCTGCCCGCGGCACTGACCCAGGGTTTGCGCTGGCATCTGCCCTGCACCGGCCGGGAGGGCTGGCGCATGGTCCTGCGCCACCTTCCGGGCTACTGGCGCATGGGCCTGGGATTTCTCTCGATGGTGCGGGACGCCAAGCGCGAGCAGCGAATCCGGAAGGCCGCAGCATGAGCAGCATCAGCCCGTTCACCGACGTCATCCGCATCGAGAGCGAATGCGCTGGCAAGGCCCTGGAGGTTTCAGTGGCCGCGCCCCTGCCGGGCGCCGCCGACAGTCCCTCCCGGCTGCTTTATGTCCTCGACCCCATGCTCAATGCCGCGCTTGCCATCGACCTGGCGCGCGCCATGGGCAGGGACAGGCATCCCATTGCGCCACTGACGATCGTCAATGTGGGCACGCCGATCCAGTCCCATGGCGACTACGTCAGCTACATGTTCCGCACGCGCAATGGCCTGCTGGTGCCTCCCGAGGAAGGCATCAATGACAGCATCATGGCCAATGTGCCCCGGCAGCCGGCTGCCGAGGCCGACCGCTTTCTCGGCTTCATCGCCGAAGAACTGGACCCCCTGCTGCGCTCGCGCTACGAGCTGGCCGCGGAGCCGGCCGGGCTGTTTGGCCACTCCTACGGCGCGCTGTGCGCCGCCTACGCGCTGGCCGAACAGCTGCCGACCTTCGACCGCTACATCCTGTCCAGCACCGGCGCATTGCCGGATCGGGCCATGCTCAAGCGTCTTTGCGATGCCCGTCCCGGCAGCCTGACAGGCCGCGTTTTTCTGGGTCTGGGCGAATTCGAAGATGCCTGTGCCGAGGAATATGAAGGGGACCTCGGCGTCACCTGGCACCGGCTGTGCGAGGCGCTGGCGCCGGCGCGCCAGCCGGGCATCGCGCTGCGCACCGGGCTGCAGGCGGGTCACGGACACGGCACCGCCGCCTACATCAATCTGGCGCACGGCTTGCAATGGCTGTACGGCAGCTCCGAGACCAGCCCATCGGCCCACCACCCTGTCGAGAAAACGTCATGAGCAAAGCCGCCATGCCTGCGCCTCTGGCGCCCGCACCGCGCGGGCCTGCGGCGCGCCGCAGCCGGGCGCCCAGGAACCTGGACACCGACCAGCTCCTGCTGACCATCGAGCAGTGGCTGGGCCAGGCCGGGGCGGTGAACTACTCCTTGCGCGGCGCCGCGGATGCCGCGGGGGTGAGTTCGACCACCCTGCTCCGCCACTTCGGCAGCCGCGAAGGTCTGATCGAGGCGCTGATCAGCCACCGCAACCGCTTCAACATGGAGGATCTGCGCCGGCGCGCGAAGCGCTGCGGCTCCTTTGCCGCGGCCCTGCGCGAACTGCTGGACCGCCCGCCTCCCATGCTGGCCAGCGAGGCGCGCATCGTCGTGCAGATCGCGGCACTGGCCCTCAGCCAGTCCACCAGTGGCACGGACTCGTTTTCCGAGGTGCTTCGCAGCAACATCGACACACTGAAGGCACTGCTGATCGGCGACGGCGTGCCGGAAGCGGCCGCGCTCGACCTGTCCCAGTTCATCCTGTCCGCCACATCAGGCTTCATTTCCAGCTACGCCAACAGCGGCGACGAATCCGCCCTTGTGAACAACTACCGCCGCCTCTATCGCCACGTGCTGGAGGACATGGACGCGGCCGTCTGGCACCCCGCCCCCTCCGGTCAGGGAGATCACCCTTGAAACACCCCCGCAATACGCTGCTCCTGGCAGCGCTCATGCTGTGTGGCAGCTGGGCCTGGCCCGCCGCCGCCGAGACCACCCGCAACGATGAGCCCAGCCAGAGTTCAAGCTCCGATGAGCTCGACTGGCTGTTCTCCTCTGACCAGGACCAGCGCAGCGAAGATCCGCAGAACGGGACGGACCCCTCGTCTGCAGATGGCGGCCCGGCAGGCGGATCGCAGACCGCAACCGACCCCGGCCCGGACGGTCGGGAAACGAAGGGCGCCACGGACGAGGCCGAACCGCTGAACACCATCGAGGTCGGCAAGGACGACGACAGCACCCGCATCGTCAAACCGCCGCCGAAACGGCGCGCGGTCGATGAAATCGTGGTGACGGCGACCAAGCGCGAGACCGACGTGCGCGACATCGCCGGCAGCGTCAGCGCGCTGATCGGCGAGCAGCTCGAGGATGCG
>JBFJTN010000363.1:0-2838 GCA_041625325.1 Oceanococcus sp. | reverse complement strand
GGCGCCGAGCTGATCGCCGAGGTGCAGGAGTACTGCTTCTATCATCTGGAGGCGCCGGTCGAGCGGGTCACCGGCTGGGATACGCCGTATCCCCACGCCTTCGAGTGGGAATACTTCCCCGGGCCGAAGCGCCTCAAGGAAGCCCTGAAGAAAGTGATGGAGGCCGCCTGATGGGAGTGCATACGTTCAAGCTGCCGGATATCGGCGAAGGCATCGCCGAGGCCGAGATCGCCGAATGGAAGGTGGCGGTGGGCGACGTGATTGTCGAAGACCAGCCGCTCTGCGACATGCTCACCGACAAGGCCGCGGTGGAGATCCCCTCGCCGGTGGCCGGCAAGGTGCTGGAACTCAAGGGTGCCGCCGGCGACCTGGTCGCCGTGGGCGGTCCGCTGGTGCTGATCGAGGTGGAAGGCGGCGCGCCGGCAGCCGAGGCCGCCAGCGAGCCCGCGGTGGACGAGGGCGCCGCGGATCCGGCCGTGCCAGCCGCGGCGGATGCAGAAAAACCACAGGCTGCCGGGCATCAGGGGGCCGGTCAGGCCGAGGCGCAGCCGGCGAAGCCGCAGAAGCTGGAGCCCACGCCCGCCCCACGCCCCGCGCCGCGTGCCGCCGCGCCGAAGCCGGCCGCCAGCCGGCGCAGCGCATCGGGGGCACGTTCGCCTTCCCACCTGCCGCGCGCCCCGGGTGAAAAGCCGCTGGCCTCGCCGGCCGTGCGCCAGCGCGCCCGCGAGCTGGGCATCGAACTGGCCTTCGTGCCCGGCAGCGGGCCGGCCGGGCGCATCACCCACGATGATCTGGATGCCTTCGTCGAACGTGGCGGCGGCACGCCGGCCATCGCCCGGGCGGCGCGCACCGGGGTCGAGGAGATCAAGGTCATCGGTCTGCGGCGCAAGATCGCCGAAGCGATGCAGCGTTCCAAGCAGCGGATTCCGCACTTCGCCTATGTCGAGGAGGTGGATGTCACCGAACTGGAGAAGCTGCGCCAGCACATGAACGCGAACCGGGCCGAAGGCCAGGCCAAGCTGACCATCCTGCCCTTCTTGATGCAGGCGCTGGTCAAGGTGGTGCCCGAGTTCCCGATGGTCAACGCGAACTACGACGACGAGGCCGGGGTGCTGCATCGGATCGAGGCGCTGCATATCGGCATCGCGGCGCAGACCGACAACGGTCTGGTCGTGCCGGTGGTGCATCACGCCGAAACGCTGGACATCTGGGGCATGGGCTTCGAGCTCAAGCGCCTGGCCGACGCCGCCCGCAGCGGCACCGCCAGCCGCGAGGAGCTGTCGGGCTCCTCGATCACCATCTCCAGCCTGGGTCCGATGGGCGGCATCGTGTCCACGCCGGTGATCAACGCGCCGGAAGTGGCCATCGTCGGGGTCAACAAGATGGTGGAGCGCCCCATGATCGTGAACGGCACGGTGATGCCCCGGCTGATGATGAACCTGTCGTCCTCCTTCGATCACCGCATCGTGGATGGCTGGGATGCGGCCTCCTTCATCCAGCGGATCAAGGGTTATCTGGAGCACCCGGCGACCCTGTTCATCTGAACGTGACTGATCTTTTCGGCGTGTGTGGCCAGTGATGCGGCTGTCCCGGACAGACTGTTCACCATCCTTGGCCGTTACAAGCCACATCCAAGCAGCTTGCCCTTCGGGCTCGCCCGCGGTGCTTCGAATCTGTTCCAGACAGATTCGTCGCTGGCGTACATCCCTGGACGCCGAAAGTCTCGGAAAGCGTCAACACCTGCCCGTCGGTGCGAGACGCCTTGCTCCGAGCCACTCAGTGGCAGGGCTTCCAGGGATGGCGAAAAGCGTGTCCGCCAGGGCGATCAGCGTAGCCGCCCCTCCATAAGAACCAGCCGCCGCCAGTACGACACAATCAGAAGGAATCGAGAGCATGAGCCAGCCCATCAAAACCCAGGTCCTTGTCATCGGCGGCGGCCCCGGCGGCTACGTCGCCGCCATCCGCGCCGGCCAGCTGGGCCTGAATACCACCCTTGTCGAGGGCGACACCCTGGGCGGTACCTGCCTGATCCGTGGCTGCATTCCCTCCAAGGCCATGATCCATGTGGCGAGCAAGCTGGAGGACATGCTGGCGCACGTGGGCCAGGGTCATCTGGGCATCCGCCTGGCCACCCAGCCCGAATTCGACATGGGCTATGCGGTGAAATGGAAGGACGGCATCGTCGCGCGCCTGAACAGCGGCGTCGCCGGGCTGCTGAAGAAGGCCAGGGTTGAAGTGGTCCACGGCTGGGCCCGCTTCAGCGATGCCAAACACTGCACCGTCGATACCGCCGAGGGTCCGGTGGCCATCCAGGCCGAGAACGTGATCCTGGCCACCGGCTCGGTGGCCGCTGGCTTGCCGCACATTCCGTATTCCGAGCGGGTGATCTCCTCCACCGAGGCGCTGGATCTGACCGCCCTGCCCAGGAGCCTGGCCGTGGTCGGCGCCGGTTACATCGGCCTGGAACTGGGCATCGCCTTCGCCAAGCTGGGCTGCAAGGTGAGCTTCGTCGAAGCCCAGGACCGCATCCTGCCGCTGTACGACCAACAGATGGTCAAGCCCATCGAGGCCTGGCTTAAGCGTCACGAGATTCCGGTGCACCTGTCCACCAAGGCCAGCGCCCTGTCGGAGACCGGCCTGGAGGCCAGCGGGCCGGACGGCAGTGCTGTCCACATCGAGGCGGAGAAGGTGCTGGTGACGGTCGGCCGCCGGCCGCGCACCGAAGGCTGGGGGCTGGAGGCCATGCAGCTGGACATGGACGGTCCCTTCGTCCGGGTCGATGGCCAGTGCCGCAGCTCGATGAAGGGCGTTTACGCCATCGGCGATCTGGTCGGCGAG
>JBFJTN010000362.1:0-2842 GCA_041625325.1 Oceanococcus sp. | reverse complement strand
TGCATGTCGAGCGCCTGGGGCGCTTCGGCGAGGCCATCAATTCACTGGTGTCCGAGCCTGAAGCGCCAGCCGATGCCGCCGAGCCGGCCCGGCCGGCGCCGAAGGCCCGCAAGGCGGGGGCTGCCGACAAGGCGGTCAACGGCAAGACGGCCGGCAGCCGGGCCAAGGCCGGGGCATCCACCCCGGCGAAGCCCGCGGCCGGGACCAGGGCCAAGACACCGACCAAGGCCAAGACACCCACCAAGGCCAAAGGCGGCTCCGCCAAGCCGAAGGCCGCCAGCCCGGCCAAAGCCGGCAGCAAGCCCAAGGCCTCGGCCGGGGCGAAGAGCGAGGCCAGCAAGCCCAAGGCCGCGGGCAGGAACGCGGCCAGCAAGGCGGCGCCGAAGAGCAAGCCAGCTCGCGGTGCTGCGGGCGGCAAGAGCGGCTCCGCCGGAGCCGCCAAACGCAAGGCGAAAGCCTGATGGACGCGCGTGAGCCCGACTGGGAACGCTGGATGCGGGCGACGTCGCTGCGCGCCTGGGAATGTCTGGCCCTGAGCGTCGACGTCGAACCACGCGAGCTCGGGGTGGATCATTTTCTGGTGCTGCGCTCCTGCGAAGGCGGCGCCTCCCTGGCCTCGGACAAGGATCCGGAGTGGCTGCTGCAGATGTGTGCCCGTCTGACCGAACTGCTCCAGGTCCTGGCGGATGCACCCGCCGGCCTGCGCGCGGGGCGTGCCAAGGCGGTCAGCATGGAAGCCGATCTCAAGCTGGGCGGCTTTATCGACTGGGCGGTCAGCCGCAAATGGACTCTGCCCAAGGCGCTGGCCGCGTCTGCCACGGTCGAGTCCGCCAAGGCGTCTTCCGGCGAGGCAGCGGCGAAGCCGGCGGCGAAAGCCAAGAGCAGGGCGAAGTCCAAAGCTGCGGGCAAAGCCGGATCCAGCGCCAAGGCGGCGACCATGAAGCCGGCCAAGGCGAAAGGCAAGGGCCGCAAATACGCGGCCTGCCGCCGGACGCCCCGGCGGCGCCGGGGCGCTGTCCCTGGGCTAGGCCTGCTGCCCGGCCGCCGTTTGCGGTGGCCCGCCGATCAGGGTTTTCACCCCGGACTCGTCGAGCTTGAGCACCAGGCAGCTGCGCTGCGTGAAGACACTCCGGCTGATCTTCCAGCCTTCCGCTTCGAGACGGTACTCATCCGCGTAGACGCCGCCCAGCTGCGTCAGTGTCCCGTCCTGGGTGTTGATCAGCTGGTAGTGCATGCTCCAGCTGCCGCGCGCATGGTCGGCGGCGAGCAGTTCGATCTGGTCGTTGCTGGCCAGATGCCACTCCAGCATGTGGGCGTGACAGCCCATCTGCCGGAACAGCGCCGCCAGGTCGTCGGCATTGTCGAAGCGTCCGACCGGTCCGTAGTCGATGTGCATGGCTTCATCGGTGAAGCAGGCGCGGAAGCCAGCCACATCCTTGGCGTCACAGCAGGCCAGATAGCGGTGTTTGAGCGTGCGGATGGCCTCGCGCGCCTCCAGGTGCTGCAGTCGCAGCAGCAGTCCGTCCATGTCCATGTGATGTCCCCGCGGAATCGAGGGGCCAGTGTGCGCGCCGCGTGGCAGGGAACAAATCCCCCGAAAGGTGTATCTGCGCCGTATCAGCCTTTCAGCAGGGCATTGGTGGTATCGGAGGGCGGGGCTTCCAGCATCGCGGCCAGGCAGTCCTCAAGATTGGCCGCGAAAATGTCGGTGGAGACCTTGAGGCCGGTGGCTGCCGCCGACTCGCGCAGGCGGGAATGCTCGGCCAGTGCATGGGTCAGGGCGACCCCCAGCAGCAGGCCACGCTGCAGCTTGAGCGTAGGCGGCAGGGGAGCGAACTCTGCGTCCAGGGCACGGACAATGCGCTCGACCGAGGCGATGCGGTAACTGGGTGGGTGCTCGACCGCGGCCATGGTATGGGCCACCACCAGATGGGAGCTGAAGCGCACGAAGTCCGGTCCGCCATCGGGGTCGTCGAGCGCTTCCACCATGGGCTGGATCAGGGCGCGCAGTATGGTCCGCAGATTGAGGTTGCCCGCGGCCTCGAACTCGTCCAGCAGTTCCTCGCGACGGCGCGCAATCTTCTGCTCATGCTTGTCGAGGATGGCCTGGACCAGGCCTTCCTTGCTGCCGAAGTGATAGTGGGTGGCGTTTTTGTTGCGCTGGCCGGCGGCCTTGTTGATGTCGTTCAGTGACACGCCTTCGATGCCGCGCTCGGCAAACAGCCGGACCGCCACGGCAATGATGCGTGCGCGGGTGGCGGCGCTTCGTTCGGTGCGGTTAGGGGCCGGCGCGGAGCGCTGCGCTGGCTTGCTGGAGGCGGTCCTCGATGTCATCTGGGCATCTTATTGAATTTGCGCGAGAAACAAAAAACTTGATGCGGCAGGCTTGCAAAATAAGGAGAGCGCCTTAATATACACACAACGAAGTTAAGGAGGCTGCCTCAAATGAGTGCACAAATGTTCCCCCGCGCACCTGGCTGGTTCTGGACCGACATCCGGGGCTGGGGTGTCGCGTTTCTGATGGTGACGATGCTGGCACTGTCGGTCGCCGTCTGTCGCGGCTACCACGCCGAGCATGCTCACCAGTTGATTGCAAAGAGCGCCATGATGGAAGTGTCACGACCGGTGGCCGGTGCGGGATCAGGCGTCGGCTGATGTCCCTTAGCGGACTGTCAGGTCGTTCCCCGGCCATGGGCTGGCCTGGTCGTTGATCGCCTGCCAATAGCATCCCAGCGCGCCGATAAGTGTCGATTGTTTGCCCATAGTGGGTGCCCACGGGCCACGACAGTCCTGTGGGGCGCTGTCCCCCGCGCCGCTTCGCGGTGCGCTCCAGGCCCGGCCG
>JBFJTN010000361.1:0-2872 GCA_041625325.1 Oceanococcus sp. | reverse complement strand
GGTGACCCCCTTGCCTGAATCCGTCCGCTGCGCCAGGCAGCGATCCGCAGAGTGCGCAGATTACACAGATTTTGGGGGAAAAGACCCCGGCTGAGGGCAGGGAAGGCGCTTGCCGGCCGGCGGGGGGGGCGGTATCAGCCGGCTTGATGGCCCGGTGCCAGGCCCGGTTCCCGGGCCGGGCGATCAGCCGGGCAGCGGCAGGAAACGCAGGTGCACGCCGGGCTGGGCGGCCTTGCCGAGCAGGCGCATGGCGCGGGCCACTTCGCCGGCCTCGATGGCACGGTAGCGCTTGAGCGGGCCGATCAGCAGGCGGTTGAGCAGCGGGGCCAGGCGCTGGCCCAGGGCCTCGCCCGGGCGATGCTCGCTGCGCTGGCCCAGCAGCAGGGAGGGGCGCAGGATCTCCAGGCAGTCGAAGCCCAGGGTCACCAGGGCGGATTCCATCCGGCCCTTGGTCCGGCTGTAGTGCACCGGCGAGGCGCAATTGGCCCCCAGCGAGCTGACCACGCAGAAGCCCGGTACCCCGGCGCTGCGCGCGGCCTCGGCGCAGGCCACCACGTAATCGAGGTCGACCTTCTCCAGGCCGGTCTTGCCGGCCTTGGCGGTGGTGGTGCCCAGGCAGCAGAACACCATGTCCAGGCCGCTGCAGTCGATCTGCGCGCGCAGGGCGTCGAAGTCGATCTGCTGCCAGTCGAGCTTGTCGGCCGACAGATCGGCGGGGCGGCGGGCCCAGACGCGCAAGGCGGTGCAGTCGGGGTCTTCCAGCAGCTGCTGCAGCAGGGCGCTGCCGACCAGGCCGGTGGCCCCGATCAGGCCGGCACGCATCAGGCGGCGAGTTTCTGCCGGCGGGCGCGCACGTCGGCGGCCAGCTGGCGCAGCAGGGTTTCGGTGTCGTCCCAGCCCAGGCAGGCATCGGTGATGCTCTGGCCGTAGGTCAGCGGCTGGCCCTCGACCACGTCCTGGCGGCCTTCGCAGAGATGGCTTTCCACCATCACGCCGAAGATGCGCGCATCGCCGCCGGCGATCTGGCGGCCGACATCACGGGCCACCAGCAGCTGGCGCTGATGCTGCTTGGCGCTGTTCGCATGGCTGCAGTCGACCATGATCTTCTGCGGCAGACCGGCCTTGTCCAGCAGGGCGGCGGTCTCGTCGATGTGCTCGGCGGTGAAGTTCGGGCCGCTGGCGCCGCCACGCAGGATCACGTGGGTCTGCTCATTGCCGGTGGTCTCGAATATGGACACCGCGCCGTCCACCGTCATGGACAGGAAGCGATGCGGATTGCGCGCCGACTGGATCGCGTCCACCGCCACCTTGATGTTGCCGTCCGTGCCGTTCTTGAAGCCGACCGCGCAGGACAGGCCGGAGCCCATCTCGCGGTGCAGCTGGCTTTCCGTGGTGCGGGCGCCGATCGCGCCCCAGCTGACCAGATCGGAGATGTACTGCGGGGTCAGGATGTCCAGATACTCCACCCCGGCCGGCACGCCGGACTGATTCAGCTCCAGCAGCAGGCGGCGGGCCAGACGCAGGCCCTTGTCGATGTCGAAGGAGTCGTTGAGGTCCGGATCGTTGATCAGGCCTTTCCAGCCCACCGTGGTGCGCGGCTTCTCGAAATAGACCCGCATGACGATGGCCAGATCGGCCGCCAGCTCGCTGCGCAGTTTCGCCAGCTTGCCGGCGTATTCGCGGGCGGCTTCCGGATCGTGGATGGAGCAGGGCCCGACGATCGCCAGGGCCCGGCTGTCCTGGCCGCCGAGGATGCCGGCGATCTCGCGACGGGCGCCGTCGACGGTGGCGACCGCCGCGTCATTCAGCGGCAGTTCGTCGCGAACGACGGCAGGTTTGGACACCTCGCGGATGGACGCGATGCGCAGGTTATCGGTGCGTTGCATGGGACTCGTGGCTGCGGGCGAAACAAAACAAACAATTGTACGCGATGCGCCGGCCCAGGTGTCCCGCGGGTGGCGGGACACCGGCGCTGGCGGCGCGCCAGGCGACTCTTGGGTACTCTGCCGACCACGTTCAGCCCGACAAGTTCATGGGACAGCCTCTCGACAAGCTGCAGGCGATCACTGCCGACCTGCCCATCTGGCCAGTCATGCCCGCCCTGCGCGAGCAGCTGGCCGAGGCCACGCGGGCGGTGCTGGTGGCGCCGCCGGGCGCGGGCAAGAGCAGCATCGTGCCGCTGGCCCTGCTGGATGCCCCCTGGCTGGCCGGTCGTCGCATCCTGCTGCTGGAGCCGCGCCGCCTGGCCGCGCGCAACCTGGCCTGGCGCATGGCCGAACTGCTCGGCGAGGAACTGGGGCAGACGGTCGGCCTGCGCACCCGCGACGAGACCCGGGTCGGCCGGCGGACCCGCATCGAGGTACTCACCGAGGCCCTGCTGACCCGGCGCCTGCAGGCCGAGCCGGAGCTGGAGGATGTCGGCCTGGTGATCTTCGACGAGTTCCACGAGCGCAGCCTGCACGCGGATCTGGGCCTGGCCCTGGCCCGTGACGTGCAGCAGGGCCTGCGCGAGGACCTGCGCCTGCTGCTGATGTCGGCCACCCTGGACGAGGCTGGCCTGGCCCGCCAGCTGGATGCCGGGGTGCTGCGCTCCGAGGGGCGCAGCTATCCGGTGGAGATTCGTCACCAGCCGGTTGCCCGGGACCATGACATGGCCGCCGGCATCGCCCGGGTGGTGCGACAGGTCCTGCGCGAGGAGAGTGGTAGCCTGCTCGTGTTCCTCCCCGGCGAAAGCGAGATTCGCCGCCTCGCCGGCCTGCTGACCGGCCTGCCGGCGGATTGTCGCGTGCAGCCGCTGTACGGCCGCCTGCCCCGGGAGGCGCAGCAGGCGGCGATCGCACCGGCGCCAGCCGGGCAGCGCAAGATCGTACTG
>JBFJTN010000360.1:0-2881 GCA_041625325.1 Oceanococcus sp. | reverse complement strand
TGGGTTACCAGCGCCCCACCGAGGTCCAGGCGCAGAGCTTGCCGCCCATGCTGGCCGGCCGGGATGTGCGGGTGCAGGCCAGCACGGGCAGCGGCAAGACGGCGGCCTTCGGTCTGGCCCTGCTGTCGGCCCTGCGCACGGACACGGCCGAGCTGCAGGCGCTGGTGCTGTGTCCCACCCGGGAACTGGCCGATCAGGTCGCCCGGGAGCTGCGCGGCCTGGCCCGCTTCATTCCCAACGTCAAGATTCTGAGCCTGTGCGGTGGCGTGTCGGTGCGTCCGCAACTCGCCTCACTGCAGGCGCATGAGCCGCACATCGTGGTGGGCACGCCCGGGCGCATCGAGGACCTGATCAAACGCCAGGCCCTGCCCCTGGACCGGATCCATCGGGTGATCCTGGATGAGGCCGACAGGATGCTGGACATGGGCTTCATCGAGCCCATCGGGCGGATTCTGGGCCAGCTGCCACGCGAGCGCAGCACCGGCCTGTTCTCCGCGACCTATGCGGAGGAGATCCGTCAGATCAGCCGGGAATTTCAGCACGAGCCGGTTGAAGTCGAGATTGCCGGGCAGGCCGCGGATGTCTCCATCGCGCAGCACTTCTACAAGGTCGAGAAGCAGGACAAGCCCGCCGCGCTGCAGGCCCTGCTCGGCGAGCGTGCGCCGTCCTCCTGCCTGGTGTTCTGCAATACCCGTATCGACACAAGGGATGTGGCCGCCAGATTGCAGGCTGCGGGTTTCAGTGCGCTGGCCCTGCACGGCGAGCTGGATCAGCGTGAGCGCGATGAGATCGTGGTCCAGTTCGGCAACGGCAGCTGCCAGGTCCTGGTGGCCACCGATGTGGCCTCCCGGGGGCTGCACATCGAGGGCCTGCCGATGGTCATCGCCTACGAGTTGCCGACGGATCCGGCCGTGCACGTGCATCGCATCGGGCGCACCGGCCGCGCCGGCGAAAGCGGTCTGGCCTGCGCGCTGGTCTCGGGCCGGGAGCAGGCTCGTATCCAGGGCATCGAGGCGCTGACCGGCATGAAGCTCTCCTGGAGCGCATTGCCCACCCGTCCTGGCAAACCGCAGCGCCCGGCCATGAAAACGCTGATCATCGATGCGGGTCGCAAGGACAGGTTGCGACCGGGTGACATCCTCGGCGCGCTGACCGGCGCGGGTGGCCTGCGTGGCGACGAAGTGGGCAAGATCGATGTGTTCGCGACCCGTGCCTATGTGGCCGTGAGCCGCGAACGGGCCCCATCGGTGGTCAGGGCCCTGCGTCAGGCGCAGATCAAGGGACGCAAGTTCCGCATCCGCGACATCTGACCGCCCTGTTTTCCGCTCCGGAGCTGAACTGATGCCGAAAGTGGCGCTGTTTGTCGATGTCCAGAACCTGTATTACACGGCGCGTGCGGCGTTCCAGCGCAATGTCGACTACAACCGCCTCTGGGCCCGGGCCACCGCCGGCCGGGACGTGGTCGGCGCCTTCGCCTACGCGATTGATCGCGGCGATGCCAAGCAACGGGAATTCCAGAACATCCTGCGCGCGATCGGTTTCACGGTGAAACTCAAGCCCTTCATCCAGCGTTCCGACGGCTCGGCCAAGGGCGACTGGGACGTGGGCATCACCCTGGACGCCATGGAGCACGCCCGCGCGGCCGACGTCGTTGTCCTGGTCTCGGGCGATGGCGATTTCGACCTGCTGGTGCGCAAGCTGCGCGAGGCCTGCGGCAAGACTGTCGAGGTCTACGGGGTGGAACAGTTCACCGCCCAGTCACTCAGAAACGCGGCCAGTCGCTTTGTGCCGGTGGCCGGGGACCTGCTCCTGGGCTAGGTCGAAGGCGCCTCTGCAAGGCCACTGCCACTGCAGCCGCGCCGGCGCGGCTGGCAGCACCGACGCCGTTCGAGCCTCTGCTGGCCCCGCGTCTTCGCAGGGAGCTGATCGTCGGCCTGGCATGACCGGCTGCCCCCTGTCATGTACAGGGCACTTGCGGCTCGTCGCCGGATGGGACGGCCGTGGAAGCGCGGTTCGTCCGCGAAGCCAGCAGTCGCCTCAGCGCCGCAGGATGGCCAGCCAGCGCCCCAGATTGAGCAGACTCGCCAGGGACGCCGCCACGTAGGTCATGGCCGCGGCGCGGAGAATTCGCTGGGCGTGCGGCAGGTCGGCCTCGTGCAGGTAATGGCCGCTGGTGAGGATCGGTAGCGCCTTGTTGAAGCTGGCGTCGAGTTCCACGGGCAGGGTGATCAGATGCACCAGTGTGCCGATGAGCATGGAGCCGATGCCGACCAGGAGCAGCAGCAGGCCCGCACCCGGCGCGCGGGTGAGCAGCGTGACCAGCGGCGCGGTGACGAGAAACAGGCTGCCGATCCGCTGGCCGGTGACCGCCAGCCTGGCCAGGCGCTGGCGCTGGCTGAACAGGGTTTCGCCCCGCGCGTGCTGAAGGGCGTGGCCGACCTCGTGGGCGGCCACGGTGATCGCCGTCAGGGAATGCCCGTGGTAGTTGTCGTTGGTCAGCCGCACCGCCCGGGCCTCGGCATCGTAGTGGTCCCCGAGCTCGGTGGTTTCTACGGCCACGCCCTGCAGGGCGAACCGGTCCAGCAGGTGTCGCGCGAGCTCCCCGCCGCTGCCCCTGTCGCGATAGCGGTCAGCCGGCAGGCTGTATTTGCGCAGCACCTGCCTGACCCACAGGCCGGGCAGGGCAAAGGCGGCGAGCAGCAGCAGTGCGGCGAGAATCCAGATCATGACGTTTGGAGCATGGCGGACCGGTGGAGTTCATGCGCGGGGCGACAGCCCTTCGTCAACAGGTTTCAGCTTGCCGGAAGTCGCAGAATACCTGGGTGGCCGGTGAGATGCCGCCCGGGTGACTGCAAGCCGGTGCATTGCCGGCTCAAGCGTT
>JBFJTN010000359.1:0-2890 GCA_041625325.1 Oceanococcus sp. | reverse complement strand
TGACCGCGGCGCGAAAGGCCGCGCCGTCGCTGCCCGCCGGCAGGGCGACATTGATCTGCCGGGCATCACCCGGTGCATCGCGCTCCAGCGGATACAGCGGGAACTGATAGCTGGACAGCAGCTGCACGCGCGCGTCGCCGCGAAAGATGTCCGCCGTGCCGTTGCCATAGTGCACGTCGAAATCCACGATGCTGACCCGCGACAGGCCGTGCGCCTCCAGCGCGTGCAGGGCGGCCACCGCCACGTTGTTGTACAGGCAGAAGCCCATGGCGCGATCCCGCTCGGCGTGGTGGCCGGGTGGGCGCAGATTGCAGAAGGCGCGCTGTGCCGCGCCGCCCAGCACCTCGTCCACCGCCGCCACCAGGGCGCCGGCCGCGCGCCGGGCGGCCTGCAGGGAATGGCGGTTCATGGCGGTGTCCGGGTCCAGGCGGACCAGGGAATCGTCCTGCGGGGCGGCCGCTTCGATGCGATCCAGGTACGCCGCCCCGTGGGCGCGGGCCAGGGCCTCGCGGCTGACCAGCGGGGCTTCGCGCGGGCTCAGCGCCGGCATCAGGCCGGCAGACTCGAGGGCATCGGCGACCGCGGCCAGGCGCTCCGGGCATTCCGGGTGGCCGGCGCCCATCGCGTGCAGGGCGCAGTCAGGGTGGCTGTAGTAGGCAGTGATCATGGCAGAAACAATCAAGCGGCGGCCGGCCTGCTGGGCCGGTCGCCGCTACTGTCCTCCGCGCGATGGCTGGCGGTCAAGGCGCCCGCGCGCTGTCCGTCAGCGGGTGGCGTACTGCTCGCCTGTGGCTGGCGCGGGGCTGGCGGCCGCGTTGCGGCCCGGCATCGGGCCGTAATTCAGTTCCACCCGGCGGTTCTGGCGGAAGGATTCTTCCGACTCGCCCAGCACCTCCGGCTTTTCCTCGCCGTAGCTGACCGGCGCCAGCTGCTCGGTGCGCACCCCCATCAGCAGCAGGTTCTTCTGCACCATCAGGGCCCGCCGCTCGCCCAGGCCCATGTTGTATTCGCGGGTGCCGCGCTCGTCGGCATGGCCCTCCAGGCGGATGCGGACCTCGGGGTTCTGGCGCAGATAGGCGGCGTGCTGCTGCAGCATCTCCTGGTACTGCGGCTCGATGCCGGTCTGATCGAAGCCGAAGTGCAGCTTGCGCTGCTGCGGGATCGGCAGCTGGCTGTCGAGGGCGCGGGGATCCAGGCTGTCGCGCTCCGACTGGGCGGAGCTGCTCATGCCGCTCTGGCCGTTAGGGTCCTGGGCTGGCTCATGGGCCGCATCGGCCTGCTGCTGCTGCGGACCGGAGCTGGCGCAGCCGCTCAGGGCAAGGACGATCAGGGCGGGGCTCAGAAATTTGTACATGCTCGATTCTCCAGGTTGGGGGGATCAGAAGTGGTAACGCACGCCCGCGGACAGGCTGTCTTCGTCGCCGCCCTGCAGGGCAATCTGCAACTGCCAGGGGGCGCTCAGGGCCAACAGGGCCGCCACCCGCAGCGAGGTCTGACCGCGGTCGAACACGTCACGGTGGCGAATCTCCGGGTTCAGCTCGACCAGCGGTGACGCGGGCACGCGCCATCTCAGGCCGGCGCGGACGCCCAGGCCGGTGTCGTCGCGGCGGCCGGCATCCACCGTTTCCAGCGACAGGCCGGCGGTCCAGTCCACCTGCGGATTGACCGGCTGGTGCAGCATCAGCCCGGCGCTCAGGGTCTGCACCGGATCGGTGTCGCTGATCTCGCCAAAGGCGGCCAGGCGCGGGTCCAGGGCCAAGCTGGCGGCCAGGCGCAGGCCACCATTGTCTTCGCGTTCGATGTAGCCGCCCTCGATGTAGCTGTAGTTGTGCGCATGGGCGGCACCCAGGGGCAGGGCGGCAGCCAGCAGCAGACAGGCTTTGCGGCTTGGTGTCATGGGGTGTTCTCCAGTTTGGGTACGAAGCAAGGTGAAGGATCAGGGGTCAGGACTGCAGCGGCACCAGGCTGTCGCCGCGCAGCTGCACGCGGTCGCCGACGTTCAGGGCGCCGAGTTCGCTGCGGGTCAGCTCACGGCGGTCGCCGGAATCCAGCCGGACGACCAGCTCGTAGACCGTGTAACTGTTGCGTCGTTTCTCGATTTCGCTGCCGGCCACCGCGCCGCCAATGGCGCCGGCGGCGGTGGCGGCCTTCCTGCCGCTGCCGTCACCGAACTGATGGCCAAGTACGCCACCGATGATGGCGCCGGCCACCGCGCTGGCGGGCGAGGCCTCGCCCTTGACCACATGCGGCGTGATCGATTCGATCTCGCCGCAGTCTGCGCAGGGCGCGGCCGCGGTCCGGGATGACTGATCCTGGGCGGGCTCCTGGCAGGCGCCCAGTGTCAGGGCCAGGAACAGGCTGGCCGCGATCTGCAGGAGGCTGGTCTTGTTCATCGCTGTGCACTCTCGTGGTTGGGGTGGTTCTGTACTTGGCAGAACCGTGCCAACTTCCAAAAAGAACAGTAAAAACAGACGAGTAAAGAACTTCCCGTGGGGGGTGCTCGGCTTGAAGGCCGGCTGCCGGCGCAATCCTGTTGCCAACTGGCAACAGGCCGCCTGCCGGGCAGGCGCACGGCCGGTGCCGGCCATCCTCTCGGGCCTGCCTCCTGTGGCGAAGTGGCAACAGGGCCGGCGGCCGGACGGCGTCAGGCCGGGTCGGTCGCCCCGCTTTCCAGGGCCTCCAGCAACAGGGCCCGGGCGATACGGTCCTGCAGGCTGGCCGGCTGTTCCAGGCCGAGGCGTCGCAGCGTCGGCAGTGCCCGGGCATCCGCCTGGGCCAGGCGCATGCCCTTCAGCAGCAGGCGCCATTTCGGGGTGCGGCCGGCGCGGGCTTTCACCTGTTTCAGGGCGGCGGCCAGCTGCAATTCCTCCGGGGTGAAATCGCAGCCCAG
>JBFJTN010000358.1:0-2916 GCA_041625325.1 Oceanococcus sp. | reverse complement strand
TTTTTTTGGCTGCTGCGCGACAGTCAGTGACCGCCGACTGCGCGCAGGGACCGGAGCTGGCCCTATCCGCTGGCCAAGGCTCAGCTCTGCGCCCCACGGCGCGAGCGTGCGCGGTTGCTGGACGGACCTGCCGCCAGGTGAGGCCGACGCTTTGCGACCTCCTGGCGCGACCACCTCAATCCGACAGCCTGCCGGACTGAGCTGTGACGCATCAGGCCTTTGCGGGGCCAGGCCGGACGGACCGCGAGCACGCTGCGCGATAGCGCGAAGCACGGCTGCGCCGTCCAAGCCGTCTGTCAATGCATGGTCGCTCAGCGCGGAACCGTTCCCCGGACACCAAGCCCTCGCCCGCCGCCCGGCTCAAAAGCGCATCAGCCAGGGCTGGTAGGCAAAGATCGCATTGAGGTGATGCAGCAGCGCATGCGGCGCCTCAGTGGTCCAGATCGCATTGATGCGTTGCTGGGCGGCCCGGCTGGCCTGATGCAGCGCGGCCAGGTCCGCGTCCGGTGGCAGGCCGGCCATTTCGATCTCGACCAGGGCCAGCCAGAAGCGGCTCGCGCCCTGGATGAAGTGCGGCCAGGCTTCCCGCATCGGCGCGGACCAGGCCGGATCGGAGGTCGCGGCCAGTTCGGTGCCGGACCAGTCGCTCAGGTCGCGGCAGTCGAAATCCCGCACCAGGCCATCATGCAGGGCCCACTGCAGGGCCACGCTCTGCCGGGCCGCCGCGGCAATCCGCTGGCTGGTCGGCCCATCGGCGCGGAACACCAGGCTGAAACGATGACCCGCCGCATCCCGTCCGGCCCGACGATGAAAACGCCAGGCCCGGATCTGCCCCTCTTCGGCCGCAAGCACGGGGGCAAAGACGGCATGGGCCAGCAGCAGGTCCAGACTCCAGTCCGGCGCCTGTCCTTCGGGCCAGTGCAGGCCGGCCCGGCAGGCATGCCAGGCAGTCGCTTCCGCATACTCGGGCAGCGGCGCCGGCACCGCGCGCGGCGGCGCGCTGGCACAGGCCCCCAGGCACAGGCAGAACAGCAGACTCAGGCGATGCACGGACAGCTCCGCGGGAAATCAGTCCCCATTGTAGGGGCCCGGCGGCGATCTGCCGGCTACAGGGCCTGTCCGGCGGCGTGCCCGGAGGCCCAGGCCCACTGGAAGTTGAAGCCGCCCAGGTGCCCGGTCACATCCAGGGCCTCCCCGACGAAATGCAGCCCCGGCTGCAGGGCGGATTCCATGCTGGTGGAGGACACCGCCTCGGTACTGACCCCGCCCAGGGTGACTTCCGCCGTGCGATAGCCCTCGGTTCCGGAAGGCCGGATGCGCCAGTCATTCAGCCGCGCGCCCAGGGCGCTCAATTCCGCATCACGCCGCTGCGCCAGCGGAGCCTCTTCCGCACCGGCCAGCTCGGCCAGGCGCTGGGCCAGGCGGCGCGGCATCTGGGCAGCCAGCCAGCCGGCCAGCGACTGGGCCGGGCTGCCGCGCTTGGCGGCCAGCAGCGCGCTGGCCGCATCCTGGCCGGGCAGCCAGTCGATCGCCAGATCCTCGCCGGGCGACCAGTAGGAGGAGATCTGCAGGATGGCCGGACCGCTGAGACCGCGGTGGGTGAGCAGCAGGGCCCCGTCGAAACTCATGCCCCCCGCGCTGACGCGCACCGGATGCGACAGGCCGGCAAGCCCCTCCCAGTCCTGCAGGGGCCGCCCGCTGAGGGTGAAGGGCACCAGGGCCGCCCGGGTCGGCTCCAGCGCATGACCAAACTGCTGGGCGATCTCATAGGCAAAGCCGGTGGCTCCCATCTTGGGAATGGACAGGCCGCCACTGGCCAGCACCAGCCGGCCGCAGTCCAGCGGACCACGTGCGGTCTGCAGGGTGAAACCGGAGCCGCTGGCCCGCACCGCCAGCACCGCGCAGCCGGTCACGATCTCCACCCCCGCCTCGGCGCATTCGGCCAGCAGCATGCGCACGATCTCCTTCGAGGATTCATCGCAGAACAACTGGCCGGCCTCCTTCTCGTGGTAGGCGATCCCGTGCTGTTCCACCAGGGCGATGAAATCCCACTGGCTGTAGCGGGCCAGGGCCGATTTGCAGAAGTGCGGGTTGGCCGAGAGGAAGTTGTCCGGCGCGGTGTACAGATTGGTGAAATTGCAGCGCCCACCGCCGGACATCAGGATCTTGCGGCCGACCTGGCGGGCGTGCTCGATCACCCGCACCCGGCGGCCGCGCCGCGCAGCCGTCATCGCGCACATCAGGCCGGCGGCGCCGCCGCCGATGATGCAGACTTCGCCGTCCATCAGCCGGCCAAGAAAAAGGGGCGCCGGCGGCGCCCCTTGTGCTGATGCGTCACTTACGGGGCCGGCGGGCTGGCGAAGGGGTCTTCCGTCGGCGTGCCCACCGGCGCCGCGCGAAGCATGCCCTCCGGCACACTCAGGCCATTGACCGCGATCGCCGCACTGGCCGCCTCGGTCCGCTCCCAGGTCTGCAGGAAGACCTCGGCCGAGTTGAACAGGTGCTGCATGTGCTCGGCCGTGCCATCCAGGCGGATCTCCTGCACGAAGTCGGAGAGCATGCCGTGATGCGCATTGCCATCTTCGTCCTGATGCCAGGTGCGCACCACTTCACCGGTCTCGTCGCGGCTGGCCGGCTGGTTGAAGATCACCGCCGGCTGGTCGGTGAAATCCTCCAGTTCGTTGAACACGCTGCCCCCGAACAGGGCGAAGGGATAACTCAGCGGCCGCTCCGGATTGTTGCGCGGGCCGGTCTGGTCGGACAGGCCGTTGGTGTCGGTGCCGTAGCCGAAGCCGAACAGCGGTCGCTGCGCCTCCGGCACATCCGCCATGGCCTGCTGGTAGATCGCCAGGGTTTCCTGCATGTCGTTCAGGAAGCCGGCGCTGGAACCGTTGCTGGGATAGAGATGGCCGCCAC
>JBFJTN010000357.1:0-2972 GCA_041625325.1 Oceanococcus sp. | reverse complement strand
TTCTGCCAGGACAAGATCATGACGACCGGGGGCGAAGGTGGTCTGCTCACGACCAATGACCCTGATCTGTGGGCGCGACTCTGGAGCATCAAGGATCACGGCAAGAGCTATCACGCGGTGCATGCGAAGGATCACAAACCGGGTTTTCGCTGGCTCCATGAGTCCTTCGGTTCGAATTTCAGGATGACCGAAATGCAAAGCGCGATTGGACGCATCCAGTTGCGCCGGATGGCATCGTGGACACGGCTGAGGAACGAGCGGGCGCGCAGGATCCGCCAGGCAGCCAGGCACTGTGCAGTGCTCCGGGTCCCCTCGGAGATCTGCGGCCCGTCCTGCGGGCCCGCAGGATGTGGTGAGTGCGTGCATGCCTACTACAGGTGCTATCTGTTCGTTGAGACGCAGAAGCTCGCGCCTGGCTGGAGCAGGGATAGACTCGTCTCGGAGATCTCCGGGCGTGGAGTTCCGTGTTTCAGCGGCTCCTGTCCGGAGGTTTATCTGGAACGTGCATTCGATGGCACGCCATGGCGACCGGGTCACCGGCTGTCTGCCGCCCGCGAGCTAGGAGAAACCAGTCTGGCTTTTCTGGTCCATCCGACACTCACGGATGCCGAGTTGGACAGGACCTGCGAGGTCTTGCGAGCGGTCTGCAGGGAAGCTGCCGCGGGCTAGGCAGATGCGCCGGGTTCGGGGCAGGCGCCGGTCTTGCGGCTGGCCGCGGGGCGGTCGCGCCGCGCGGGATCGTCTCCGATACCCCGCCGCGAGTTGCAGTGCCCCTGTCTTGGTTTACTATTCAAGCGGATCAGCTGACTGGTGAGCGCAATTGAGAGGGCTACGGCGACCGTGCGGAAATCATTGAAGCGGCGCATCGCGATCATGACAGCCGGACTGTTCTCGCTGGAGCGTCGAGACAAGCAGATCCTGCAGGTGCTCGCGGACTCCTGCGCAGTCGCGTTGTCTCTTGTCCTTGCCGCTTTGCTCAATCGCATACCGTTCAACAGCCATCTCATCGCAGAGATCGCGCTGCTGACGCCATTTGTGGTCGCGGTTCTGGCCACGATGGGAGCCTACAAGGAGCTGGTGCGGTATACGAGCTTCGGTATTTCTCCGCACGCTCTGGCCGCCGCTCTGATTGCGGTGTCCGGGCTGGCCGTCCTGCACGAACTCATCCGGGAGCAGCTCCTGGGCCGCTCTCTCATTGATTTCGGGCTGATCCTGCTGCTGCTGATCTCGGTGCCCCGACAGGCTGTTCGATGGCTCTTCGAGACCAGCAGTTCGCGGCATCGTGAGCAGGTGGCCATTTTCGGAGCGGGCGCCGCCGGGCGGGAGCTCGCGATGGCGCTGCGTTCCAATTCGAAGTTCGGCCTTTGCGGGTTCATCGACCAGGATCCAGCCCTTGCCGGTGCGCGTATCCTCGGTCTTCAGGTCCGCGGGCCGGAGGTACTCCCGCAGTGGGTGGAACAGGGCGTCAGCCACGTCCTCCTCGCCATGCCCAACATCAGCCAGTCCCGTCGCCGCGAGATCATCGCCAGCCTCGAGCATCTGGACATCGAGGTGAAAACCGTTCCCGACATGGCCGATCTGATCTCCGGGCGGGCCCAGGTCAGCGAGCTGCGCAACGTGGATATCGGCGATCTGCTGGGTCGAGACCCAGTGGCCCCGGATGTTGAGCTGATCAATCGTGACATCCGCGGCAAGGCGGTGCTGGTCACCGGGGCAGGCGGGTCGATCGGTTCCGAGCTGTGCCGGCAGATCCTGCGCCATGAGCCGTCCGCGCTGGTGTTGCTGGATCATTCCGAGCACGGCCTGTACGAAATCGAGCGTGAACTGCACGGCCTGGCCCGGCGCCTGAACTCCACGGTGCCGCTGTACCCGGTGCTGGGATCGGTCTGTGACGAGGCGCGGGTGCAGGCCTTGCTCCACCGCTTCGGCATCCAGACCTGCTACCACGCAGCGGCCTACAAGCATGTGCCGCTGGTCGAAAACAATGCGATCGCGGCGCTTCGCAACAATGTGCAGGGCACCTGGACCATGGCGCAGGCGGCGGTCGAGGCGCGCATCGATTCCTTCGTGCTGGTCTCCACGGACAAGGCGGTGCGGCCGACCAATGTGATGGGCGCCTCCAAGCGCCTGGCCGAGCTGGGGGTGCAGGCCCTGGCCGAGCGTGGGGGACATACCCGCCTGTCCATCGTGCGCTTCGGCAATGTGCTGGGCTCCTCCGGTTCGGTCGTGCCGCTGTTCCGCTCGCAGATCGAGGCCGGCGGGCCGGTCACCGTGACCCACCCGGAGATCATCCGCTATTTCATGACCATTCCGGAGGCGGCGGCGCTGGTGATCCAGGCCGGTGCGATGGGGCATCAGGGCGAGGTCTTCGTGCTGGACATGGGCGAGCCGGTCAATATTCGCGATCTGGCCCTGCGCATGATCCGGCTGGCGGGCTTTCATCCGCGGACGCCGGAGCATCCGGAAGGCGACATCGAGGTGCAAATCACCGGCCTGCGGCCCGGCGAGAAGCTCTACGAGGAATTGCTGATCGGCCAGGATGCCCACGGCACGGCCCACCCGCGGATCGCCCGCTCGGCCGAGCCGGCGCTGGCGCTTGGCGAGTTCCGCGAGCTGTATGAGAGCCTGCTGTCAGCCTGCGCATCCGGTGACATGGAGGCGCTCATCCAGCTGCTGCATGCGGCGCCGCTGGCGTATCAGCCGCTGGATGATACGGCCGGAGATCAGGTGCTGGCGCCGCGCGGGTCGGAAAACGTCGTGCAGGGGGGCTTTCGCAAGCAGGCGGGTTAGAGGCAGAGGCCGCCTGAGGACAGCCGCGCATCAGGGATCAATGGGGCATGGTGCGCAATGGCCATAATGGCTATCATGGCCACATGAAAGAAATAGCTGCCAGAGACGCGAAAAACCAGTTTGGCCAATTCCTGGATGCCGCGCAGCGTACACCTGTGCGCGTCACCAAGAAGGGGCGCCCT
>JBFJTN010000356.1:0-2977 GCA_041625325.1 Oceanococcus sp. | reverse complement strand
GGAAATGACACTGGTGTCCTGGGTGGGTCTGCGCGGCTCCGTGCCCATCATCCTGGCCATCTTTCCCCTGGTTTTCGGGCTGCCGGGCGCCCAGCTGATCTTCAATGTGGTGTTCTTCGTGGTCCTGCTCTCCGCAACCATTCAGGGCTGGCTGATGCCATTGATCGCCCGCCGGCTGAAGCTGACGGAGGCCCCGGCGCCTCGTCCGGCGGCCACTTTGGAGATCACGGCCCTGAACGAGGTTGATGCCGAGATCGTGGAGTACACCCTGGGTCAGCAGGCTCGCGCTGCCGGGCGTCGGCTGGCCGAACTGGCGCTGCCGGACGGCGTCGTCGTGGCCATGATCACGCGCGGGAACAGCATCCTGCCCCCGCGCGGTTCGACTACGATGCTGGCAGGTGACCATCTGTTTGTCGTGATGCGCCCGGGTACCCGGGCGCTGGTCGACTGCGCCCTGTCCAATGCGGCGTCCATTCAGCGCGAGGCCCTGCCGGTGGATGCGAAACTGCGGCTCAAGGGAGCGACCACCGTGGAAGCGCTGGGCCGGTCCTACGGCATCCATCTGACGGCTGATGGCGGCAGCACGCTCGATCAGTTGCTGCGTCAGGTGTGGCAGGGGCAGGCCGGACAGGGCGCCACCATCGAGCACGACGGCGTGACCATTACCATCGAGGAGATGGTCGGCCAGCGCATCGCCACGGTGACACTGAGCCTGCAAGCCCTGGCGACGCCCACCAGCACGCCAGGCTGACGCCCGGGCGCTGCACCGGCCCGCCCTCGCGGCAGCTGGCGGTTCCCTGATTCCTGGCGCGCCGCATCCATCCGGGGCGCGCTTCCGTATATTGGCTAAGAAGCGTCAGCGGGCTCGGGCGATCGGGGTTGCGGCGACGGCGAGTCCGGTCGGGACAGGCGCAGGATAAAGATGATGATGGCGAGCACCACCCAGACAATCAGAGTTTTTCCGCTGGGCAGCGTCCTGTTGCTGCCTCGCGGCCATCTGCCCCTGCACATTTTCGAGCCCCGCTATCGCGCGCTGGTCGAGGATGCCCTGGCGTCTGATCGCCGGATCGGCATGGTGCATCCCCGGGTCGGCCTGGACGGCGCGGAGATGGCCGACGCGCTGATGCCGCTGGGCTGCATCGGCGAGATCAGGCACTGCGAGAAATTGCCGGACGGGCGCTACAACCTGGTGCTGCAGGGCACGCAGAAGTTCCGGATACAGGACGAACTGCCGCTTGATCCTGGCGGCTTCCGGCGGGTCACCGTCACGCTGGAGCCGGATGAGGAGTCGGGCGGGGCGGTCACCGGCTCCCTCAAGATGGACCGCGCGCGACTGATCGCGCTGGCCAACCGCGTCCTGCCGGAGCATCTGACGCTCAATCTGGTTTCGGTCCAGGAGCTTGCCGACCCGGAACTGGTCGATGCCTTGTCCATGCACATTCCCCTGCCCACATGGGACAGGCAGGCTTTGCTGCAGGCCGGCACCGGTCAGGAGCGCGCCGATGCCCTGCTGGCAGCGCTGGAAACTGCCGATGCCATCCGGGTGTCGGCGGAGCCCAGCACGCGGCGACACTGAGCCGGGGGGCGGCCGCAGGACGCCCGCGGGGTAGCGCCGGCCTCGGCCAGCGCAGCATGCGGCTCACCCGTTCGCCCGGGTCAAACGCGCACCCGGGCAGTGACGCCGCTGAGCGTCTCAGCGCGCGCCGGCAGAGCCCAGCTTGTCCTGGGTGCGCTGTTCGAAATCGCTGGCCTCGTGCCGCTCCAGCAGCTGACTGGCGGGATCCCCCCAGGCCCGGTTGACCATGCGGCCACGCTTGACCGCCGGGCGATCGGCGATGGCCCGGGCCCAGCGCTGCACGTGGCTGTAGCTGTCCACCTGCAGGAACTCGCCGGCGTCATACAGCCGGCCCAGGGCCAGGGCGCCGTACCAGGGCCAGGTGCCGATGTCCGCCAGGCTGTAATCGGCGCCGGCCAGGTATTCGTTCCCGGCCAGATGACGGTCCAGCACGTCCAGCTGGCGCTTGACCTCCATCGCATAGCGGTCGATGGGGTAACGGTACTTTTCCGGCGCGTAGGCGTAGAAATGGCCGAAGCCACCGCCCAGGAAGGGCGCGCTGCCCATGTGCCAGAACAGCCAGCTCAGGCACTCGGCCCGGGCCGGGCCGGCGGCGGGCAGAAAGTGGCCGAACTTTTCCGCCAGATACAGCAGGATGGCGCCGGACTCGAAAACCCGCTGGGCGGGCTCGACACTGCAATCGAGCAGGGCCGGGATCTTGGAGTTGGGATTGATCGCGACGAAGTCGCTGCCGAACTGGTCGCCGGCCTCGATGTTGATCAGCCAGGCGTCGTACTCCGCCTCGGTGATACCCAGGGCCAGCAGTTCCTCCAGCAGCACTGTGACCTTCACCCCGTTGGGCGTGGCCAGCGAGTACAGCTGCAGCGGGTGGCGACCACGCGGCAGGGTCTTGTCGTGGGTGGCCCCGGCCGTATGGCGGTTGATGCTGGCGAACTTGCCGCCGCTCTCGGTGGGCTGCCAGACGGTAGGTGGGGTGTAGCTGTCGGTCATGGTCGGTTACGGCATTGGCGGGTCAGTCGGCATGGTGCGGTGTGGCCCGGGCGCTGGCAAGGCCCCGGGCCGGCGGGCAAACGGCAGGCCGCGAACTCACAGGTCGGCCCAGGGCGCCTGCCCGGCCCACACGGCGTGGGTGGGGCCGCAGGCACCGAAACGGCCCGGGGCAGCCCGATGAAAGCTCTCGCAGGCGGAGATCGCGCCTCGGCGCGCCGCAACGGATTGTCTTGATCGGGCTGGCGAGCGCTTCAGGCCGGCGTGACGGCGTAGCCCGCCCGCGGGAAATGCACGTGCAGCGTGCCGAAGTCTTCGGTCTGGCGGCTGAAGATGATGCGATCCGCCGTCACGGCGGCGAGTTCGCCGTGCACCGGCACGACACCGTAGTCGGTCGGTGCCACCGCGACCCGC
>JBFJTN010000355.1:0-2980 GCA_041625325.1 Oceanococcus sp. | reverse complement strand
CGTGGCCGCAGGGAACCGCGAAGCGGCGCGGGGGACAGCGCCCGGAACAGGTGGCAGGGCCCGGCGTGACGCTTCATGGAGGGTATACGGCGCCTGCATCAGGCAGTCGCTTCCGTGATCCCCAGGACACTCACAGTGCGAAAAAGTGGTTCTCGCAGGGAGAGCAAGGTCCGCTACGGGACAGGAGCTGCGCTCCAGGCCCAGGCTTCGTTTCACTCTCTTGCGGCCGCTCAGGCCGCCGGCTGGAGCTGGTCCTGTCCTTGCCGAACATTTTCCCGGGTGAACTGCAACACACCATCCTCGATCGGCTCGTGCAGCAGCATGCGCCGGTCCCGCTGATAATGGTTCAGCACTTTCCAGGGCAGTTCCCGACCCTGCCTCGGCAGGCGATCGGACGCCCGGCGGACGTAACCCGCGCTCAGCGCATCCATCGCCGAGGATTCGGTGGCCATGCCTTCCGGTGCCACCGGGCAGGCCGTGACATATCCCCCGCGCTGCATGTGCCGCATCAGACGGCACAGATAACGCGCGGCGATATCCGCCTTCAGCGTCCAGGTGGCATTGGTGTAACCGAACAGCACCCCGAAATTGGGCACCCCTTCGATCATCACGGCCTTGTAGCTCAGGACCTCCTGCGGCTCACGGCTGACACCATCCACCTCGAGTGTCATGCCGCCCATCATCTGCAGGTCCAGCCCGGTGGCTGAAACGATGATGTCGGCCTCCAGGGTCTGACCGTCACGCAGACGGATCCCGGATTTGGTGAATCGCTCGATCTCCGCGGTGACCACCTCGGCCTTGCCCGCATTGATGGCCTCGAACAGATCCCCATCAGGCACGGCGCAGAGGCGCTGGTCCCAGGGCTTGTAGCTGGGCCGGAAGTGGCGCATGTCGACCTCCGGCTTGAGGTGCCGGCGCACGCCGCTCAGGTAGAAGCGGGACATGGCCTTCGGCCAGCGCTGGGAGGCCACGTACAACAGGCGAGCCAGCGCGACATTGCGCCAGCGGGTGAAACGAAAGACCAGGGACTGCGGCAGCCAGCGCTTCATGAGCTCGGTGATCTTGTCGATCGCCGGAAGCGACATGATGTAGGTCGGTGACCGCTGCAGCATGGTCACATGCGAGGCTTGGCCACTCATTGCGGGCACCAGGGTCACCGCGGTCGCTCCGCTGCCAATGACCACGACGCGCTTGCCGGAATAATCCAGATCCTCCGGCCAGTGCTGCGGATGAATCAGTTTTCCCTCGAAGTCCTCAGCCCCTGCGAACTCCGGCTGATAGCCGGCATCGTAGCGGTAATAGCCGGTACCCAGAACCAGGAAGCGGCAGCTCCAGTGCTGCTCCTCACCGCTGGCCTCGTCCAGCGCGCTCACCCGCCAGCGCCCCTGCTCGCTCGACCAGCTGGCGCGCGTGATCCGGAGGCCGAAGCGAATCTGCCTGTCCACCCCGTACTCGCTCGCGGTCTCCTCGATATAGCGCCGGATATCCGCGCCTTCGGCCAGGACCCTGGAATCCGTCCAGGGACGGAACGGAAAACCCAGGGTGAACATGTCCGAATCCGATCGCACCCCGGGGTAACGGAACAGGTCCCAGGTGCCACCGACCCGCTGCCGGCGTTCCAGCACGGCGTAGCTCATGTCCGGCAATTCACGCTGCAGATGACAGGCCATGCCAATGCCGGACAGGCCTGCGCCGATGATCAGGACATCCCGTTCCCGTACCTCAGTCATCGGTGTCGCTCCTCAATGCAATTCTTGTTTTCGACCGTCCGGAATACTAACAGGCAGTGGCCGTCCGGCAATCAGAGCAGATACGGAATGACGGCCTTGCGCTGGGCCGGATAATCCTCGAAGCGATCGTGGTACCAACGATGATTCTGCAGCGCCCGCGGCACCAGATTGGCTGCCGTGACCAGCACGAATGCCACGCCGGCCCAGGACCAGGTGGCGACCGCCCAGCCGGTCCAGATCATCATCTCGCCCAGATAATTGGGGCAGCTGACCTTCTCGTACAACCAGCCTCTGGGGATCTTGTAACCGGTCTCGCCCGGCTTGCGCAGGGCGGCCAGCATGGCATCGGCCTTGCGGTTGACATGCCAGCCATAGGCGAACAGGGCGAGCCCCGCCAGAAAGCGCGGATCTCCGAGCCAGCCCAGATCGTAATCGCCCCGGATGCTGCTCCAGGACAGGATGGAGGCATTCAGGAAGGAGACGATGGTGTTGGTGATCACCGACATCACCGGAATGACCAGCGGGGTGGTCTGGCCGGGCTTGACCCGGATCTTGAACGGAAAGATGAAAGTGCGGTGGAAGTAGTGCGCCTGCCACATGACCAGCAGCAGCAGCGGCACCAGCTCCAGCGCCCGGTCCCCGTAGAAGAAGATCACGGCAAAGCCGACTGATGACGGCAGTTCCATGATCACCCAGGCCCAGCGGGTCGGGATGCCCGGCCCCCACAGACGGCTCTGCCCTTCCGCATGCCGGCCGTAGGCGGCGGGAATGAACATCAGCGCCAGGAATATCGTCGGGCAGACGATGAAGGTGATGATCAACAGAGTGTGATGCCATTCGGCCGGGCTGAAACCAAGCATCCCAGAGTCCCCCAGATTATTGTCCGAGGATTATGCCACGCGCCCCGGGGCAGCTAAGATCGGCGCAAGCCTGCTCCGCCCCGCGCCATGTCCACCCGCCCCGACAACTCGCCCTGGGACTTCCAGAATCCCTTCGTGCACTCGCTGAAGGTCAGTCCCGACACGATTGATCGCCTGGGACACGTCAACAACGCGGCCTATCTGCAATTCCTGGAAGCCGCCGCCTGGGCCCATGCCGAAGCGCTGGGTGCCGGATGGGATCTGTACCAGCAGCTGGGCACCGTGGTGGTCGCCCATCGCCACGAGATCGACTATCTCAAGCCGGCCTTCGCCGGCGAAGCCCTGCAAGTGGGCACCTGGTGCACCGGGATCGACGGCCGCCTGCGCTTT
>JBFJTN010000354.1:0-2980 GCA_041625325.1 Oceanococcus sp. | reverse complement strand
GGCGGCCAGACCCAGCCCCGGCGGCTTGGCCATGTAGGCGGCGCTGTCCTCGTACAGGCGCATGCGACCGGTGCGGATCAGGGCCACGTCACCGCGGCGCAACTCCACCTTCTGGCGCTTGAGAGCGTCGATGAGATCGACGCGGCTGACCCGGTAGCCATCGGCCAGCATGTCCAGCCCCTTGCTCGCGGCGACATCGATCAGCACGCCGCGGGCAATGATCGGCGGCATGGTCTCGACCCCGGCCACCTGCCAGCCCCGATCGCCCAGGTGCTCGCGGGCGCTGAAGCCATTCCAGATCTCGCCGTTCAGGCCGAAGTGGGCCAGGCCGTCGATGTGCGTGCCCATGTGGGTGTACATGGAGATGGCCGCCCCGGTGTAGCTGACGTGCTCGTTCATGCGGGTGCCGGTATTCAGAGGGTCATCGACCACGGTGCCGTGTGGCGTATGCGTCATCCAGATCCGGTAATGCGGATCGCCGGCGGCCTGCCAGCTGGGCATGCCGATGAAGTACTCGACCGACAGGTCGTAGACCTTGCCGCCCTTGATGCGTGAGAGGACATCGGCACGCGACGCCTCGCTCATGAGGTTGAGCCGGCCGATTTCATCCTGGGGGCCCCAGGGGCTGGTGCCGACCCTGCGTGCTTCTTCAGCGGCCGCCGCGGGCAATCCGCTCACCAGCAGCGCTGACATCAAGAGGATATTTCTGAGCATGGGAATCTCCTATGGAAAGGTGAATCCACGATACTCATCGCCTTGAAATTGATAATCAGGCGGAAATGAAAGATTCTATTCCTGAAAATTAACTAATCGGTCCGGTATGGACGATCTCAACGACATTGCCGTCTTCGTCGCCGTGGTCGATGCCGGCAGCTTCACCCGAGCCGCGGAGCGCCTGAACATATCGCGCCCCGTGGTCAGCAAGTATGTGTCGCGTCTGGAAGACCAGCTGGGCGTTCGCTTGCTGAACCGGACCACCCGGCGCCTGAGCCTGACCGAGGCCGGACGCCTCTTTCATGCGCGCTGCCGCCGCGGCCTGGACGATATTGCCGACGCGCATGCCGAAGTCTCGCGGCTGCAGGAGCATCCGCGCGGCGTGCTGCGCATCAACGTGCCGATGTCCTTCGGCATCCTGCATATCGCGCCGGCGTTGCCGGCCTTCATGCAGCAATACCCGGACATCACGGTCGAGATGGATCTGAACGACCGCAAGCTGGATGTCGTGGACGAGGGATTCGATGTGTCCGTGCGGATTGGCGAGCTGCCGGATTCCTCGCTGATCGCACGCCGCCTGGCGCCCTGCCGTCACGTCATCGTCGCGGCCCCGGCCTATCTCGAGGTGCGCGGCATGCCGCGCAAGCCCGAGGAATTGCGCGATCACGACATTCTCAGCTACAGCCTGCAGCAATCCGCCCAGAACTGGCATTTTCTGGATCCGGCCGGTCGCAGCATCCAGGTGCCCGCCGACGCCCGCCTGCAGGTGAACAACAGCCTGGCCTTGCGCGAGGCCCTGCTGGGCGGTCTGGGCATCGCCCGCACACCCACGTTTCTGGTCGGCGATGACTTGCGCCAGGGCCGGCTGACGCGCCTGCTGGGCGACCATCAGTCGCTGGAAGTCTCGGTCTTTGTGGTCTACCCGCAGCGCCGCCATCTGTCGCCCAAGGTGCGTGCCTTCGTCGAATTCCTGGCCGAGCGGATTCAGGACCCGCCGTACTGGGATTGAGCCCTTCGTTACAACTAGTTAAAAAATGAGAACAATGTAATTCCGAAAGGGCCAATTATCTTGTATGCATGACTTTATACGCTGCTCCCACACCGTCATCAGGAGCACGTCATGCCGAAAAACGAGTCCCACCCCGCAGTACCGGAAGCCGCGTCCCGGCAATCCGCATACGCCATCGAAGCCCTGTTCCTGCGTCGCTGGTCGCCGCGAGCATTCCAGCCTTGCCCGATACCGCAGGCCGATCTGCACACCGTGCTGGAAGCCGCCCGCTGGGCGCCCTCCGCGCACAATCTCCAGCCCTGGCATTTCATCGTCTCGCGTCGCGGCGACGATCATTGGCAGACGCATCTGGACCTGCTGCACCCCTTCAATGCCAGCTGGGCGGGTCAGGCCTCGGCCCTGCTGTTCCTGCTCAGCCAGGCTGTCACACCGGCGCAAGGTGACGCGCCGCCGCAGCCTTCACGCACTCACAGCTTCGATGCCGGCGCGGCCTGGGCTCATCTGGCGCTGCAGGCCACCGCACTCGGTTACCAGGCGCATGCGATGGCGGGCGTCGATTTTGACCGCGCGCCCCGGGCGCTGGGCATTCCCCACACCCACCGACTGGAAATCGCGGTGGCCATCGGGCGGCAGGCCGATGCGGGCCGGCTACCGCCGCCGCTGAGGGCCCGGGAAAAGCCGAGTGCGCGTCGCCCGCTCGAGGACATGATCAGCACCGGCGTCTTTGCGTCCGCCGCGCTGGCCGGAGCGGCGTCATGAGCGCCCCGACCACGCCGGCCGCCGGCCACTGGCTGCTGGCGCCTAACAGCCTGCTGCTGATCAGCGGCACGCTGATCGGCCTCAACTTCCCGCTCGGCAAGCTGGCCGCCGATGCCGGGGTGTCGCCGCTGATCTGGGCCGGCCTGATCTCCTGTGGCGTGATACTGATGTTGCTGCCGGTCCAGCTGGCCAGCCGCGGCCTTGCGCTGCCGTCCGCCCAGGTGCTGCGCTATACCATGGTGTCCGCGACGATTTCCTTCGTGGCGCCCAACCTGCTGCTGTTCACGGTGATCCCGCAGGTGGGGGCTGGCTACACCGGCCTGATGTTCGCGTTGTCGCCAGTGTTCACGCTGCTGCTGGCCACCATGCTCGGTATGCGAACACCCGGCCGGCTGGGGCTGGTCGGGATCATGATCGGCCTGCTCGGGGCCACCCTGGTCAGCCTGTCGCGGGGCGCCGAGCTTGAGGGGCCGGGCCTCAACTGGCTGCTGGCCGCCG
>JBFJTN010000353.1:0-2991 GCA_041625325.1 Oceanococcus sp. | reverse complement strand
TCGACGACCACCCGCGCGACCGTCCGCGGCACCGCGCTGACCCTCAGTGTGGCGCGGCCAATGACCCCGGCGGCGGTAGCGCGAATCTCCGCCTCGCCCTCCTGCAGGGCCTGTACCAGGCCGGTCGCGGACACCGTGGCGACGCTCGGATCGCCGCTCTCCCAGCTGACCGGGACATGCGGCAGGCCCTGGCCCGAGGCATCCCTGGCCAGGGCCGAGCAGGCATGGCTGGCGCCCGGCGCCAGTTCCAGCTGCGCGGGGCTCACGTCCACCGAATAGACCCGGGGCGGAACCGGCGCAGCGTTATCGCCGGACCGGCAAGCGGCCAGCAAGATCAGTCCGGCGACACAGCCGGCCAGCACCCGAACACGCATCTGCGACACTCCGAACACTGACAATAGCGCCTGGGCCGGCCGCGGCCGGTTGGTGCCGGAGTCGCATGGCGCCTGAGCTCGCCAGGTGCATGGGCCCGGACCGGGGGGCGGAAAATTCTGTGCCGGGGCCGGGCCGCTGTCAATCATTGGCCGGGGCTTGCATCCGGTCCTGGCGGGAGGCATCGGAACCGGCGCGTCAGGGCAGTTGGTGCCCCGCGAGCCGACGGTGCGCCCGGTGCTTATCCTCAGTGCCAGCCGTGGCAGCGGAGGGCTCGCCCTGGCCGCGACGGGTGCCCGCTGCGAGCTCCTTGGGCGTTCGTGCGCAGCTGCGTCCCAGCCCTTGTCCCGCGGTCATTGGCATCGCTTGCCATACGCTGGCGTATGTGCTATTGTGCGGCGCAACAATACGCAGGCGAATGGATGTGAAATCTTCTCTCACAGCACAGGATTGGGCCGCGGCGGCACTGGATGCCATCGCCGATGGCGGCATTGAAGCCGTCGCGGTGGAGCCGCTGGCCCGTGCCCTGGGCGTGACCAAGGGGAGTTTTTACTGGCATTTCGCCAATCGCAAGGCCCTGCTGAAGGCCGCGCTGGAACTGTGGGAAGAGCGCGAGACCACCGAGGTGGTCCGTCAGGTCGAGGACATCGCCGATCCGCGGCGACGTCTGCAGCAGGTGTTCCGGGTGGCGAATTCCGGTTTCCGCAATGGACGCCTGACCGGCATTTTCGCCGCCGCGTCGGCCGATCCCCTGATCGGCCCGGTGGTCGAGCGGGTCGCGAAGAAGCGCCTGGATTTTCTCCAGGACGCCTACGCGGCGCTCGGCTTTCCCAGGAACGAGGCCCGTCGCTGGGCCATGTTCGCCTACGCCACGTTCATGGGCACCCTGCAGCTGCGTCGCGATGATGCGACCGCGCTGCCCCGGGGCCGGGTCATGAACGAGTACGTCCGGCTGTGCATGGACACCCTGATTCCGCCCCTGCGGAAGGAAGAGGGTTCCGAGAACGCCGGCTGACAACGCAGGAGTTTCCCATGAGTATTCTGATCCCCACCCTGAGCGGCCTCGCGCTGTTCTGGCTGCTGGCCTGGCGCGGCGCGCGCCTGTGGCAGTTCACCGCGGCCTTCGCCGCCCTGTTTGCCGGTCTGTACGCCGGCGGCTGGCTGTCCGCCAGCGCCGTCGCCTGGATCGCCGGCATCGGCCTGCCGCTGGCCGCCCTGTTCAATCTGGTGCCGCTGCGCCGTGCCCTGATCACCCGCCCGATCTTCAGGGCCTTCAAGGCCGTGCTGCCGGACATGACCAGCACCGAGCGCGAAGCGCTGGAAGCCGGCGATGTCTGGTGGGAAGCCGAGATGTTCCGTGGCAAGCCGGACTGGAACAAGCTGCTCAACTTCAAGCGCACCGAACTGAGCGCCGAGGAGCAGAGCTTCCTCGACAATGAAACCGAAACCCTGTGCGCCATGCTGGACGAGTGGCAGGTCCACGACGACAAGGACCTGCCGGAAGACGTCTGGAACTACATGCGCGAGAACCGCTTCTTCGCCATGCTGATCAGCAAGGAATGGGGCGGCCTGGGCTTCTCCGCCTACGCGCAGAGTTGCGTGGTGACCAAGATCGCGACCAGGTCGCTGGTCGCCTCGGTCACCGTCATGGTGCCCAATTCCCTGGGTCCGGGTGAGCTGCTGATGCACTACGGCACCCAGCAGCAGAAGGAAGACATGCTGCCGCGCCTGGCCTCGGGCGAGTGGATTCCCTGCTTCGGCCTGACCGGCCCGGAAGCCGGCTCCGATGCGGGCGCCGTGCCGGATACCGGTGTGGTCTGCATGGGCGAATACGAGGGCGAGCAGGTGCTCGGCATGCGCCTGAACTTCGCCAAGCGCTACATCACCCTGGCGCCGGTCTCGGACCTGATCGGCCTGGCCATCAAGCTGCATGACCCCGAGGGTCTGCTCGGCGATGCCAGCCGCAGCGACTACGGCATCACCTGCCTGCTGCTGCCCTCGGATTACCCGGGGGTCGAGATCGGCCGTCGCCACAATCCCTGCAACACCCCGTTCATGAACGGCCCGATCAACGGCCGGGACGTGTTCGTGCCGCTGGACTTCATCATCGGCGGCGCCGACAACGCGGGCAAGGGCTGGCGCATGCTGGTCGAATGCCTGTCCGCCGGTCGCGGCATCTCGCTGCCGGCCCTGGCCAGTGCCGCGTCCAAGTCGGCCTATCGCAGCACCGGCGCCTATGCCCGCATCCGGCGCCAGTTCAAGCTGCCCATCGGCGAGTTCGAAGGGGTGCAGGAAGCCACCGCGCGGATCGGCGGCTACACCTACAAGCTGGAGGCCACCCGGGCGCTGACCGCCTCGGCGGTGGACCATTGCTCGCCCTCGGTGGTGACCGCCATCGCCAAGTTCCACATGACCAACATGATGCGGGTGCTGCTCACCGATGCCATGGATGTGCACGCTGGCCGCGGGGTCATGGCCGGCCCGCGCAACTATCTGCAGGCCGCCTACCAGGCGGTGCCCATCGCGATCACGGTGGAGGGCGCCAACATCCTGACCCGCAGCCTGATGATCTTCGGCCAGGGCGCGATCCGCTGCCATCCCTTCGTCTTCCCGGAGATG
>JBFJTN010000352.1:0-2997 GCA_041625325.1 Oceanococcus sp. | reverse complement strand
TCGGCGATGCCGGCAGGGGGCGCCTGATGGAAGGCGATGAAGGCGTGATCAAGGGCCGCATGGGCGGTGCTGGCGATCAGGCCGCCCAGCAGGGCGGCGAGCAGGCGCAGGCGCATGGAGTCTCCGACGTCGATGTGAGTGAGGGAAGTCAGTGACACGATCGGGCCGGCCATACGGTTCCGCGGTCTGCCGCAGGGGCCCGCGGCCCGGGCGACCGCTGGCCGCCCGGGCGCCAGGGCGCGCGCTAGAACTCGAAGCCGATATCCAGCTTCAGATTGGCGCCGGGCAGCGGCGCCAGGTCCTTGAGGAAGGACAGGTGATTGCGCGCCTCTTCATCCAGCAGATTGCGGCCGCGCAGGGCAATGCTGATGTCCCCGGTCCGGGTCGGAATCCGATAGGCCAGATCCGCGCCGAGCAGGGTGTAGCCGGCGGTTTCCGATTCCAGCAGGGCGACGCGATCCTGCCGCAGCACCCGCATCAGGCGGGTGCCCCAGGTCCAGGGGCCGCTGTGTCCATCCAGGCCCAGGCTCAGCCGGGCGGCCGGCATCCGGGGCAGGGTCGCGCCATCCGCCCGCGCGGCGCGCACGACATCGCCACTCAGGGACAGGCTGTGGCGCCGGTCGAGTTGCAGGCGGGCCTGCGCCTCGCCGCCCCAGAAGTCCGCATCGGCCTGGGTGAAATCCAGCAACAGCAGCTCGCCTTCCTCGTCCGCTGGCGGGTTCTCCTCGGCGTGCACGAAGTCGGGCTGCCCATCGCCATTTTCGTCCACCTCGCCGGGGAAGATGAAGTCACGGTAACGGGTGTAGAAGCCGTCGACGGACAGGCTCAGCGGCCCGAACTGCCCGGTCCAGCCCAGATCCAGGTTCAGCGCGGTCTCCTCGCCCAGCGCGGGATTGCCCCGCTCGAAGGTCGCGGTCGCCAGATGTGGGCCATTCGAGTACAGCTCCTGCACATCGGGGGCGCGCTGGGCCCGGCTCAGGTTGATATTGAGGTGCTGGGCGGCGCTGAGCTCCAGGTGCAGGCCGGCTGACAGGTTGAACAGGCTGTAGTCACGGGCCGGGCCGGCCTGCGGTTCATGGGAGAGTCGCTCCAGCCGGGTGCCCAGGCTCAGCCGGTGCTGGCCAATGGCGCGCTCCTCGACCAGAAAGAAGCCCAGGCCCTCGCTGTCCACCGGCGGCACGAAGGCCTCTTCGCCACTGGCCGAGAATTCCTTGGCCAGGCCCTGCAGGCCGAAGACGCCGCGCCAGCCGGCCAGCGGGCGGTGGGTCAGCTCCAGGCGGGCCTCCTGGCCTTCATTGCGGAATACCGTGCTGTGCGCCTCTTCCTCCTCGCCCGCGTGTGCCTCTTCTTCCCCGGCGTGGGCCTGCTCCGGCTCGATCTCGACGTGCTCGTATTCGCTGAGCACGACCGCGCCGCGGATGCGCTCGAGAAAGCCGCCCTGCGGCCGGTAGCCGCCGCGCAGTTCGACCCGGCGCTGGTCCAGCGCGATGCGCACGCCGGCTTCGTCCTGCGCATGGTCCTCGGCCGGCATGTCTTCGGCATGGGCCTCTTCATGGCCGTGGCCGGGCACGCCATAGCCGCTGTCGTAGGCGGACCAGCCCAGACCCAGATAGCCGCGTTCGCCGGTCCAGGCGGCGCCCAGGCCAAAGCTGTCGGTCGCGGTGGCGCTGTTCGGCACATGGCCACGGACGGCATCAGCCTCCTGGGCGCCGTCACTGTCGGCGAAACCGGGGATGTCGTAATCCCGGGTGTCCCGGGTCAGTGCGTCCAGATGGAAGGCCAGTGAGCCCGTGCCGCCGCCCAGGTGGCCGTAGCTGGTGCGGCCGGCGTCCACGCTGGACGCGCTGAAGCCCAGGGAGCCGTGCCATTCCTCGCTGGGCCGGGTCGGCACCAGGTCGCTGACCACGTTGATCACGCCGCCGATCGCGCCGGAGCCATACAGCAGGGTGGCCGGGCCCTTGAGGATCTCGATCTGCCGGGCGCGAAAGGCCTCGGCGGAGACGGCATGGTCCGGGCTGATGGTGGAGGCGTCGATGACCCCGCTGCCGCCATCCAGGATGCGCACCCGGGGGCCGCCCAGACCGCGGATCACCGGACGGCTGGCGCCGGCCGAGTAGTCCGCGCCGTGCACGCCCGGCTGGTTGGCCAGGGTCTCGCCCAGAGTGCTGCTGCGGGCGCGTTGCAGGTCCTCGCCGGAGAGCACCTCGGTGGGCTGGGTGGCTTCGACCGGGCTGCGCTCGGCGAAGGGGTCAGCGGTGACAATGATATTGGGGATTTCGGTCCGGGCCGGCTCGGCCTGGCTCCAGCCCGTCAGCGGCGCCATCGACAGCGCCACCCAGACAATTCGGGAATGCATGGTGTTTCATCCTGATCAGTAAGTGGTGGTGGCCCGCAGGCCGGATGTCAGCTGATCAGGAGAGGGGGAGGGCCGCGCACTCTGGGGCGGGGCGAGAAACGCGCCGTCGGCGAGTCGGCCGGCAGGGATGCCGGCGCCGCGGCGGGGCCGGCCACGCCAAGGAGGGCGACCGGATGGGACTGCAGGCTGCCGCCGTGCTGCGACAGCTGGCAGGCGGCGCAGATCTCGACATCGGCGGCCAGGCCATGGTCGGCATGCAGCCAGCCATGCAGCTGCAGCGACAGCAGGGCTGCCGCGAACAGGCCGATGAAGAACTGCTTGCGCATCCGGCGGATTCTATCCGGATGCTGACCCATTTGCAGCAAGAAAAAAGGCCGCCGGGCGGGTGCCGGGCGGCCTCGATTCAATGGCCGGGGCGGATCAGCGTTCGATGACGGCCGCCACGCCCATGCCGCCGGCGGTACAGACCGAGATCAGGCCACGGCCCTTGCCGTTCTCTTCGAGAATCTTGGCCAGGGTGGCGACGATGCGGGCGCCGGTGGCGCCGAAGGGATGGCCCACCGCCAGCGAACTGCCCTTGACGTTCAGCTTCTCGCGCGGCACCGCGCCCAGCGGCGCATCCTTGCCCAGATAGGTCTTGC
>JBFJTN010000351.1:0-3021 GCA_041625325.1 Oceanococcus sp. | reverse complement strand
TCGCGGCGGTAGTCCACATAGCGCCAGGGCGGCTTCGGCCCGAAGGCGCTGCGCACCAGATAGACCACCCGTGGCGCCGCGTTTTCGGGCTGCAGCGGATCACTGAGCTGCACGATCTGCACGCCCCGCTGGCCGGGCACGCTGGGCAGCACACCCGGGCCGGCGTAGTCGCCGGCATCCGAGGCCATGAACACGATCTCGTCGTCGTCATCCAGGCCGGCCACCGGATCGGGCACTGGCGCGGACAGGCCCTTGCTGCGGCGCTCGGGCTCGAAGCCGGGGTTCACGTCCCAGCCGTTCGGGTCATAGGCGCGCTCGCAGGCGCCAGCGGTCATGCCCCAGGATTCCTCGCCCCAGTAACCCGCTGGGTCGTCCAGACTGCGCCAGACGTAGGTGTTCTCCTCGTCGGTGCCGGAATAGATCGAGAAGGTCGAATTGCCGTTCGCCAGGAAATACGGGGCCTTCTCATCCACCTGCACCGGAATCTCGACAAAACCTTCGGCAGCCGTCCAGCGGTAGGCGGCGATCTCCGCGATCGGCACCCCGCCGGCGATGGGCGGTTGACCCGGCTGCCAGTTGAAGGGATGCAGCATCACCCCGTTGTGGGCATTGCGCACCGGCTGTCCGGCACCGGAGGCCAGCAGCAGGATGGGCGCGCAGCTGCCGTCGGGCAGCTGATCGGGGCACTGCTCCAGATCGGCGCCGGAAGGGTACGGCGCGGGCAGGCCGGCGGCGGCCGGCGCGCTCCAGCCGGCCAGCTGCGCGCCGGTGAGCACCACCGGTTCCACGTGGCGGGCCGCGTCCAGTTCATCGATGGGCCGGT
Source organism: Oceanococcus sp. (assembly GCA_041625325.1). Taxonomy (GTDB): domain Bacteria; phylum Pseudomonadota; class Gammaproteobacteria; order Nevskiales; family Oceanococcaceae; genus Oceanococcus. The sequence continues at coordinate 2,198 of JBFJTN010000351.1, read as the reverse complement.
CCGGGCCGCTGGCCTGGGCCAGCGGGGTCTGGCCGGGCGCACAGCCGGCATCGCTGACCTGCGCCCCGGGCGCGCTGCCGGCGCAGCGGTCGGCATTGTCACCGACCCCGTCGCCATCGCTGTCGCGCTGCTCGGCGGGATCGGCCGGGAAGGCGTCGAGATCATCCGGCACGCCGTCGTTGTCGGCATCGTCATCGGCGTTGTCGCCGATGCCGTCGCCGTCAGTGTCCGCCCACTCGGTGGGATCGTCCGGGAACAGATCCTGCGGCACCGGCACGCCGTCGCCGTCGGCGTCGCGGCACTGGATGCCGACCAGATCAATGCACGCCCCGTTCGTATTTCCGTAGGCGTCGCGCATGTCACCCGGTGCGATGTAGGCGTAATCACTGTAGCTGGCGCGCCACTGGCGGCCGGCCGCATCCACCGGGCTGGCCGTGCTCTGCCCGGCGGCGTGGCTGATGGTGGCCGATACCAGCTCACCGGTGTCCAGCCAGTCGCGGAAGCTGCAGCGATGGCAATACAGCTCCTCGCCGTCGCTGTAGCGATGCAGATTGCGCTCCGACCGCAGCCAGCGGATGCTGCCGCTGCGCGCCACCCCGACCCCGGACCAGGTATCCGGGTAGTCGATCGGCGCCAGCTCTATCGCCAGACCGGTTTCTGGCGCATCGCCTTCGGCCGCGGCATTGGCGCCGCGCTGGGCCTCGCTGACGCTGCGGCTGGGACCGATCAGGAAGTCCACCTGGCCATTGCCGGCGCCCAGGGTCTCGGCCTGCAGGCCGCGCCAGGGCGTGACCGTGAACTCGGAGTCGAAGCTGTAGTCGCTCAGCGCACCGCCCCCTTCGTGCCGCTGACCGCGGATCACGAAGCGGTAGCGGCCGGTGGGTGTCACATAGGGCGTGTTCACCGGTGCGCCATCGGCTTCCGGGCTGGCGGTGGGCGAGACCAGCGCCTCGAAGCCCGCACTCCAGACCCATTCGAATCCGCCGCTCAGCCACTGGGTGTAGGCCTCGGGTGAGGGGCCGACGACTTCGGTCCCGCCGGCCTCGGGGATCTCGCCCGGCAGGGCGCCCAGCGAGGCGGCGGGCAGGAAATCCACCTGCAGCACGATCTCGCCAGCCTGGTCGGCCACCGTGACCCACTGCCCATTCTCCAGACGCTGGACCTCAACCTCGGGCATGCCCAGCCAGGTGGAACCGCCCACCCAGCGCACCACCGCGCCGTCGAAGCGGCCGATGTCCCGGGCCGGCTCGATGATCCGCGGCTCGCCGCCATCGGCCGGCAGGGTCCGGCCATAGGCTTCACGGGCAGCCCGACCTGCCTCGCCCAGACCACGGGCCAGGGCTTCGGCGCGGGCATCCTCGGCGATATAGGCCAGGTCCAGGGCCGACGGCACCACCGCTGGCGCGCCATTCAGGCTGGCCGCCAGCCGGCCCATGCGGGTGGCCAGGAAGTCGGCGCCGTGCGGGCCGAGGCCGGCCAGGGCCTTGCGGTAGTGGTCGTGCGCCCGGTACTCGCGATAGGCCGGCATGTACCCCCAGTAATCATTGGCCATGCCCACCGGCACGACCAGGCCATAGCCGCGCGAGGGGAATTCCTCGTGGGTGAAGTTGCCGAAGATCTCGCTGATCTCGGCGGGCTCGTGCTCGTAGTGATAGGCGTTGTTCAGCGCCTCCCAGCCGGCCGCATCGTTGTGGATCTGCGCCTTCATCCGCGCATAGGCCGCGTAGGTGGTGCTCAGCAGGCTGTTGTTGCCGCGGCTGGGATGCGGGCATTCGACGAGACTGTCCGGCGCCGTGCCGTAGACCGTGCAGCCCACCTCATCCGGCCCGTGCAGGAAATCGCCGTTGTTGGCCGGGTTGCTCAGCGGGTTCAGGTAGGGCGCCTCGTAACCCAGGTCCCAGTCCCAGCCGGTGTGGATGTTGCCGGCCTTGCGGTCCAGCCGGCTGATCACGTTCAGCGCGGTGTCGGTGAACTGCTCGCAGGGGCAGAAGGTCAGGGCGATCTCGCCCAGCTTGAAGGCCTGGATCGGCACCGTGGCCTGTTCCTCCACCGCGGTCAGGGTGGTGGCGGAATAGCTGTGCGGCAGGGGCACGCCCAGCCCGATCAGCTGATCGGCGATGGTCCCCACGGTCTGGCTCAGCGGGATGCCGGTGAACTCCTCGAAAGGCTCGACCACTGCATCGGCCTCGTTCACGCAG
>JBFJTN010000350.1:0-3031 GCA_041625325.1 Oceanococcus sp. | reverse complement strand
GAGACGACGACCACGCCCAGGCGAGCGCGCTGATCGGCGCTTCCGCGCGGCAGGAGGCGATCGACCGGCAGGCCCAGGACAATGCGCAATACCGCCAGATGGTCACCGAGGCCCTGCAGGACAATGGCCTGAAGCAGGACGGCCCGGACGCCGACAAGGACGAGGACTGCGCGGACAACCGCCCGCCACGCTATCGGGCCAAGCCCCTCAATGGGGTCTGGGCCACCGGGCCCTTCCTGCACAACGGTTCGGTGCCGAGCCTGGCGCATCTGCTGGAACTGGAACCGCGGCCCGAGCGCTTCCATGTGGGTTCCAGGGAATTCGACCCGCGGCTCGTCGGCTTCGTCAGCGAGGCCGTGCCGGGCAGCATGGAGTTCAACACTGGCCTGACCGGCAACCTGCGGACCGGCCACAATCTCAAAAAGATGGAGATCCAACTGGGGAAGGACGAGAAATGGGCCCTGCTGGAGTACCTCAAGAGCCTGTAGCGAGGCCGACGCCCTGTCGCCATCGATCACCGCGCAGCCTTCTGCGGCCATGCGGCGTGGCGATTTTGCGGCCGGCCCTGGCATGCCGCAGCGGCGGCGCGTGATCGCGGGCGCCGACTACGGCGTCAGCCGGAACCCCGTCAGATCGGTGGCTTCCGTTCGACTCTCGCTGTTCTGACCCGCAGCCTCACGCTCCAGCCGGAAGCGGATATAGCAGGGATTGAGGGTACAAGTCCGGGCCTGCCCCTCGAACACGAACACCTGATCCGCCGGCGCCAGCAGATGAGCGTCACGGCGAATCTGCCCCTTCACGGGACGGGCCACCTGTCGCTGCTGAGCCGCCAGGCCCTCGGCGCCGACACCCCAGAGTTCCAGCTCGAAGCGATCGAAGCCGATCCGGCGCTGCGCGCCGTTGCGCAGCAGCACGATCTGCCCGACGCCGATGATCACGGCGCCGTCGCGGGCCTGAACGGAAATTCCGTGGGCGAATATGTCGATGGCGTTGCCCGGGTATTGAGGCTTCATCAGAAAGGCGCTGACATCCGGCAGGGGCGCCAGCGGCTCGGGTGGATCGCGCCAGTCCTGGAGGCTTTCGCTGATCCGCGTCGGCCATTCCAGGTGATAGCCCAGCATGCCGGCCAGGAACACCAGAGCGAGGACGAGCTTGACCAGCCATTCGCCGCCGCCGACGCGGGGCCGCAGGTGACCGCCCGACAGGACCGGCGCCGCGCCGCCGCCCGGCTGGACAAGAGCGTAGAGGATCATGTCCTTCAGCCAGCGCTTTTCCGCGGTGCCCAGGCGCCAGCCGACCGCAATCGTCCCGTGGTCGGAGCGCAGGAGCAGCTTGCCGATAATGCCGATGCGCTCGGCGCCTCTGCACAGCAAGCCGCCGTCGACTCCGGCTTTGGCCAGTTCGGCCTGCAGCCTGTCCATGTCTGCGCTGGATAGCCGCGTCCCCAGGCCACCTCCGGGTTCCAGAAGCTCTTCGATGGCTTCGCCGGGCAATTGCTGACGCGGCCGCCAGAACACGCCCTGGCGGACGCTGATGCCCGCCGCAGAGACCCGGATGTCTTCGCGATACCACTGCATGTACAGCGCTCCGCCGCCTGCCGCCATGAGCATCAGGCCAGCAAGCCACAGGCCGCCAGTCAGCCCATCCAGGCCGGCAAACAGGGCGACGATGCCCAGGAACGGCAGCGCTAGACCGGCCGCGATCAGCAGCGCGAAGAGGAATTCCCTGAGATCGAAACCGGTGGCGGGAATGCGGATGTGGAAGCTGCCGCCATCCTGCGCCACCCGCGCACGGGCCTGCGGGGGCGGCCTGGGCAATGAGACCCGCTCACCCAGCCGGCGATGCCGCTGCGCCAGGCTCTCATCCAGATACGCCGCCTCGCGGACCACGGTAGCGCCCTCGGTGCTGTCATGCAGGGCGCAACCCAGATGTTTGCAGATGCGCTCGGCCAGATCGCGTGCAGCCTGGTGCGACGAACAGTCGTGGATGCAGGGACCCTCACCGGCCTGACCGTTGAGGCGCAGCGCGAAGACCTTGTAGTAGCGTGTCGGCCCGCTGCGCTGGCTGGCCGAGCGGCGCTGCTCCATGCGCATTTCCAGGTGGGGCGTCTCGGGCAGCGGGGAACGGCGATGGAACAGGGGAAACCAGGGCCCATGCCAGCGCCCGAACTGCTTCGACTGCCGGTCGAAGCTGACCCCGCTGCGCATCAGCAGCATGTACAGCACGACCAGAGCGAGCGCCGCCTCCAGCGCCCAGCCCCAAGGGCTGAGCGCGAAATGCGGGAAGGCCTCGACCGGCTCGCCCAGGGCCGCCACCCCCATCACCATGAAAAACACGATGAACAGGCTGGCGGCGCGGTAATGGTGCCCGGACAGCGGGATCACCAGGATGTCAGCAGCTGGCATGAGATCGCCACCCCCAGGTCGTCACCCTGCCGGCAGTGTCCTCCGGCAGCTCTGCACTGTCCAGGCGCGAACCAGAATCCGCCGCGACTTCCGTTGCCACCACGACTGTCTTGACATCTTGCTCACGGACGCGCGCCAACACTCATGCCATCCGCCTGCCACGATGCATCCGCCATGACCCCCATCGCCCTGCTGCTCGCCACCCTGGCCCTGATCCTCCTGCCCCTCGCCCTGTTCACCTGGCGTCAGCGCTCAGGACGGGCGGCGCGGATCGCCCAGGCCTGGCGCACTGCCCGGGACAAGGAGCGCATGAAGTCGGAAACCCTGGCGGCCATCGAACGCCGCCTGGAGGGTCTCGTCACGTCCGAACTGGCCCTGTTGCAGACCGTGCGGAACCTGCAGCAGCGGATTTCGGCATTGCCGGAGAATGCCAGCGAAGAGCACGACCTGGAGGACATCCGCTCGGTGACCGCCTCGGCCATCCAGCAACTGGCGGAACTGATGGAGTCGCAGGTGGATATCGCGGGCGAACCCCGCCTGAAGGCGCCCGCCAATCAGCTCGCCGCCCGCCATGCGGACAGCGGCACCGCGATCGCCCGGCTCCAGGATGTATTGCAGGCAGACCG
>JBFJTN010000349.1:0-3036 GCA_041625325.1 Oceanococcus sp. | reverse complement strand
GGCGGCAGGTAGACCTCCAGCAGCGCGGCTTCGGCCTCTTCGGCCTGCGCCAGTTCGGGCCGGCCGCCATCCACGAATTGCCTGGCGGCCTCGCGGCGCTGCTTGATCAGCTTCTCGACGATGGCGAGCCCATCGGCATCGTCCAGTTCCACGCGCTCGTCCACTTCCCGCTGCTTGATGGCGGCGGAGAGCAGGCGCAGGGTGGCCAGCTTGCCCTGCTCACGGGCGCGCATGGCCTGCTTGATGTCGTCCTGGATCTGGGCGCGAAGGCTCATGAAACCTCTGGGAAAGGCAATCCGCGATTGACGCAGGGGGCGCAGCGTCTCATCGAGACGGCTGTCCGGCCTGCGGCTTCAGTGGCGGGGTTGTCCCCGGCAGGGGACGGATTCAGGGTGCGCAGCTACCGAACCTACGGGCAGGGCCCGAAATGCTCAGTACAGGCGCTGGCGACGCATGATGTCGCGGGACAGCTTCTTGGCGTGGCGCTTGACCGCCGCCGCACGCTTGCGCTTGCGTTCCTGGCTCGGCTTCTCGAAGAATTCCTTGCGGCGGACGTCGGTGAGGACGCCGGCTTTTTCGCACGAACGCTTGAAACGGCGCAGGGCCACCTCGAAGGGTTCGTTTTCCTTGACACGTACGCTGGGCATTCAGGCCTCGGTTTTTCGGAGAGAACAACCGCCGGACAGGTCGGCGGAAAAAGGGCGCAGATTCTACGGGCGTTTTGCCGGAAAGACAATCCTTGGTGGCGGCCGGCGTCCGGCATGCCGGGGCGCTGGCGTCGCACCGGCACGCCGCCATTTGCGACAATGGCGTCCCGCCTGCCCTGAACTGCCGCATGACACCTGCCGACGATGCCCTGGTCCTGGGTATCGAATCCTCCTGCGATGAAACCGCCGTGGCCCTGTACCGGCGCGGCCAGGGCCTGCTGGCCGAGGCCCTGCACAGCCAGGTCGAGCTGCATGCCGCGTATGGCGGGGTGGTGCCGGAGCTGGCCTCGCGGGATCACGTGCGCCATCTGCCGCTGCTGCTGGAGCAGCTGCTGGCCGACGCCGGCTGCGGCCTGGATGCCCTGGATGCGGTGGCCTATACCGCCGGCCCGGGGCTGGTCGGCGCGCTGCTGGCCGGGGCCTCGATGGCCGGTGGCCTGGCCCAGGGCCTGGGCCTGCCGCTGATCCCGGTACATCACATGGAGGGCCATCTGCTGGCCCCGATGATCGGTGATCCGGAGCTGGATTTCCCCTTCGTTGCCCTGCTGGTGTCCGGGGGTCACACCCTGCTGGTGGCCTGCGAGGCGGTCGGTCGTTACCGCCTGCTGGGTGAAAGCCTGGACGATGCCGCCGGCGAGGCCTTCGACAAGACCGCCCAGCTGCTGGGCCTGCCGTATCCGGGCGGGCCGGCGCTGTCGGCACTGGCCCGCGAGGGCGCGCCGGGGCGCTTCCAGCTGCCACGGCCGCTGACGAAGCAGCGCTCGCTGGATTTCAGCTTCAGCGGCCTGAAGACCGCGGTGGCCCTGCAGATCCAGAAGCTGGACGGGCCGGAGCAGCACGCCGATCTGGCCCGCGCCTTCGAGGAGGCGGTGGTCGAGACCCTGGTGAAGAAATGCGGCTGGGCCCTGCAGGAGGCCGGCATGCGCCAGCTGCTGGTGGCCGGCGGGGTGGCCGCCAACCGGCCGCTGCGCGCCGCCCTTCAGCACATGTGCGCGAAGCAGGGCGCGCGCTTCTGCGCGCCGGAGCTGGCCCTGTGCACGGACAACGCGGCCATGATCGCCCATGTCGGCGCCCTGCGCCTGGTCGATGCGCAGGGGGCGGACTGGGTCGCGCCGGTGCGGGCGCGCTGGCCGCTGGCCGAGCTGACGGTGCCCGGCCATGCCTGATCGGGTGTTCATCGAAGGCCTGGCCATCGAAACCGTGATCGGGGTCTATGACTGGGAGAAGGAGATCCGCCAGCGGGTGGTCCTGGACCTGGAGCTGGACACCGGCCTCGCTCCGGCCGGCGTCAGTGACGCGCTGGCTGACACCGTGGACTACCGGGCGGTGGCCGATCGCCTGATCGCGCTGGTCGGCGGGGCGCGATTCGAGCTGCTGGAAGCACTGGGCGAGGCGATCTGCAACTGCCTGCTGCGCGAATTCCCGGTCCGCCGGGTGCGCCTGAAGCTGAGCAAGCCGGGGGCGGTGGCGGAGGCGGCGAATGTGGGTATCCGGATCGAGCGCCCGGCCGCGGAGCCTGCCGGCGACTGATTCATCGTCCACCCCGGCGCTGGATGGGCCTGCGTCTTTGGCCGGTTGCGCCGGGTTCCGCGGGCTGCTCAGCCCTCGCGTGGTCGCTGCTGGGCGCGCAGCTGTTCCAGCACGGCCAGCCGCTCGCGGCGCAGGGCCTTGCCCAGCTGCGGGCCTTCCAGGCCGCGGGCCAGCAGTTCGCGCGCGGAGACCGCGCTGGCGACGGTGGCCGCCGCGCGCAGGTAGTCGGCCTGCGGATAGGGCCGGTCCTCCAGCCCGGTGCGGCCGCGGGCGTCCGCCTCGCAGGCGAGCAGGAAGGCCTCCAGGCGCTCGGGCCGGCGCCACAGGTCCAGCGCATCGAACAGCTTGAGCAGGGTCTGCGGGCGCAGTTCCAGGGCCTTGTGGCAGTGCAGGTGATGCTCGGCCACCAGCACGGCAATCTCCTTCAGCGCGCGCGGCACCCGCAGGCGCTCGCAGAAGGCCTCGACGATGGGCACGCCGCGCTTTTCGTGGCCGCGATGACCGGGCAGCACGAAGCCGGGGGTGGTGGCCTTGCCGAAGTCATGGCAGAGCACGGCGAAGCGCACGTCCAGGCGCGGGCTGAGCCGGGCGGCCTGCTCCAGGGCCAGCTGCATGTGCACCCCGGTGTCGATCTCCGGATGGTATCTGGCGGTCTGCGGCACCCCGTACAGCGCCTCCAGTTCGGGGAACAGCGCGCCCAGCGCATCCACCTCGCGCAGCAGGCCGAAAAAGGCCTGCGGGGCGGGGCCGAGCAGGGCCTTTTCGGTTTCCTTCCAGCTGCGTTCCGGGGTCAGGTGGG
>JBFJTN010000348.1:0-3056 GCA_041625325.1 Oceanococcus sp. | reverse complement strand
GACCGTCGTGGTCAAGAGCAATGCACCGGCCTTCCAGACCAAATCGACCCTGGTCCTGAAAGGGCCGGGCAATGGCGCGACGGTGGCGCTGGACCCGCTGATCATCATTGGAGCGCCCCGCTAGCCAGCGATTCTTGCGCGCGTGGGACCTGACAGGCCGGGCACCCTTCGCTCCCCGGCAGGTTAGACTGCGCGCCCCGGATCAATCGAATAGCCCAAGCCCATGCCCAGCTTCGACATCGTGTCCGACGTGGACAAGCATGAACTGACCAACGCCGTCGACCAGGCCAACCGCGAACTGCAGTCGCGTTTCGATTTCCGCGGAATCGACGCCCGCTTCGAGCTCGATGACCTGGTCATCACCCAGAGCGCGCCCAGCGATTTCCAGCTGGAGCAGATGCTGGAGATCCTGAACAAGAAGCTGATCGGCCGCGGGATCGACCTGAACAGCATCGAGGTGGGGGAGATCGACGCCAACATCGCCCAGGCGAAGCGTCAGATCACCTGCAAGCAGGGCATCGACAAGCCGACGGCGAAGGACATCATCGCGCGGCTGAAAGAGGCCAAGCTCAAGGTCACGGCGCAGATCAACGAGGACAAGGTGCGGGTGACCGGCAAGAAGCGCGACGATCTGCAGGCGGCCATCGCCCTGCTGAAGAAGGCGGAGATCGAGCTGCCGCTGCAGTTCGAGAATTTTCGCGACTAGGGCGACCTAGAACTCCAGGCGCAGGCTGAGCTGCGCGACCCGCGCGCACATGGTGAGTTCCTGACGCAGCGGCTGCCAGTTGCCGTATTCGATACGGGCCTGCAGGCGGCCCTGCTGGTCGAGCAGGCCGTCCAGGTCGAGCACCAGTTGCGGCACCAGGCTGACGATGTCGCGGCCGTCCGCGGTGCGGGTGGAATCCAGGCTGGCGCCCAGTGACCACAGCTTGCGCTGCCCGGCCTGCTGTCCGTCCAGCGGGCGCATGTCGATGCGATATCCGCGGCTGTCGGCCTGGCGGTTGGTATACAGGTTGAGGTGCAGGTTGCCGGACTGGGGCAGTTCGAAGTCGAAGCCCAGGCCGTTGCGGATTTCGCGCAGGGGGTGCTCGTCAAAGCGCAGGTCGTCCGGGTCGAGCCGGTCCAGGGCCTTGAGCAGGGGCTGGTTCCAGGGGTGGCGGTGGTCCCAGACAGGCAGCGCCTGGCCGGTGCTTGCCAGCAGATCGCGTGGCTCCAGGCGCAGGAAGACCAGACGGTAGGCCCGGGCCTGCTGTCCGGCCGCCGGCATGGCGTCGTCATGCACCCCGGCCTGCGGCTTGATCAGCAGTTTGGGTACGGTGCCGGCAGCCAGGGCGGACGAGCCGGTCACTGCCAGGCTCAGGCCGTAGGCGCAGTTGATCAGCTGGCGCAGGCGCCAGTTCTTTCTGCGTTCGCATCCGTGTCCGGCCATGTGTCCTCCGCGCCCCTGCCATGCCGCGGGTTCGCGTCTGGCACAGGCTCTCGTGAGGGGAAGCCAGCCAGGGGGGCGACATCTGACAGCTGCCTGAATGCCCATGCTGCGGGGCCTCCGCTCGGGATCGAGCCTAGCCGTCTCATGTTGAAACAAATGTGAACGTCGGCACCCCGTATAATGGGCGGATGAGCAAGAAGCGCCTGTACAGAGTGGTCTTTCAGGGCCAGGGTGAACTGATCGAAATCTTCGCCCGGCAGGTCAGCCAGGGCGGCCTGTTCGGCTTTGTCGAGATCGGTGAACTGGTCTTCGGCGAGCGGTCCACGGTGGTGGTGGACCCCTCCGAGGAAAAGCTCAAGGAGCAGTTCAAGGACGTGGACAGCTTCTTCGTGCCGCTGCACGCGGTGGTGCGCATCGACGTGGTGAACAAGCAGGGCACGGCCAAGATCAGCAAGCTGGAAGGCGGCGGCAAGGTGACGCCGTTTCCGATTTACACGCAGAAGCCCGAGACCTGATGGGCCGTCGGTTGAGCAGGGAGTCAGGGCATGCGCTTCGCCGTCCTGGGTAGCGGCAGTCGTGGCAATGCCACGGTGATCTGCAGCGGCAGCAGCCGGGTGCTGGTGGACTGCGGCTTCTCCCGCAAGGAAACCGATCAGCGCCTGGCCCGCCACGGCCTGTCGGGTGCGCAGATCGACGCCATCCTGGTGACCCACGAGCACGCGGATCACGCCTCCGGCGTGGCGCGGCTGAGCCGGGCCTATGACATCCCGGTCTATGCCACCCATGGCACGGCCTTGAATGCCGGCCTCAGCGAGCTGAAACACTGGGTGGCCATCGCGCCGCAGCAGGTCTTCAGCATCGGCGACCTCAGCGTGCAGGCCTATCCGGTGCCGCACGACGCCCGCGAGCCGGTGCAGTTCGTGATTGCCCGGGACGGGCAGCGCATCGGCATCCTGTCCGATGCGGGCATGGTGACCACCCACATGATCGAGGTGCTGTCCGGCTGCGATGCGCTGCTGCTGGAATGCAATCACTGCCCGCAGATGCTGGAGGCAGGACCCTATCCGCCTGCCTTGAAGCGCAGGGTGGCTTCGCGCCTGGGGCATCTGAGCAATCAGCAGTCGGCCGCGCTGCTCGGCGCCCTGGACCTGAGCCGCCTGCAACACCTCGCCATCACCCACGTGAGCGAGAAGAACAACTGCCCGGAACTGGCCCGCAGCCTGCTGGCCGAGGCGCTGGGCGACAGACCCGACTGGCTGGTGGTCGCCAGCCAGGATGAGGGCCTGTCCTGGAGAAACCTGGAAACCGCATGACGATGACAAGCTTCCTCGGCGCCCCGGCGCTGTCCGAATTCCGCCTGCAGGCCCTCAATGGCCGCCTCGAGGAACTGGGCCTGCAGCTGCAGAGCGCGCACTGGTTCTATCTGGCCCAGTGGGGCGCCGGCGAGGTGGACGAGGCCCGTCTGGCCAGCCTGCTGGAGACCAACGCGCCGCTGCGGGACGAGGTCGATCAGCTGCTGATCGCGCCGCGCCTGGGCACGGTGTCCCCGTGGTCCAGCAAGGCCACCGATATCGCCCGGGTCTGCGGCCTGGACAGCCTGCTGCGCCTGGAGCAGGGCCGACGGCTG
>JBFJTN010000347.1:0-3079 GCA_041625325.1 Oceanococcus sp. | reverse complement strand
TACATTGCGCGGCTCTTCGCAGGCGCGTAGCTCAGTTGGTTAGAGCACCACCTTGACATGGTGGGGGTCGTTGGTTCGAATCCAATCGCGCCTACCAGTGAAATCAACGGCCTGGTCGGTTCCCCGACCGGGCCGTTTTTCGTTGCGGAGCCGATGGGCGTTTCCTGATTCGTCGGCAAGCGCCAGAATGATGCGGGCGCCGCGGAAGCCTTCGGCACTATCAGGGTCTGGCCAGCGCCGCGATCAATCCGCGTCGACCTGCTGATCGACCGACCGCGGGAATGCCGGACTCAGCGCGACGGCGGCGGCAGCAGGGCGGCCTGCTCCGGCGGGATGTTCTCCGGAAACAGGTCGACACCCCGTTCGGCCGCCTTCTGCCCAATGATGGCGGCGATCTCGTCCCCGCGGCTAACCCCGCGGCTGCGGATCTCGAACACGACCTCGTCGAAGAATCCACCGAAATCGCCGGGCGCGATACCCAGCAGATAACGCACCGGCTGATCCGTGTTGTTCCAGAAGGTGTGCTGATGCCCGCGGGTCATGGTCGCCACCGTGCCCGGCGTCGCCGTCACCACCTCGTCCCCGTTGAGCAGGCGCAACTCGCCTTCCAGCACGATGAAGTACTCGTCCTCGTGGTGGTGGATATGCGGCGGCGGGCCGGAAGTCCGCGCCGGCACGGTCACCTCGAACAGCGTGATGCCGGCTGCCGAGTCTTCCAGCTTCACCACCTGCTGCATGGGATGGCCGGGGAACTCGATGGTGGGCTCGGTCGCGGCGTGGCGCACGACGGGCTCATGGTGATGACCATCCGCCGCAGCGCAGCCGGACAGAATCTGAGGACTGCCAAGAACCAGCACCAGACTGAAAATCGGTCGCAGGACCATTGCAAACTCCGGATCGTGAAGGTGACCTGAAATCTAGTGCCCGCCGCAGAGGCTCACAAGAAGGCACAATGTCACACACCATCCCGTATTTCGTGATAATCATCCGAAGCCAAGGAGTGCCTGATCGTGGACAACATTCGCGCCATCCGGGCCTTTGTCGAGGTCGCCCGCTGCGGCAGCTTCGCCCGCGCGGCGCAGCGCCTGAACTGCTCCACCACCACGGTCAGCCGCCTGGTCCGGGAGTGCGAGCAGGAGCTCGGCCACGCCCTGCTGTCCAGGACCACGCGCAGCGTGGCCCTGAACTCCTTCGGTCAGCGCCGGCTGCCCGAGTGCGAGCAGATCCTGGCCGCGCTGGGCAAGCTGCACAGCGACAGTCAGGGCGAGGCGCGTGAACTCACCGGCACCCTGCGGGTGGCCTCCACTTCGGCCTATGCACGGACCCGGCTGTTTCCTCTGCTGCCGGAGTTCCTGCAGAGTCACCCTGGCCTGTCCATCCACTGGCGACTGAACGACGAGCGCACGGACCTCAGCGCCCAGGGCATGGACATGGCGGTGCGGGTGGCTCATCTGCATGACAGCGACATGATCGTCCGGCGCCTCGGGCGGGTGGAGATCTGGCTGGTCGCGGCGCCGGCGCTGCTGCGCCGCGAAGGCAGGCCGCGGACCCTCGGGGATGTCGCCGCAATGACCTGCACCGTGTGCACGGTCCCGCATTTTCGCAATCGCTGGCCGCTGGACCCGGACACCCATGTCACCGGTCCGGTCTGGACCGACTGCGGAGAGGCCTCCCGCGACGCGGCGATAGCCGGTCTCGGGGTCGCCTTCCTGCCCGATTTCATGGTCGAGGATGCGGTCCGGACCGGGCAGCTGGTGCGGCTGTTCGAGCAGCAAACCCTGTCGTCGGTCGAAGTCGCCATCCTCTATCCCGGCCGCAACCAGATTTCGGCGGCGGCGGCGGCCTTCGGGGAGTTCCTGGCGAGCCGCCTGCAGCCCGCTTGATCGAGATCAGATAGTCCGTCCTTCATCGCTGTCAGCATGGTCGCAATGAAACCGTCAGCGGGAATCTCATGAACGACAAACGTGACATCCAAGCGACCCTGACTCGCCAGCGCCACGCCCTGCGCATGCGGCTGGACGCCATCCGCCGGGATTTCGCCACGGGTCGCAGCGCCGATGCCGAAGACCAGGCCCAGGAGCGCGAGAATGATGATGCGCTGGGCGAGATCCAGCGTGAAACCGAACGGGAGCTGGCGCTTGTCGAGCGCAGCCTGAGCAGGCTGGACCAGGGTCTCTACGGCCGCTGCGAAAGCTGCGGCGAGGGCATCCCCGCCGAGCGGCTGGCCGCCCTGCCCTACGCCATTCATTGCATCCACTGTGCCGAAGGAGAAACCCATGCACATTGAGCAGCACGCGCTGGTGCTCGAGTTCCCCGAACTCAAGCAGCGCATCCACGATCTGAAAATGCAGGATCATCACTTCGCCCGGCAGTTCGATGAATACCACGAACTGGATCACAGCATCGTGCGCTTCGAAGACGGCGTGGAACACTGCTCCGACGCGGAACTTGAGACCATGAAAAAGCAGCGCCTGCAGCTCAAGGATGCGCTGTACGGTCGTCTGGTGAATCCGTCCTGATGGCCCGGGCACGCGGATGAGCGCCAGCCCGCCGAGCCGCGGCGTCCGGGTCCGGGAAAGCGGTTCGGGCAGGTTTCTGCAGCAGGTCGAAGTCGGTCCGCATCAGCTGAACGCCGATGAACCCCTGGCCCTCGGGGGCGAGGATGCCGGCCCCAATCCCTACGAGTTCGTGCTGGCGGGTCTGGGCGCCTGTACCAGCATGACCCTGCGCATGTACGCCGAGCGCAAGGGCATCCCTCTTGAGGGGGTCGACGTCTCGCTGGAATTGCACAAGATCCACGCCCAGGATTGTGCCGACTGCCTGAGCGAGCAGGGTACGGTGGACGAGATTCATCGGCAGATCACGCTGATCGGCGATCTCAGCCCCGCCCAGCGCGAACGGCTGCTGGAGATCGCCAATCGCTGCCCGGTCCACCGGCTGCTCACCGGCGAGGTCAAGATCCGCTCAAGCCTGACGCCGATCTAGCTCGCGGGGCCTCTCTGCGCGGCATCAAGCGCCTGCGCGAACCGCACAACAGGCCGGAACCCGACACTCCCGGGTCCGCCACCGCGCGGCAGCG
>JBFJTN010000346.1:0-3093 GCA_041625325.1 Oceanococcus sp. | reverse complement strand
GCCATCCTGCGCCGCATCGGCAGCACGCCGGCCGGCATGGTCGCCGGCTCCATTGTCGCGGTGCCCAACTCGCTGGGACCTGCGGCCCTGTTGCTGAAGTACGGCAGTGAAGAGCAGAAAGACCACTACCTGCCCCGGCTGGCCCGCGGCGAGGACATCCCCTGCTTTGCCCTGACCAGCCCGGTGGCGGGCTCGGACGCCGGCGCAATCGAGGACGAGGGCATCGTCTGCCAGGGCAGCTGGCAGGGCCGTGAGGTCCTCGGCATGCGCCTGAACCTGGACAAGCGCTACATCACCCTGGCCCCGGTGGCCACGGTGATCGGCCTGGCCTTTCGCCTGCGTGACCCCGATGGCCTGCTTGGCGACACCGCGGACCTGGGCCTGTGCTGCGCCCTGATCGGCGCCGACACCCCCGGGCTGGACATCGGCCAGCGCCACCTGCCGCTGAATGCGCCGTTCATGAACGGCCCGATCCGCGGGCGTGATGTCTTCGTGCCGCTGGACTGCCTGATCGGCGGTCTGGCCATGGCCGGCCAGGGCTGGCGCATGCTGACCGAATGCCTGGCCACCGGCCGCGGCATCTCGCTGCCGGCGGGCAGCAGCGGCATGCTGCAGGGCCTGGCCCGCAACAGCGGGGCCTATGCCCGGCTGCGCGAGCAGTTCGGCCGCCCGATCGGTGATTTCGAAGGCATTGCCGAGGTGCTGGGCGCCCTGGCCGGGCGCAGCTACGCCGCCCGCGCCCTGAGCCGCTACGTGGCCGGCGCGGTGGACCTGGGGGAGCGCCCCGCCGTGGCCGCCTCGATCGCCAAACTGCAGTGCACGGAACTGATGCGCCAGGGCGTGGCCCAGGCCATGGACATCCATGCCGGCAAGGGCGTGATGCTGGGTCCGAACAACTGGCTGGGCCGGCACTGGCAGTCCGCCCCGGTGCACATCACCGTCGAGGGGGCCAATATCCTGACCCGCTCCATGATGATCTATGGCCAGGGGGCGATGCGCGCCCATCCCTACCTGCTACGCGAAATCGAGGCCCTGCAGGCCGAGGACATGGACCGCTTCGAGGCGTTGCTGGGCCAGCACCTGGGGCTGCTGTGCAGCGTCGCCAGCCGCAGCCTGCTGCTGGGTCTGAGCGGCGGCCTGCTCGGGCCGGCGCCGCGGGGGGGACTGCGCCGCCATTACCGGCAACTGTCCCGCTACAGCGCGGCCTTCGCGCTGCTCAGCGAATGCTGCCTGATCAGCCTCGGCCCGCAGTTGAAGCTGCGCGAGGCCCTGTCCGGCCGCCTGGCCGATGCCCTGTCCTGGCTTTACCTGGCCAGCGTCAGCCTGAAGCAGTACGAGGAGGACGGGGAGATTCCCGCTCACCGCCCGGCCCTGGACTGGGTCTGTGCCGAGGCCAAGGTCCGTATCGAACAGGCTCTGGACGGGGTCCTGCGCCAGCTGCCCGCCCGGCCGCTGGCCTGGCTGGCGCGGCTGCTCGTCTTTCCGCTGGGCCGGCATGCCCGGCCACTGGGTGACAAGTCACTGTTCGCCGTGGCCCGGCTGCTGCAGACACCGGGCGCGGCACGCGACGCGCTGACCCCGGATGCCTGGCTCTGCCACGACCGCGAGCGGCCCACCGGGCGCCTGGAGAGGGCCTTCGCGGCGAAAGACCGCATGCGCAACCTGGAGCGTCGCCTGCAGCGCGCCACCGGGGATGGTCAGTTGCAAGCCGGCGCCGGCCTGATCGAGGCGGCGCGCGATGCCAGCATTCTGGACGAGGCGGAGGCCGAGGCCCTGCAGGCCTGGCAGCAGCTGCTGGCCGAGGTCATGGCGGTGGACGCCTTCAGCAGCAAGGACCTGGCGCACAAACCACCGCAACCCGGCCGCCGGCGCAAGGCCGCGTCACCCGGCTGAGCCCGTGGCAAGGTCCGGGCGGCGGCTCGCCTGGTCCGCCACTCCGGGCTCGCGCGGGCGCAGACGAATCGGCTCCGGTTCGCCGAGCAGTTGCGGGCCAGTGCCCAGCACATAGACGTCCAGCACCGCCAGCGCGCGGGCCAGCACCTCCCGCAGTTCCACCGTCCAGCGCGCCCGCAGCGGGGGCGCGATGGCGGCAAAACCCTGCGCATCCAGGCCCTGGGCGCGGGCCAGGAACAGCGCGCGATACAGATGATAGGGCTGCGACACAATGATCACGGCGTCCTGGCCGAAAATGCTCCGCGCCCGGATGATGGAGTCCAGGGTGCGACGTCCGGCGTAGTCCAGGGTGATGTCACCAGCCGGCACTCCGCGCTCCAGCAGCGCTTCCAGCATGCGCTGCGGTTCGTTGTAGTAGATCTCGGGATTGGCGCCGCTGGCCAGGATATGACGCACCACGCCCTGGTGGTACAGCTGGGCCGCCGCATCCACCCGTCCGGCGAAGTGGCGATTGGTATGCCCTTCGGCCGAGTAGTGGCTGGTCCCCAGCACCAGTGCCACATCGCGCGGCTGCAGGCGCCCGGGATCGGCGCTCAGGCTGCCCGCGCTGAGGATCAGCCACAGATTGCTCGCCAGCAGGCCACCCAGCGCCAGGCCGACCAGGACCAGGCCGATCGACAAGAGCCTGCGCAGCACCGTCAGGACCGCTCGTCGAGCAGTTGCAGCACCTGGCGCATCACCGGGGCTGAAACAACCATCTCCATGTGGCCGATGCCCGGCATCGCGATACTGCGGCCGTAAGCCTCGCTGACCCGGCTGCCCGCCTGCGGCGCGACGATGCTGTCATGCGGAGACCAGATCGCGGTGAAAGGCACCGGACAGGGCTGCTCGTCATGGCGGGCCAGATCCTGCAGCCAGGGGCTGCCGACGCACATCTGGCGCAGATTCTCGCCCAGACCGCTGGAGCCCTTCGCCAGCACCGTGCCGCCAAAGGGCGAACCCAGGCTGATGGCGGCGGCGACCCGCCCGCCACCGTCATGCTTGTCCAGCAGGGCGCGAATCACCACCCCGCCCATGCTGTGACCGATCAGGATCACCTGCCCGGCGCCGGTCGCGGCGCAGATCTCCTCGATCAGGGCTTTCAGGTGCAGGGCGTTGTCGTCGATGCTGCCCAGCACGGGTTCCAGGGTCACCGCCCAG
>JBFJTN010000345.1:0-3094 GCA_041625325.1 Oceanococcus sp. | reverse complement strand
TTCAGCGCACCGCTGATCGTGGCCCTGCCGTTCTATGTCAGCGAGCAGCTGGGCAAGGGGCCGGCATGGTTCGGATTCCTGATGGGGGCCGAAGCCGCCGGCCTGAGCTTCGGTGGCCTATCCGCCATCTGGCTGTTCCGCCTGGCCTTCGCACGCAGCCGCCTGCTGCTGATGCTGGTCCTGATCCTGCCGGCCTGCCTGATCGGCCTGGCCCTGACCCACAATGCCTTCGCGGCGATGGCGCTGCTGTTTCTGATCGGTCTGGCTCAGGCGCTGGCGGGCGCCATCGTGATGAGCAGCCTGCAGATCCACCTCCCGCCCGCCGTGCTGGGTCGCGCCATGGGCCTGCTGATGACCCTGCTGGGTGCGGCCGCGCCCTTGGCCATGGCCCCGGCTGGGCTGCTGGTGGACTGGCTGGATCATGATGTGGCGCCGTTGCTGGTGGGCTGTGGCGTGGCGCTTGGGCTGTGCGTGTTCAGCCTGGCCGGGCGGATTCTGGCTTCGGGGATGTTGAGCGCTTCCTCTTCGGTGCCGGTGCCCGGCATGCCTTGATCGGTGGGGGCGGTATCGGTCGGCACGAAGCGAGGAGCATCGCGCCGGCATTGTCCGTCAGCAAGACTGCGCGCGGTCTGGAGGCTTGACCCGGCTGCTGTGCTCCGGACTGGTCGTGCGTCGTGACCTCAAAGCGCGCCAGTATCGACCTCAGAAAAATGGCCAGGCGTCGTTGGTGAACTTCAGAATCTGAAATCCATTGCACTGCGTGCTGATCCAGAGCTCGCCCCGATCGGCCCGAAAACGCGAATTGGCGGTCGCCCAGTCGACATTTCCGCACTGCCCATTGCCCACGGAGGAGGCGACGCGCGCGCCCGGGCGCGCCGGCGGATTGTAGTAGGCAATTTCCCGGGGGTGGTAGGGGTCACGCACGTCGAACACGCGAATCCCCGACATGAAAAACGAGCAGGCGATCGCCGTCGTGTTGGTCGCGTCATCCTCGGTGCAGTAGTGGGTGTTGTATCCGAATGTCGAGTTCGAACCCAGGTTATCGGACCAGTAACGCAGCGCGTTGTCGTCTGTGTGAACCTCGAGCATCAGTCGCGAGACCAGTTTCGGGTTGGCGTCGTCGCTCATGTCAAACAGCGCAGCGATGCCAGGCCTGGGGCCCACGCCTTCGTCCACGGCGAGCACAAACGGGGCGCCTCCTATGCGCAGGCTTCGCGTGTGCTGGCCTCCGCCGTAGGCGAGTACGGTGCTGATGATACGAATCTGCGGATTGGCTTTGCGCGACTGGACGTCTGACAGGTCGACGACCGCAAACCGCTGTGGCGACAGGGCAAAGTAACCGCGGGTGCCATCCTCGCTGGTCGACAGGCCATGAGCGAGCCCCCCTTCCGGCGGCAGCCAGTACAGCAGGCCCTCCGGGGCTGTCGGGTCGGAGATATCGTAGACCTGTACGGAGCCGTCACCCGTCGAATTCGCGGTGCCGTAGAAGGTAAGGCCGTCCCGGGAAAAGCCGCCTTCATGCCCCCTGGCCGTGGCGTAGATCGCAGTCGAGGACATCAGCTGAGGCTTGCGGCAATCCGATTTGACGTCGTACACGTCAAGCGCATTGTTTGCGAACCCGACACCCGCCAGAAGGCCGCGCCGTTCGTTTGCGGTCAGAGATTCGTGCGGATAAAGCATCGCCGGCGTGGTGAGTTGCCCGGCCAATACTGGCGCTGTCGAATCGCTTCCATCGATGACCATGGTGCCGGCGCCGGTCGCCTGGTTCGTGTCGAAGTAGGCGCAGTCGTCCTGCCACGCCATCTGCCAGCTCGCGCCCTGGCCATAGTTATCGAACTGGCCGACGAGTTCCAGGTTGCAGTTGTAGCCGAACATCGAACGGCCGCTGACCCTGTCTTCCTGCGGCACCCGTCCCTGAATGTCCGTTTCCACGAGGTCACTGCCGCCGCATGCGGCACGAGGGGCCGGTTGCTCAAATGCGCTTGCCTGGCCTGGTGCCGGGATCTCGTTTCCTGATGGGGGCTCATCAGGTGACGAGCAGCCGCCCAGGCCGGCGAGCAGCATGAAGCACATTCCCCGAAGCCACCTCAACATACGCCAAGCCCTGTTGATCGTTCGCAAAGCGATGTGCCCATTCGATTACGTTGCCCCAATCGATGCTATTCATTTCAGGATGGTGGCGACATTCGACTTTCGTATCGTGGAACACGGGACAGACAAGCGCCCTGAGTTGATTGGGCCTTTTTCCAATGCCTGATTGTCGGCCGGGCCTCGCGTGGCTCCACGCCAGGCCAGCGACCAGGTGGCCCCTGTTTTCCGGGGCAGGGCGCTGACTTCGGTGTGGTTTCGTTCTTTCGAAAAGGACAAAGCTTTTCGAACTCGAGCGAGCTCCAGAGCACATTCAATGCAGCCCGGTGCGCCTGTGCCGGCATTGACGCTTTGCTCCAGGGGAACCTGCCGGTCCCGCGCCTCGTGTAGAGACTGGAAAATCCAACATGAGAAGCAGGGGATGGCATCGAGAGCTTTGATGGGCGCTGGCCTGATGGCGGCTGTGTGCCTGGGCAGTGCGTGCACAGGTGGACAGGGCAGCGGCGAGAGGCTTGAGCCCCGTTCCGGCGAAACGAGCTGCTCGGTGATGGGTGGGCCACAGGCCATGGCCACCGGGTCTGTAGCGGCGACATGCGTGGGTTGCCGCGTGGACGGCGCGCAGGCCGCTGCTGATGGCGAACTGGAGTCCTATGGGGTCCTGTATACGGATGCAGCGATACTCAACGGCGTGTCCCTGCGAGTGACACGACAGGACACCATTTACCCAGCAGGCAGACGATTCGGAGCCATGATTCGGGAGTTGCGAAGCAACTCCTTTGCGGCGAATCCCTATCTGTTCCTGCGAACCTATCTGGATGATCAGTTGCAGGATGAGTTCGTCGTCGGATTTTCGATGGGGATCAATACGGGCGCGCCTCCGGATCTGCGCATCATCGAAGGCATGGCAACAAAGGATTTCGATGCCATTGAAGTCGCCGTCGGTGGTTCTGCCATGGCGGGCGACTTCTCATTGGAAGTCATGGAAATGTGCCAGGAAGTGACCGGG
>JBFJTN010000344.1:0-3128 GCA_041625325.1 Oceanococcus sp. | reverse complement strand
CGGTCAGAATGGCGATGTCCTGCAGCATGGCCTTGCGGCGATCACCAAAGCCCGGGGCCTTGGCAGCTGCACACTTGATGATGCCACGCATGTTGTTGACCACCAGGGTCGCCAGGGCTTCGCCCTCGACGTCTTCGGCGATGATCAGCAGCGGACGGCTGGACTTGGCCGCGCCTTCCAGCAGCGGCAGCATGTCGCGGATGTTGGAGATCTTCTTGTCGTGCAGCAGGATCAGCGGGTTTTCCAGTTCCACCTGCATGGCCTGCTGGTCGGTCACGAAGTACGGCGACAGGTAGCCGCGGTCGAACTGCATGCCTTCCACGACTTCCAGCTCGTCTTCCAGACCCGAGCCTTCTTCCACCGTGATCACGCCTTCCTTGCCGACCTTTTCCATGGCTTCGGCAATCTTGTCGCCGATCACGGAATCGGAGTTGGCGGAGATGGTGCCGACCTGGGCGATCGACTTGGAGTCGTCACAGGGCTTGGACAGCTTGTGCAGTTCCTCGACCGCCGCAACCACGGCCTTGTCGATGCCGCGCTTGAGGTCCATCGGGTTCATGCCGGCGGACACGGCCTTGATGCCTTCGCGCAGGATGGCCTGGGCCAGCACCGTCGCGGTGGTGGTGCCGTCACCGGCGATGTCGGAGGTCTTGGAGGCGACTTCCTTCACCAGCTGGGCGCCCATGTTCTCGAACTTGTCTTCCAGTTCGATTTCCTTGGCCACGGACACACCGTCCTTGGTCACGGTCGGCGCGCCGAAGGACTTGTCCAGGATCACGTTGCGGCCTTTCGGGCCGAGGGTCACCTTGACCGCATTGGCCAGGGTGTTGACGCCCTTGAGCATTTTCTGCCGGGCGCCGTCGGAGAACTTGACTTCTTTCGCAGCCATTTTCGATTCCTAAATGTCGTATGAATTCGGTAAGAGGAGCGATCGCCAGGCGATTACTCGATCACCGCCATGATGTCGTCTTCGCGCATGACCAGCAGTTCCTGGCCGTCGACCTTCACTTCGGTGCCGGAGTACTTGCCGAACAGCACCTTGTCGCCGACCTTCACGTCCAGCGGGCGCAGTTCGCCGTTGTCCTGCAGCTTGCCGTTGCCGATGGCGAGGATTTCGCCGCGCGAGGGCTTTTCGGCGGCGGTGTCCGGGATCACGATGCCGCCCGGCGACTTCGTTTCTTCTTCCAGGCGCTTGACGATCACGCGATCGTGCAGAGGACGCAAACTCATTGTTTTGATCTCCTAACGAAGAACTATGTTCAATAAATACAAGCGGTTGGCCCGTATTTCCACGTACGCGGGGTGTTTAGCACTCTCCCCAAGAGAGTGCCAAGATGGGGCCCGCCCAGGGGCTTTCAAGGGCCATTGCGAAAAATTTTCCAATCCGGCCCGCAGGCTTCCGGCGGAGGCTATGCCTGCGGGCCGGGGCCCGCTGCGGCCTGCGCTGTCGGTGACCGGGCCTGCCGCCCACGGCGGGGCCGCCGTCGCCCGCCCGCCAAGGCGCGCCAGCTCCTCCCCGCGCGGGGCTGCCGCGGGCCAGTGTGGCCGCCGTGAGATGGGGTCTGCCCACCCGCTGTTCAAGTGCGGCCGTGCGAGGACACGCAAGCCGTCAGGGCGTCATCCAGGGTCCCGCGCCGACCCGCAGGGCGGTGGCCCTAGCTGGCCATACGCACACGTATGTTCGGCTTGCTTCGGCCCGGAATATCCCGTAGGGTTTGCGCACATTTGTGCACTGCAGCGCAAACCTTTCATCGGAGCACACCAGTATGACTAGCGTTCGCAAGGTCGCCATCGTCGGCGGCGCCCGAATTCCCTTCTGCCGGTCCAATACGGCCTACGCCAAGCTGTCCAACCACGAGATGCTGACGGCGGCGCTCAATGCCCTGGCCGACAAGTACCAGCTGGCCGGCAAGACCCTGGGCGAGGTGGCCGCCGGTACGGTGCTGAAGCTGGACCCGTCCGACACCATGACCCGCGAGGCCGTGCTGGAATCGAAGCTGGCCAACAACACGCCGGCCTATGATGTCGGCCAGTACTGCGGCACCTCGCTGGAAACCGTGATGGCGGTGGCCAACAAGATCGCCCTGGGCCAGATCGAATCCGGCATCGCGGCCGGGGTGGACACCACCTCCGACGCCCCGGTGGGGGTCAATGAAGGCCTGCGCAGGATCTTCATGGAAGTGAATCGGGCCCGCAGCGGCGCCGAGCGGGCCAAGGCCCTGGCCAAGATCCGTCCCCGGCACATCGTGCCGAAGATCCCGCAGAACGCCGAGAAGCGCACCGGCAAGTCCATGGGCCAGAGCTGCGAAGACATGGCCCAGGCCTGGGATATCGCCCGCGCCGATCAGGACCAGATCGCCTACGAAAGCCACAAGAAGGCGGCGGCGGCCTATGAGGCCGGCTTCTTCGACGACCTGGTCTTCCCCTGCAATGGCGTGCAGCGCGACAACAATCTGCGCCCCGACTCCACCCTGGAGAAGCTGGCCACCCTGAAGCCCTGCTTCTCCAAGTCGGAGGCCGCCACCCTGACCGCGGCGAATTCCACCCCGCTGACCGACGGCGCCGCCGCCGTGTTCCTGTGCTCGGAGGACTACGCCAAGAAGCACAAGCTGAAGGTGCAGGCCTGGTTCGTCACCGGCGAGACCGCCGCGGTGGATTTCGTGAAAGCCAACGAGAGCAATGACAAGTTCGTGCGCGGCGCCGAAGGCCTGCTGATGGCGCCGGCCCAGGCCGTGCCGCGCATGCTGGATCGTCTCGGCCTGTCCTTCGACGATATCGATTTCTTCGAGATCCACGAAGCCTTTGCCGCCCAGGTGCTGTGCACGCTCAAGGCCTGGGAGGACCCGAAGTTCTGCAAGACCTACCTGGGCAAGGATGCGCCGCTGGGCGCGGTGCCGCGCGAGAAGCTCAACGTCAAGGGCAGCTCCCTGGCGGTGGGCCACCCCTTCGGCGCCACCGGCGCCCGCATCGTCGCCACCCTGGCCAAGATCCTGGAGGAAAACGGCAAGGGCCGCGGCCTGATCTCGGTCTGCACCGCTGGCGGCATGGGCGTGGCGGCGGTCATCGAACGCTGATCCGCCCCGGCCATTGAATCGAGGCCGCCCGGCACCCGCCCGGCGGCCTTTTTT
>JBFJTN010000343.1:0-3131 GCA_041625325.1 Oceanococcus sp. | reverse complement strand
GACCGGGCCGCAGTTCGTCCCGCTGGCTGATCCCGTCGTCGGGGCGGATCAGGTGCTGGCCGGCGTGCCCGTCGCAAGCCTGGCCGTCACCAGTGATGTTCCCGGTGTCGTCGGCACGGCCTTTCTCGCCGTCGGCATCCAGCGCGGTGAAGCCGAGCCCTTCCCGGTCGACTATCAGGTCCAGCCCTTGCGCAGCGATCGCGCCCACGAGGATGCGCCGCTGCGCGGCGTGGCGGAGCGGCTGCAGCCCGGTGATCGCGTCGGACTGCTGATCTACGGTGACTTTCTGGAGTTCGAGGCGGCGGGACAGCCGCTGAACTTCGCCACCAACGGCGTGACGGTGGAGGGCACGGTACGCT
Organism: Oceanococcus sp.; assembly: GCA_041625325.1. Classification (GTDB taxonomy): domain Bacteria; phylum Pseudomonadota; class Gammaproteobacteria; order Nevskiales; family Oceanococcaceae; genus Oceanococcus. The sequence goes on along the minus strand of JBFJTN010000343.1, from coordinate 2,772 downwards.
TGCCGATCTTCCAGGCCGCCGGGCAGCGGCGATGAGGCCCGCGTGGAGGCCCGGTCATGGCGCCATCCTGCGATGAGTCCGCCGGGGAGAATCGTGCGGGTCCCGGCGGTGACGCCTACCGTGCCTGAACCCGCAATACGGAACGCGGCCGCGACAGGGCCGGTCATACACCCGGGTCGCCGCCCCCCGGCCCCGCGCGATTGTCGCGCAAGCCTTCGATCGCGCCCTCCCTGCCCCCCGGTGATGCATCAAGGTGCCTGACAATCCTCACAAGCTTCAGGCCATGTGGCCGGTGCTGCTGGCATTCGCCTTGCTGCTGCTGATGATGACCCTGGCCTTTGACCATCTGATCGAGCGCCGCCGCAACCCCAATCTGTCGCTGCTCAGCGAAACCGGCGCCGGGAGCCGGGTGGAGCTCAAGCGCAATCGCTCCGGCAGTTATCTGGCGCCCGGCAAGATCAACGGCGTGCCGGTGACCTTCCTGGTCGATACCGGCGCCAGCACAGTCGCGCTGCCCGCGCATGTGGCCGACAGGCTGGGCCTGGAACGCGGCCCCTCGCTCACGGTGCATACCGCGGCAGGTACGACGCGCGCCTTTCATACCTGGATCGACCGCATCGTCCTGGGCGGCATCCAGGTCGAGAATGTGCGCGGCACGATCACCCCCGCGATGACCGGTGACGAGGTGCTGCTGGGCATGACATTCCTGCGTCACGTGAGTTTCTCCCAGCAGGGCGATCGGCTCGTCATCGAGGCCTTCCCCGCAGCCGATCCTTGAGCGGGCGTCGGCGCTGGCTGATGGGGCACGCCCCCACAGGAGCTCGGGCCGAACCCGACGCCGGCCCTGCGGCGGGCGTGTCCGTGCCCCACCGATGCAGCCTGAGGCTCGGGAAGAGACCAGGCTTCCCTTTCCCGCCATATCAGGAACAGGCATTGCCCAGCGGTGGCCGGATGACGGTACTCCGCACCAGGCAGCCGAGCGGCAGGTGCAGGATCCGCCCGTCGCTGTGGGTCGAGATGGTGTCCAGGGGAACATCGCGTGCACGGACCGCCTTCATCTGGGCGCCTCACGCCCGAAACGGACGATGCATCACACTTTCGGCAAGGCACGCGCAGCTGACCTGCAGTTCACGCCAATGGACAAGAAAAAAGCCCGCATGAAGCGGGCTTGTCTCGCACTCGGCAGCGGACGCTAGTTCTTCCGGCGAGACGCCGAGAAACCAAGGCCGCCGAGCAGAAGGCTCATGAGCCCAAGGCCGATGGGGCCCAGCACGGGCACCCTGGCTGGCGCTGGAGCCGGGCCTGGCGTATAGGTGAAGCAGACTTCGCCGTTGCCGGCTCTGTTGGCCGCCAGGCCATCCTGATTGGTGCCGGCATTGAAAGACCCGCCGCCGCCGCCGCCGCCTCTGCTCATGGCCGCGCATTGATTGAGGTGGGGGCCACCGCCGCCGCCGGAATAACCGCCTCCGCCACCCGCGCCAACGGTGTTGCAGGTCGCACTGCCACCGCCGCCAAAGCCACCGGCCGGGTCATTGCTGCAGGCGCCGTCGTCGCGTCCTCCGGGCACGATTGTTCCCCCGTTGAGAAATGCGATACCCCCCCGGCCGAAATTGGGCATGCCGACAGCGTCGGCTCCGTTGGTGAAGTAGCCGCCGCCCCCGCCCCCGCTGTTGTCGCCCGCGCAGGCCGAGCCGCCGTTCCCGGCGCTGCCACCGGCAATAAGGCCGGTGGAGTCGGCGGTGCCGCTTTCCGTGAGCACCGCGCCAATGCCGGGCGCATCCGTGGACGCGCCGCCGCCGCCGCCGGCAACGACCAGGGGCGAATTGTCCGCGCGGGCGACGAAGCTGCCGCCGCCGCCGCCGCCCACAGCCAGACTCTCGCCGCGGCCGCCGACCAGAACGGTCAGCACCTCACCGGGCGTGACGCTGATGTCGCCCTTGACATAGGCTCCAAGTCCACCCGGGATCAGGGGTCCCCAGGTGCTGTCACCCCCCTGAGCGCCCCATGCTTCGACCGTCACGGTGTTCGTGTTGGCCGGAACAGTCCAGGTGCCGATGGCGCCGCTGTAGGTGACGCAGGACGTCGTCTGTGACCAGGCGGACAAGGGCCAGGCGAACAACAGCGCGACGAAGGTGAGACGGGCGCAATTCAAGCCGCAAGCAGACTGATCAGATGTGGGCATTGGTAACGGGTCCCTGATTATTGTTGTGGGTCGGCCCCTGCAGGCAGGTCGAGCCTAACACGCTTCAGCGTTCTCGCCCGGTCAAGGTCGGCTGCCATTCCAGCCGCCCTGCGACGGCCCGGCTTCGCAGTAGCGCCAGGAACCGGAGAATCGTGCATCGACAAAGACCAGCCGCATTCGGCCCCAGCAGTCGGTGTCGACCTTCTGGAATGGACCGGCCTGCCGGCCGGATTCCTGTGCCCAGGATCCTGCATCCAGTAGCCGTTCAGCACACTGCCCTTCAGCTTCAGCGACGACGCGCGCCTGTCATGCCTGGATCGACCGGATCGTCCCGGGCGGGATCCCTCTCGAGCATGTGCGCGGAACGATCACCCCCGCGAGGGGAGGGGACGAGGTCCTGGCGGGCATGACGGTCCTGCGGCATGTGGACTTGTCCCAGCAGGGCGACCGGCTGCTCATCGAAGCCTTGCCGGCGGCCAGCGCCTGGGCGGGTGTGAGGCAGCGCAGTAGCGGGCGGCGCATCAATAGGCGCAGCTGACGGCCTGCCCCGAAAGGCCCGCGGCCCCCGGCGCCGCTTGCGCGGCGGCCGG
>JBFJTN010000342.1:0-3137 GCA_041625325.1 Oceanococcus sp. | reverse complement strand
GCGCAGGCTGATCTTCGGGCCCAGTCCGCGCTCCTTGGCATCGAGCAGGATCTGTCCATCCAGGGTGGTCGGGTTGCAGCCGGTGCCGGCCAGCAGGCAGTAGGCGCCGCGGTAACGGCTGTCGACGTCGTAGAAGAACTCGAACAGGCGCAGGCCGGCATTGGCTTCGAATTTGGGATGGAAGCGCCAGCTCACGTCGGCGAAGACGGCGCGCTCGCCGGCGGTGCCGGCCGGTCGGGCGCTGATGGATTCGATGCCGCCGTTCTGGGCAAACAGGTTCTGGTGGTACCCCAGCTGGTTGGCCAGCGCGGTGAAAGCGGCAGTGGCCGGGTTGCCGCCGGAGCTGGATTCGGCATCGACGAGGAAGGTGTTGTCATAGTTGTAGAGGCCGACCGTCCAGTCCCAGTTGCCGGGGGCGGTCGAGACCAGCCGGAGTTCCTGGGAGCGCGGTTTGGCCCAGCCGTCCAGCACCGCGAAGACCACCGGTGTCGTCGGCGCGGTCTCGGGCGGATTGCCGGTCAGATAGGCGCCGAAATCCACTTCCGAGTAGATGGCCTTGTCCGCCCAGCCCAGGGTCAGGCTGAGCTCCGCCCTGTTGAAGGCCCAGGCGCCCTTGAGTTCGAGGATGCGCACATCGATGTCGGAGGTGGAGGGGATGGCGCCGGCGTACTTCTGGAAATCCTGCTCGGGGTTGTCGTCCAGCTGGACCAGGCCGAAGTCGCCATTGCGGGTGTTCTGATCGAGGTAGGTCAGGTCGAGCTTCAGCCGGTCCAGCGGCGCGGCGCTCAGGCCCAGGCGCAGGGTCTGCTGGTCCTTGGTGTCCGTATCGCGGCGGTCGACGGCGGGATTGAGATTGTCCACCAGGCCGGCCAGGTCCTGGCGTTCCAGCATCAGCCGGGCCGCCCAGGAATCCCCCCAGGGCGCGTTGACCACCAGCCCGCCGGTGCGGCTCAGGCTCTCGCTCTGGTCGGTCGAGCGCAGTTCGGTGTAGGCGCGCGCGCCCCATTCGCCGAGCACCGGCCGGTTGGGGATGTAACGCACCGCGCCGTTCAGCGAGGAACCGCCGAACAGGGTGCCGACCGGCCCCTTGAGGATTTCCACGGTGGAGAGGTCAAAGGGGCTGACATCGGGGGTCGCGACGGCGTAGCCCACATCGCTCAGCGGCACCTCGTCGAAGTACAGGCCGGCGGTGCCATTGGTGGTCAGTGACGATGAGACACCGCGGATGGTGATCGCGGGCGGGCAGCCCAGGCAGCTGTCATCGTCCATGATGTTGACGCCGGGGATGCTTTCGATCAGCTGGGTGATGTCCAGAATCCCGGCTTCCTCGATCTTCTGGCCGGTCATGACATCGACGGTCTGGGTCAGCTCGCGGTTGCTGGCTTCGCGCTTGGTCGCGGTGACGATGATCTCTTCGATGGCGGCCGGCTTGTCGCGGGCGGCCGGGGCTTCCACCGCCTCGGGGTCCAGCACCACCGTGTTCGTGGTGCTGTCCGGCTGCTCCTGTTCATCGGGTGCCTGGCGCCGCTCGGACCCGGCATGGCTGTTCTGCTCGTTGCTGTCTTCATCCTGCTGGCTGGCGGGTGCATCGGAGAACAGGGCGTCCAGCTCATCCTGGGCCAGGGCGGGGAGGGTCGCGATCAGCAGCGTGCCGGCGGCCAGCCAGGTCGCCCTGTGCGCCCGTCGCAGGGCCGCGGTTCGGGCGCCCTGAGCGGTGAGGACCAGATCCGGGCGGGCGGCTTGCCGTGGCGTATTGCGCATCATCTCGTGTCCCTGTCTGCGGTGTGCCGGTCCATGCCGGGCGCGGCAGGCGCAATGCTCACCGGCACGGATTTGAAGTTGGGGGTATGGCTGCGCGGATCGGTCGTGCGGCCGGTGAGCCGATTGGCTTCGGGGTAGTAGGCGGCCAGATTGCCCTCGGGCAGGTCAAAGGCCTGGACCCGCAGGCCGCGCATCTGGCCATGATCGGAGCGCAGGTCGGCCCGCTGTCCCTCGCGCAGCCCCAGGCGCTGCATGTCCGCGGGATTCATCAGCACGCTCCAGCGGTCCTTCACGCCCCGATAGCTGTCCGTCTCCTCGTAGATGATGGAGTTGAACTGGCCCTCGCTGCGCAGGGTCATCAGGGTGAAGGCGTGCGGGCTGTCCCGCGGGGTATCCGGCAGCTCCTGGACGAGGAAGCGGGCCTTGCCGCTCGGGGTGTCGAATCGGGGGCTGTGCCGGATGCGCCCGGGGATGGTGAACTCCTGCCGGGTCTCATCGATGGCGGCGAGATCCTCAAGGCCCGGCACGGTGCGGGCGATGGCCTGGCGCAGGTTGCGGTGCCGGCCGAAGCGGCGGAAGTCGATGGGCCCATCGGGGAGCAGGCCGGCCGCAAGCTCGGCCAGGATTTCGACCTCGGAGCGCACGTTGTCCAGGCGCACAATGCCGCCGTCGCTCATGCGCAGGTAATTGAACATGGACTCCTGCGTGGTCGGGGCCGGCTCCTCGTCGCGCGCGGCAACCGGCAGGACCATCGCTTCGCCACGATCGACCCCATGCAGATGCCCCTGGTTCAGGGTGGTGGTCAGGTAGAGCTTGAAGCCGATGCGCTGGAAGGCCTCGGTCGCCCAGTGGCTGTCGGGTGTCGCCGCCCAGAGGTTGCCGCCCAGCATCAGGGCCGCGTCCATCTGGCCGGCATGGGCGGCATCCAGCGCGGCCAGGGTGTGCAGGCCCTGGCTGCGGGGCAGGCGGACATCGAATTCTCTTTCGATATTGGCCAGCACGTCGTCGGGCAGCACGGGCTTGACCCCGATGGTGCCGATGCCCTGCACGTTGCTGTGGCCGCGCAGGGGTAGCAGGCCGGCGCCTGGTCGTCCCAGCATGCCGCGCAGCATGGCCAGGTTCGCGATCATCTCCACGTTGCTGCTGCCGTGGATGTGGTGGGTCATGCCCATGCCCCAGGCGAAGATCACGCGCTGCGACTTGGCGTAGAGCCGGGCCACCGCCTCGATCTCATCGCGGCTCAGGCCGCAGCGCTCCAGCAGTTCATCCCAGCTGGCGGCCTGGATATCGGCGCACCAGTCGGCAAAGCCTTCGGTGTGGGCGTCGATGAAGGCCTGGTCGGCCGCGCCCATGTCCAGAATGGCCTTGGCAATGGC
>JBFJTN010000341.1:0-3249 GCA_041625325.1 Oceanococcus sp. | reverse complement strand
GGGCCGCTTCTTCATGGAACGCTACGTGAGCGAGCACAGCAGCCTGCTGGCCAAGCTCAGCAGCGGCGCCGAAACCATGATGGCGCTGGAGGCGGACGCCTTCTAGTTCCGCCCCATCGCCGTCTGGCGGGCGCGATGAGGGAACCATCGCGCCTGCCCCGTCGTGTTGGCAGGGGTGTCCGCGCAAGGAAGCGGGCCGAACAGGCCTTTTTCATTCAAGGGATTGAATCCATGAGTATCCGATTTTCCGTCCTCGGGGCGCTTGCCCTGCTGGGCAGCATCAGTGTCGCCCAGGCGTCGAGCGAACCGAGCACCGACAGCCTGCGCGACAGCTTGCTGCTGAACAGCGGCGGCCAGCTGATCGAGCGCAGCCAGGCCAGTGCCAGTTACATCCTGCTGCGCGCCGAGCGTGGCGCCCTGCTGCTGAGCGACGATGCGAACCGGGACCCGCTGCTGCGGGCACTGAGCTTCCTCGACCGCTACGGGCCGCTGCTCGGGCTGAGCGACACGACGGACCAGCTGGCGCTGCAGCGGGTGTCGGTCGACCGTGCCGGCGGGCGCCATGTCCATCTGGACCAGCGTCAGGCCGGCCTGCCGGTTTTTGGCGCCCGGCTGGTCGTGCACATGAACGATTTCGGCATCACCGGCGTCTCCGGCGTGTTCATCCCCGACCTGGCAAGCCTGCCCACCACGGCCGGCCTGCCCACCAGCGAACTGCAGGACATCGCCCGGCGCCTGCTGGCCAAGGACCATCCCGGCGCCAGCTTTGCGGTCGAATCCGCCCGGCTGATGTTCTATCGCTCGGGACTGCTGGAAGGCTATGTGGGTCACAACTATCTGGCCTACGAGGTCATGCTGCGCAGTCTCGCCGGCGACCTGCGTGAACGGGTGATCCTGGACGCCGCCAATGGCCGTGTGATCAACCGGATCAACGAGATTCACAGCCTCAAGAACCGGGAGATCTACACGCCGAACCAGGACCTGCCGCCGGTGATCACGGAGGGTGCGGTGAATGCGCCCGCAGACCCGGCCCTGAGCGGCGACGTGGGCAGCGACCCGGCCACCCGGGCCCCGCGCGCGCCCACCGACAACCTGTACATCTTCGCCGGCGGCACCTACGAGATGTACCGCAACCTGTTCGGCCGTGAGGGTTATGACGATGGCGCCCTGCCCGCCGAAGAGCAGGTTCAGAAGAGCGTCTACCTGATCAACGACGCCTGCCCCAATGCCTACTGGAACGGCGACTCCACCAACTACTGCCCCGGTTTCGATGCCGACGACATCGTCAGCCATGAGTGGAGCCACGCCTACACCGAATACACCCACGGTCTGATCTATCAGTACCAGTCCGGTGCGCTGAACGAGTCCTATTCCGACATCTTCGGCGAGACCTACGATCTGGTGAATGGCCTGGAGGGTCCGCTGGGGGTCAATCTCAGCGAGGGCGACTACTACGAGAACGGTGGCAGCCGCTGGGTGATCGGTGAAGACCTGACCGAAGCGGCCTCCCTGGCGCTGGCCCGGGACATGTGGGATCCGGACAGCTTCGGCAGTGTGCCGGGCACCACCATTCCGTTGCTGAACGGGCCTTCCCCCGGCAGCGTGATCAGCTCGCCCAACTACTACTGCGGCAGCGGCGACGGCGGTGGCGTGCACACCAACTCCGGCGTGCCCAACCATGCCTACGCCATGCTGGTGGACGGCAAGGCGTTCAATGGCGTGACCATCCCCGCCATCGGCATGACCCGGGCCGCGCATATTTATTTCCACGCGATGACCCACTATCAGGTGCCGAGCACCAACTTCGCGCAGCACGCCGATGCCCTGGCCCAGTCCTGCCAGGACCTGATTGGCGCGGGCTTGAATGACGTGCTGGGCCAGCCTTCCGCGGACCGGATCGATGCGGGGACCTGCGCGGCCGTGGAAGCCGCCATGCTGGCCACCGAGATGCGCGAAAGCGTGCAGGCCAAGTGCAACTACCAGCCGCTGCTGCAGCCGGAGTCCAGCACCCCGGCCCTGTGCGCGGCCGGTGAGAGCCCGGTGGCGGTGTTTGCCGAAGACTGGGAAACCGGCCTGATCCCGGCCGGATGGGAACTCAGCGAGAACATCACCGGCGACAGCAGCGAAGACATCCGCTGGGAGGTCGTCGACAGCCTGCCCGCCCCCCATCAGGGCCATGCCGCCTTCATCGCCAATTCCCTGGGCGGCAGCTGTGCGCCGGGCGGCGACATTTCGGCCAGCTTCCGGCTGGACAGCCCGGAGATCGTGCTGCAGGACGCTGCCTCGACCCTGTCGCTGAACCACCTCATGCAGTCCGAATTCGCCTATGACGGCGGCAATCTGAAGTTCAGCGTGAATGGCGGGGATTTCGCCATCGTGCCGGCCGAAGCCTTTGTCCACAACGCTTACAACACGAGCCTGGAAACGGGCGCCGGCGCGGTGCCGGATCCGCTGGGCCTGATCAGCGGCGGCAACACCAATCCGATGGCCGGAGAGGCCGCCTGGTCCGGCTCGGACGAAGGCGAGTCCTTCAGCAACTGGGGCACCAGTCTGGTCGATCTGGCCGCGCTGGGCGCCGCGGCCGGTGACCGCATCCGCTTCCGCTTCGAATTCGGGCAGGACGGCTGCAATGGCAATCTGGGCTGGTACCTGGACGATGTCACGGTCAGCCATTGCGCGGTGGATGCGGTGGCCAGCAGCGATGATGCCGATGCCGACCCTGCCGGCCGCAGCCTGGATGTCCGTGGTGGCGCCCCCGGCGGCGCGCTGCTGCTCCTGTCCCTGCTCCTCGTCTGGCGCAGGCGGCGCTGAACGGTTTCAAAAAAACGCCCGCCTCGCGCGGGCGTTTTTCTGCCCGCTGCCGCGCGCGGGCATCGTATACACTAGAACGATAACGATGAGGCTGGAAGCTGTGATGGGTGTAGGTAAGGGCCGCGTCGGCCTTGTCGCACTGGGGCTGTCGCTGGCGGGCTGTTTTGACGGGGAAACCCTGCCGCCGGAGCTGGTGGAGGAACCGCCGCCCGAGTTGTGCGTCACCGCCGAATGCGGCGACAAATACATTTTCGATCTGGCCATCCCGGATGCGGAAAACCTGCTGCTGACCGATGGCGGCCGTCTGTTCGTCAGCGGCGGCACCAATGTGTTCGAGATTCGCTTCGTCACCGGGGGCAGCCTGGCCGATCCGCTGTACGCGCACGAATGCAACTTCACCGGCCTGGCCCTGCGCGACCAGGTGCTGTACGCCGCCTG
>JBFJTN010000340.1:0-3254 GCA_041625325.1 Oceanococcus sp. | reverse complement strand
GCTGCAAAAGCAGCGGCGAAACCGGCCGCCAAAGCTGCCGCCAAGAAGCCCGCGGCGAAGAAACCGGCAGCCAAGAAGCCTGCCGGCAAACCGGCCGCCAAGGCCTCGTCCACCGCCGCCAAGAAAGCCGCGAGCGCCAAGAGCACGGTGAAGAAAGCCCCGGCCAAGGCCGCCGCCAAGGCCAAACCGGCGGCGAAGAAGGCGGCAACGAGCGCCAGGACCACCGCCCGCAAGGCCGGCTCCACGGCCAAGGCGACGGCCAGCAAGGCCGGCGCGGCGGCGAAATCGACCGCGAAGAAGGCCTCCAGCTCGGCCCGCTCCACGGCCAAGTCAGCCAGCAGCACCGCACGCAAGGCGGGCACGGCGGCAAAATCCACCGCCAAGAAAGCCACGGCCAGCGCCCGCGCCACCACCAAGAAAGCGGCCAGCGCGGCCAAGAGTACGGCTGGCAATGCCGCGGACGCCGCCAAGACGGCAGTCAGCAGCGCCCGCAAGTCGGTCACCTCCCGGGCCCGTCGGGCAACCACCAAGGTGAAGCAGGAACTGGGCAGCTAGGCCTGAACTGCCGGATGCCTCAGGGCGCGGCCAGTGGCCGCGCCCTTTTCATATGCGCTCCAGGCGCCAGGCTTCGACCCGGTCCTGCGCGTCGAACCACAGCGGCAGTACCAGCACCTCCCAGCCGCTGCGGTCGAATTCCAGGCTGCCCAGGCCGTAGCCGTAATCGCCGGCCAGGGCGCAGCCACTGACATCCAGGCTGACGGTGTAGACGTTGATCGCCCGGTCCGGCACCTGCACGCGACCGAAGTACGCACAACCCGCGTCATCGTAAGCCTCGACACGGCCAAAGCCGTCGATGGCCAGACTGACGTCGATCGACTCACCGTAAAACACGTACTGACCCGCCAGCGCGGCCAGCGAAGCGCCGTCGAAACTCTGCGGCGCGTCGTAGAACAGGCTGAGTCTGGCATCGGATCGGGCACCCAGCAGATCGGCCTCGATCCGCTCGTAGGCGCGGGCATCCCCCAGCACCGTGTAATCCTCGTCGCGAACCCCGGCGTCTCCCCGATGGGCGAACAGACCCGCCAGCTGACCATCGTCGAGCACGACTTCGGCGCTGTGCGCCTGCTCCCGGTTGAGCTCCACGCTGAGCATCAGGCCATCCAGCATGTGCGCCTGCAGGCTGTCGTGCTGCCCGGGCGCACTGAACACCCCCTTCCACACGCCATCCAGATCGGCGGTCACCGCGGCAGGCGCGCGCTCGTGGCTCTGGCAAGCGGCCAGGGGCAGCAGCAGCAACAGGGTGGCGCGATGGGGCATGGTTCAGTCCTCGGGCATTTCGCCTTCAACGCCCGGCCGGGCGACCGGTTGACCGGCAAGCCGCTACACTGCCCTGCCCCGCAGCCACGGACAGACCCATGACCCGCCCTTCCATCCTGATCACCGGGGCCGCCGCCGGCATCGGCCAGGCCATCGCCGAACACTTTGCTGGCGCCGGCTACCGGGTGGGCGCCTATGACCTGAACGAGGACGGCGTGAGGGCCCTGCAGGATCGCTTCGGTACCGACAGCGTGCAGGCCGGCCGCCTGGATGTGACCGACCGCGCCGCCTGGGATGAGGTCCTGCGGGACTTCTGCGCGGGCAACCCGGATGGCCGCCTGCAGGTGCTGGTCAACAATGCCGGCATCCTGGATTCGGGTCCATTCCAGGAGATCGGCATGGACAGCCACAGCCGCATCGTGGATATCAACGTCAAGGGCGTGATGAACGGCTGCCATGCCGCCTTCGCCTATTTGCAGAAGGCCCCGGGCGCCTGCATCGTCAACATGGCCTCGGCCTCGGCCATCTATGGCCAGCCCGCGCTGGCCAGTTACGCGGCCAGCAAATTCGCGGTGCGCGGCCTCACCGAAGGCCTGAACCTGGAGTGGGAGGCGCACGGCATCCGGGTGGTCGATATCTGGCCACTGTTCGTGCGCACCGCCATGGTCGACGGCATGCGGGCCGACAGCATCGAACGCATGGGGGTGAAGCTGTCGCCGCAGGATGTGGCCCGCACGGTGCACAAGGCGGTGGCGGCCGGACCGCGCAGCAGCCGGGTGCACTGGACGGTGGGCTGGGAAGCCGCCGCCTTCGCGCGCCTGGTCAGGGCGCTGCCGGAGAGCCTGACCCGCTGGGTGGCGAAGCGTCTGGTGACCTGAGCAGATCCGCCGCCTGCACCACCCGGTCGCGCCCTGCATCCTTGGCCTGGTACAGGGCCTGATCCGCCAGGCCCAGCAGGCCGTGCAAATCCGCACCCTGCCGGTCGCTGCCGGCCACCCCGGTGGAGATGGTCACCCCGACCGACTGACCGGCCACCGCGGCACAGGCCTGTGCGACATCGGCACGGATCGCCTCGGCCAGTCCGACGGCGGCATCTTCGGTCATGCCAGGCAGCACCAGCGCAAATTCCTCGCCACCGTAGCGACCGCACACCGCCCGGGGCGGCAGTCGGGCAAAGATCGCCCGGGTGATGCCGCGCAGGCAGTCGTCACCGATGATGTGGCCATGCCGGTCATTGATGCGCTTGAACCAGTCGGCATCGATCAGCGCCACGCTCAGGGGCTCGTCGCCGGCGGCTTCCAGCATGCGCTCGGCGTAGGCCAGCAGACTGCGGCGGTTCAGGGTATTGGTCAGCGGGTCCAGCATGGACAGTCGGGTCAGCTGGGCCCGGGTGGCGGCCAGTTCACGCAACAGGCGCAGCAGCACCAGCAGGGTCGGCACCCCGAGCAGAAACGGGATCACCGCCGTGTTGAACAGGCCGGTCCAGCCAATCGGATCACCGGTGATGTGGTGCACGGCGGAAGCGATGCTGACCGACAGCAGGGACAGGATGCAGGACGCCAGCGCGATGGCCCCGCCGATGCCGAGGCGATCAATCACGGCCAGCACCCGCGACGTTGCGGTTCGGTCCGTGCGGTCCAGCAGCAGTGCTGCCTTGACCGCATCTTCACTCTTCTCCATGCCCGCTTCCTTTCCCGGACAGCTCTTCTTGACTCGGAGCCGGGACACGGGAGCCGGCGCGATCGTCATGGACACGACCGAACTTAGATTCCCGCCTGGGGTCCATAGTGCCACAGCCCCCGATCAACTCCCCCATGCGCCTGCTTTTTCGCTTCCAGCTGACTGCCCTGAGCCTGCTGCTCGCCGGCACTGCCATCGCCCAGCAGCCCAGCCCGACCCCGGCCGCAGGCTTCAAGCAGGAGGAGATCATGAAAAAG
>JBFJTN010000339.1:0-3256 GCA_041625325.1 Oceanococcus sp. | reverse complement strand
TGGCGCCGAGCGCCCGGTTGATCGCGACCTCCAGCGGGCCGAGAACCTGATCCAGCATGCTCATCAGAACTTGTAGCCGCGATGCAGGGCGACGATGCCGCCGGTGAGGTTGTGGTACTGGGTGCGCTCGAAACCGGCTTCGTCCAGCATCTGGCGCAGGCTGTCCTGATCCGGATGCATGCGAATCGATTCGGCCAGATAGCGGTAGCTCTCGGCATCATTGGCCACGGCCTGGCCCAGGCGCGGCAGCACCTCGAAACTGTAGGTGTCGTAGACCTTCGACAGCAGCGGGTTCACCGGCTTGGAGAACTCCAGCACCAGCAGGCGCCCGCCAGGCTTGAGCACCCGGTGCATGGAGGCCAGGGCGCGGGCCTTGTCGCGCACGTTGCGCAGGCCGAAGGCGATGGTGATCAGATCGAAGCTGTCGTCGGCGAAGGGCAGGCATTCAGCATCGGCCTGGACGAATTCGGCCCGCTCGGCGTGGCCGGCGTCCAGCATGCGGTCCCGCCCCTGAGCCAGCATCGCGTTGTTGTAGTCGGCCAGCACGATCTGGCCACGTGGTCCCAGGCGCCTGGCCATCGCCAGGGAGAGATCGCCGCTGCCGGCGGCCAGGTCCAGCACCTGCTCGTGGCTCTGCACGCAGGCCAGGTCCACCGCGAAGCGCTTCCAGGCGCGGTGCACGCCCAGAGACATCAGGTCGTTCATGATGTCGTAGCGGCTGGCCACGGAATCGAAGACCTGGGAAACGCGCGAGGCCTTGTCGTCCCACTGGACTTCGCTGTAGCCGAAATGGGTGGTCTTGTTGCTCATCCGCCCAGTTTACCCTGCGCGGGGCCCCGCCCTGTAGGCATCCCCACCGCTGACGGCGTTCAGGCGTCTTTCAGCGCGTTCTTCGGGCGCAAGGCGGACAGGGCCACGACATCGTCATCGCGCGACATGCCCTGCTGCTGCAGACGTTCCAGGTAACGGGCCCAGAGCCGCTCGTGCTGGCTGCCGAGGTGGCGGAAGCCGTCCCAGGAGTACAGCCCGCTGTCATGACCGTCCGAAAAATACAGGCGTACGGCATAACGGCCCACCGGTTCGATCTTCACGATGCGCACGGCCCGCTTGCCGCCGACCAGCTGCGGCTCGGCCAGGCCATGGCCCTGGACCTCGGCCGAGGGCGAGAAAACCCGCAGGTACTCCGCGCTGAAGGCGAAATCGCCCTCCTCGGCGAACTCGACCCGCAGGCGTCGGCCTTCGTCCTGCAGGCGCAGGGTCTTGGGCGCGCCGCTCACAGGATGTAGCGGGACAGGTCTTCGTCCGCCGCCAGCCCGGACAGCTTGTCGTTCACGTAGGCGGCATCGATGGTCACGGTTTCGCCTTCCGAGTCCGGCCCCTGATAGGAGACCTGCTCCAGCAGCCGCTCCAGCATGGTGTGCAGGCGCCGTGCGCCGATGTTCTCGGTCTGCGCGTTGACGTCGCTGGCGATCTCCGCGATGCGGCGCACGCCATCCTCGCTGAAGGCCAGCTTGACGCCTTCGGTGCCCAGCAGCGCCGTGTACTGTTCGGTGAGCGAGAAATCCGGCTCGGTCAGGATACGGCTGAACTCGTCGGCGGACAGGGCGTCCAGCTCGACCCGGATCGGCAGGCGGCCCTGCAGCTCGGCGATCAGGTCCGAGGGCTTGGCCATATGGAAGGCGCCCGAGGCGATGAACAGGATGTGATCGGTGCGCACCACCCCGTACTTGGTGGTCACGGTGCAGCCCTCGACCAGCGGCAGCAGATCCCGCTGCACGCCCTCGCGCGACACATCGCCTCCGATCACCTCGCCGCGCTTGCAGACCTTGTCCAGCTCGTCGATGAACACGATGCCGCTCTGCTCCACCGCCTGCAGGGCGGCGGCGCGGATCTTCTCCTCGTCGAGCAGGCGGGCGGCCTCCTCGTCGACCAGCAGGCGCAGGGCATCCTTGACCTTCAGCTTGCGCCGGCGGCTGCGCTGCTGGCCCATGTTCTGGAACAGGCTCTGGATCTGGCTGGTCATCTCTTCCATGCCCGGCGGACCCATGATCTCGACGCCCATGGGCCGGTTGGCCACGTCCAGCTCGATCTCCTTGTCGTCCAGCTGACCCTCGCGCAGCTTCTTGCGGAAGATCTGACGGGTGCCGTCAGCCTCCGGCTGCTGCGGCTCGGCGGACTGGGCCCGCGGCAGCAGGATGTCCAGGATGCGCTCCTCGGCGGCCAGCTCGGCGCGCGGACGTGCCTTGGCCATTTCCTGCTCGCGCACCATCTTCACCGCCGTGTCGGCCAGATCCTTGATGATGGAGTCCACCTCGCGGCCGACGTAGCCGACCTCGGTGAACTTGGTCGCCTCGACCTTGATGAAGGGGGCGTTGGCCAGGCGGGCCAGGCGACGGGCGATCTCGGTCTTGCCCACCCCGGTGGGGCCGATCATCAGGATGTTCTTGGGGGTGATCTCGTTGGCCATCTCGGCGGGCAGCTGCTGGCGCCGCCAGCGGTTGCGCAGGGCCACGGCCACCGCCCGCTTGGCCTGGGTCTGGCCGATGATGTGCTTGTCCAGCTCCTGCACGATCTCGCGCGGGGTCATCATCGGGCTGGCGAGCTTGTCCACGTCGCTCATGCGGGAATCTCCAGGCTTTCCACCGTGAGGTTGTTGTTGGTGTAGATGCAGATGTCGCCGGCAATGCGCAGCGATTCGCGCACGATCTCCTCGGCGCCCAGCTGCGAATGCCGGCACAGGGCCAGGGCGGCGGCCTGGGCAAAACTGCCGCCGCTGCCGATGGCCATGACCTCGGTTTCCGGCTCCATCACGTCGCCGGTGCCGGAGATCATCAGGGTGGCTTCGGTGTCGGCCACGATGAGCATGGCTTCCAGGCGGCGCAGGGCGCGGTCGGTGCGCCAGTCCTTGGCCATGTCCACCGCCGCGCGGGTCAGATTGCCGCTATGCGCCTCCAGCTTGCCCTCGAAGCGCTCGAACAGGGTGAAGGCGTCCGCCGTGCCGCCGGCGAAACCGGCCAGCACCTTGCCGTGATACAGGCGTCGCACCTTGCGGGCGTTGCCCTTGATCAGGGTGTTGCCGAGGGTGACCTGACCGTCACCGCCGACGGTGACCTGGTTGCCGCGGCGCACGCAGCAGATGGTGGTTCCGCGAAATTGCTCCACAGTGGAATGTCCTGCCTGGGCTCAGAATGTGTAGACCGCGGGATCGTGAAATGGGTCGCGCGGCTGCCGGAAAAGCATAATGCGGGCGGATTCG
>JBFJTN010000338.1:0-3282 GCA_041625325.1 Oceanococcus sp. | reverse complement strand
GCCTGCGCGCCGACAACCTGCAGGTGCACGTCATCGTCGCGGCCTGGACCTGGGGCGCGTATCTGGGCGCCGAGAACATGGAGCGGGGCATCCGCATCCGCACCAGTTCCTACACCCGCCACCATGTGAACGTGACCATGTGCCGGGCCAAGGCCAACGGCAACTACATCAACTCCATGCTGGCCCTGCAGGAGGCGGTGCGTGACGGTTACGACGAAGCCCTGCTGCTGGACGTGGACGGCTACGTGGCGGAAGGCTCCGGCGAGAACATCTTCCTGGTCTTCGACGGCGAGCTGCATACCCCGACCCTGCTCTCCGCGCTGGACGGCATCACCCGCCGCACCATCTTCGAACTGGCCACCGAGCTGGGTCTCAAGGTGGTGGAACGGCGCATCACCCGCGACGAGGTCTACGTCGCCGATGAGGCCTTCTTCACCGGCACCGCCGCCGAGGTGACGCCGATCCGCGAGCTGGATGGCCGCCAGATCGGCGCCGGCAGCCGTGGGCCCATCACCGAGCGATTGCAGAGCCTGTACTTTGACCACGTCAGCGGCAAACGGGATGATCATCCCGAGTGGCTGACCTACGTTTAGGGAGAGGCATGGACAATGTGATGGCCCCGGTGTCGCCGGGCGAACTGCTGGACAAGATCACCATCCTGGAGATCAAGTCCGAGCGCATCGAGGATGCGGACAAGCTGAAGAACGTCCGTTACGAACTGGAACTGCTGACCCGACTGTGGAACGAGGCGGTGCCGGATGCCGATCTGGCCGCCGAGCGGGCGGAACTCAAGAGCGTGAACGAAAAGCTCTGGGTGATCGAGGACGACATCCGCGACAAGGAAGCGGAGAAGAGCTTCGATGCCGCGTTCGTCGAACTGGCCCGGTCGGTCTACTACACCAATGACCGCCGCGCGGCGGTGAAGAAGCAGGTCAACCTGAAGCTCGGGTCGGCCATCGTCGAAGAGAAGTCCTACTCCGACTACAGCTGATGAGCGGCGTCGCCGGCTCGCTGGTCCGCGATGGCAGCAGCTGGATCATCTGCGATCCCGAGCTGCTGGCCGAGCCCTGTGCCGCCATGTTCCGGCCGGAGCACTGGCAGGGCCGCATCGTCGGCCGGGCCACAGGGCGCGGCGAGGCGCTGTTTGTCGAGGACGCCGGGCGCCAGTGGGTGTTGCGTCATTACCGCCGTGGCGGTCTGCCCGGGCGCGTCCTGAACGATGGCTATCTCTATCTCGGCCCAGAGCGCAGCCGGCCGTTTCGCGAGTGGCGGGTGCTGGCCCAGGCCTTCGCGGCCGGCGTGCCGGTGCCCCGTCCGGTCGCCGCGGCGCTGCACCGGCGGGGCCTGGCCTATACCGCAGACATCATCATGGAGCGCATCGATGAGGCGGTCTCGCTGGCCGATCTGCTGGCCGGTCAGGCCATGACCCCGCGCCGCTGGGCGGCCCTGGCCGACGCGCTGGCGGCCACCCATCTGGCCGGCTTCTGGCATGCCGACCTCAACGCCCGCAATCTGATCTGCCGGCGGGATCAATGGTGGCTGATCGATTTCGATCGTGCCCGGCAGCGCCCCGGCACCCGCTGGCGGGATGGCAACCTGGCCCGTCTGCGGCGTTCCCTGGACAAGCTGCAGGCCGCGGGCACCTTGCGCTACGACGCCGGCGACTGGGATCGCTTTCTCGGCGCCTACCGGGAAAGGCTGGAATGAGCCGGGTCGGCCGCCTGGTCACCAGCGGCGCATGCCGCCCCGGCGGGCCGGTGGTGCAGCGCCCCCACCAGGCCCGGGCCTGAGATGCGTTACGCCCTGCTCAGTCGCCTGCTTGCGCCACTGGCACTGTTGTTCATGTGGTGGCGCGGACGGCGGGAGCCGGCCTGGCGGACCGGCTGGGGTGAGCGGCTGGGGTACGTCGCGGCGCGCTCCGACCGACCGCTCTGGGTGCATGCCGCCTCGGTGGGCGAGGCCAATTCAGCCGCCGGCTTTTTCCGGCTGCTGGCGCGGCGACATCCCGATCTGCCCCTGCATCTCACCGCCTTCACGCCGAGCGGAAGACAGCGCCTGGCCGATCTGGTGCCGCAGGCCCGGGTGAGCCTGCTGCCGCTGGATACACCGGCAGCCATGCGGCGCCACGTTGCCGCACTGGCCCCGCGCGCCCTGGTCGTGCTGGAGACCGAGTGCTGGCCCAATCTGCTGGATCAATGCGCCCGTCATCAGGTGCCGGTACTCTGGCTCAGCGGGCGGCTGAGCGATACCAGCGTGAAGCGCCTGCCCTCGATTTTCGGCCGGCGCCGGCTGCAGCGGGCCCTGTCGACGGTGGCCGCCTTCGGGGTGCAGAGCGAGCGCGACAGCCAGCGCTTCGCCGCGCTGGGGGCGCCGGCGGCGCGAATCCACGCCACCGGCTCCCTGAAATTCGATATGGAGGTGCCTGCCCGGCTGGGCCAGCAGGCCCAGGCCCTGCGTCAGCAATGGCAGCGTCCGCTGGTCTGGCTGGCCGCCAGCACCCACCCCGGCGAAGAGGAGCCGGTGCTGCGGGCCCATGCGCGATTGCTCCAGCATGAGCCCCAGGCCCTGTTGCTGCTGGCGCCGCGGCATCCGCGCCGCGCTGAAGAGGTGAGCGCGCAGATCCGTGCTGCCGGCCTGGAACAGGTCAGCCGCAGCAGCGGCGCCGAGATCGCCGACGCGCAGGTGCTGCTGATCGATACCCTGGGCGAACTGATGCGCTTCTACGCGGCCTGCGACATCTGCCTGGTCGCCGGGTCGCTGGTTCCGATCGGAGGGCACAATCTGCTGGAGCCCGCGGCGCTGGCCCGGCCCATCCTCGCCGGGCCCCACCTCGACAGCTGTCGAGATATCGCCGATGCGCTGCTGGCCTTGCGTGCGCTCAGTCTGGTCGAGAACGAGGAACAGCTCTCGCAGGCTCTGGTCGCCTTCGCCGCGGACCGGGTGCCCTGGTGGCAGAAGGGCGAGGCGGCCGCGAGTTTCGCCCGCGCCAATCGCGGCGCCGCGCAGCGGAGCCTGGACCTGCTGGAGCCCTGTCTGAACGACGGCGGATAGTGTCCCTTAGCGGACCTTCCTCTCACTGCGAGACGCTCGGCACGGCCCCCTGGGTTCATTGGGGGAAAACGGCGGCGCCTGGGTTCGTCCTGCTGCCGCAAGCTCTCCATGAGAGCTCACGCCGGGCCCTGCCGCCTGTTCCGGGCGCTGTCCCCCGCGCCGCTTCGCGGTTCCCTGCGGCCGCGCCCGCCAGCAGGGTCGGCTCAGACGCGACGTCCTGTCGCGTTTGAG
>JBFJTN010000337.1:0-3353 GCA_041625325.1 Oceanococcus sp. | reverse complement strand
GTCGGCACCGACATGCTGCGCGCCGGCGGCAATGCGGTGGATGCCGCCCTGGCTGCCGCGGTCGCGCAGACGGTGGTCGAGCCGCATATGTGCACCATCTTCGGCGTGCTGAGCATGATGGTCTACGACGCGGAAAGCGGCCAGACGCGTTATCTCAACGGGTCCATGAACGTGCCCAGGGCCGGGCTTGCCGGCTTCGGCCCGCAGGACATGACCGGCGGGCGCTCGGTGGCCGTGCCCGGATTCTGGGCGGCCTACGAGGATGCCCGCAGCCAATGTGGCACGAAGTCCAGCGCCGAGCTGATCGCGCCGGCCATCGCCCTGGCCCGCGGCGGTTTCCCGGTCTATGGCTTTCTCTACGGCATGATGTTCGAGCAGATCGACAAGCTCGGCATCACCCAGGAAGGGCGGGACCTGTACTTCCCGGGCGGGCGCATGCTCAACCCCGGTGATCGCCTGGTACAGACGAAGCTGGCGGACACCCTGGAGCAGCTGGCGGTCAAGGGAGCGGACTACTTCTATCGTTCCGACTTCACGCGCAAGGTCGTGGAAGAGGTCAAGGCCATCGGCGGCATCCTGACGATGGAGGATTTCGACGCCTATGAGACGCGCTGGGTCGAGCCGGCGCGCGGCAGCTACCGGGGCTACAAGATCGCGGGATCGCCGCCGCCGGATACCGGCGGCACCCATATCATCGAGATCCTGAACCTGATCGAGCAGCTTCCGCTCAAGCAGTGGGGCCATCCCACCCAGAGCGCCGACACCCTGTACTGGATGACCCGCTTCTGCCACGAGGTGTTCAACCACGGCGGAAACTATGGCGACCCGCAATTCCGCAACCTGCCGCTGGACCTGATTGTCTCCAAGGAGTTCGCCCGTCAGCGCTTCGCCCTGATGCAGACCAGTCAGACCCTGGAGCGGGCGGTGCCGGCCTACCCGGGCTCCAATCACCTGACGGTCACCGATGCCCGGGGCAACATCGCGACCATCCTGCATTCGGTGATGTCCATGCCCTGGACCACCGGGCTGATCGTGGACGGTGTGAACATCTGGTCCGGCGGGGTGCATTTCTCGCGCAATCTGCCCGAGCCGGGCTCGCGTGGTACCTGCTACGTCGCGCCGCACATCATCTTCGATGAGAACGACAGGCCGGTGCTCGCGGCCGGCTCGCCCAGCATTGGCCTGCTGCCGAACTGCGTGCAGAACGCGGTCAACATCCTGGATTTCGGCATGGACATCGAGCAGTCCGTCCACACGCCACGCTTCGGCAGCCAGTCCATGGCCAGCATGACGAATCCCATGCTGCCGCCGACCTTCTACATGGAACATGACTGCGGCAGCCCGGCCATGCACGCCGAACTCAAGGCGCGCGGCATGTCGCTGCATCTGACCAGCCCCTTCCATTTCCACAATGGCAGTTACGAAGGCATCCATTTCCTGGCCGATGGTACGGCCGAGGCCTGCGGCGACCCGCGCCGGGCCTGCAAAGCAGAGGGTATCTGATATGAGTCTGTATGAACTGAGCGCGGCCGAGCGGGCAGAGCAAGCCATCGCCCACGCGGCGGATCTGGCCTGGCAGCCGATGAGCCAGAGTTTCTGGGCGCGCAATGCGACCGGTGAAGCGCTGGGAGCGGGCTCGATTCCGCAGGTCAGCCAGGCCGCGGCCCAGCAGCGCAGCGATCGCGCCAGGACCATCCTCGAGCTGCTGGATTCGGTCGAGCTGGAGCAGGCAGGCCACGAGTCCCAGCTGACGGCCCGGCTGCTGCGCTACTACGCCGAACACTGGGTCAAGGACGCCGGGCGTTACTGGGTGTACTTCGATGTCTCCGGCATCATGTTCGGCGGGCCCTTCGTGCAGACGGCCTATACCGGCGGCTTCCTGTTCAACGGCCTCAACGCGTCCGTGTCGCAGTACCGCTTCGAAAGGGACAGCGATGGCGACCGGTACCTCGCGGTGCTGGCGGATATCGCCCGGCTGCTGCGCCAGATCTTCGAGCGCACCGAAGGTCAGGCCGAGCGCGGCATCCGCATCCACAAGCCCCAGTTGCCCGGGGTGCGCAGCCTGCTGGCGGGGCTCAAGGCGGCCGCGGATACGCGTTACCGCGTCAGCGATGAACGCATCGCGGCGCTGTCCGGGCCCGCGGCGCTGAAGCGTCAGGTCGACCGCCGCGTGGACGAGCACATCCTGCCGGCCTTCCAGGCCCTGATCGATCAGCTGGACGCCGATTACGAAGCGCAGGCGCCGGAAGGCGTGGGCATGGACAAGCTGCCCGGTGGGCGCGAGGTCTATGCCGACCTGGTGCGTATGCACACCACCATGGACATGACGCCCGAGCAGGTGCATGCGGCGGGTCATGCGCGCATGGCCCGGATCGAGGCCGAGATGGGCCGGGTCCGGGACAAGCTGGGCTTTTCCGGCACGGCGGATGAGTTCCGGACCTGGCTGAAACAGCAGCCCGGCGCGGTGGCCGCCAATGCCGATGAGATCGGCGAGAAGATGCGCCGGCACAAGGACCGGGTCGAAGCCCGCTTCGACGAGTTCTTCGCCCAGCGCTCGCCGGCGCCCTACGATCTGGTGCGCCTGGATACGGCCCTGGAGAGCAACATGACCTGGGGCTACTACGAGGGGCCATCGCCGTCCGAGCCGCGCGGGCTGTACCACTACAACGGCTCCAAGCTGGACAGCCAGGCGGTGGTCGGCGCCGCCTCGCTCACCTTCCACGAGCTGGTGCCCGGTCACCATCTACACATGACCCTGCAGTTCGCGAACACCCGGGTCCACCCGATCCGGCGCTTTGCCTTCGTCAATGCCTACAACGAAGGCTGGGCCGAATACGCCGCGACCCTGACCGGCGAGATGGGCCTGTACGATGATCCGTACGACTACTACGGCCGGCTGATCTTCGATGCCTTCCTGACCTGCCGCCTGGTCGTGGATACCGGCATGAACGCTCTGGGCTGGAGCTGGGAGCAGGCGCAGGACTACATGCGCGAGCACAGCTACTGCAACGACGGAGAAATCGCCTCCGACACCTTGCGCTATTCCTGCGGCATTCCCGCCCAGTCGCTGGCTTACAAGCTGGGCGACGAGGAGATACTGCGGATGCGGGCCGCTCTGCAGGAGCAGCTGGGCGAGGCCTATTCGCACAAGGATTTCCACAGCGCGGTGCTGGGCGTGGGCAGTCTGCCGCTGCCGGTGCTGGAATGGCATCTCGACGAATACGCCCGACGCCAGCTGGCGGCCTGATCCGGGGCGGCCGCACACGATGACCAGGGAAACGGTTTCCGAGGCCGAGTACCAGCGTGCGCTGGAACTGTGGCCGACGCGTCTGGTGAGCATGGTGCGCAATGCC
>JBFJTN010000336.1:0-3395 GCA_041625325.1 Oceanococcus sp. | reverse complement strand
GGCGCGCGGGTCTTCGAGCAGGATGAGCAGGTCAGCAGCCTGGGCGGCTTCGTGCAGGCGGGCTATCGCCTGGATGCGCGGTGGCGCCTGGATGCCGGCCTGCGCCACGATGTGCTGCATTTCGAGGTGACCGACCGCTACCAGGACGATGGCGATGATTCCGGGCGCCTGCGTTTCCGGGCCTGGAGTCCGTCCCTGTCACTCAGCCATGCGCTGGCCTCGGCTGTGGCCTATGCCAGTTACGGCCGATCCTTCGAGACTCCCAGCACCACCGAACTGGCCAACCCGGATGGCAGCGGCGGTTTCAACCGCGCGTTGCGGCCCCAGATCGCGGATCAGTACGAGCTGGGTCTGCGCCACGGGCAGGGCCCGCTGTGGGCCGAACTGGCCCTGTTCCACATCGAGCTGAAGGATGAGTTGCTGCCCTTCGAACGGGATGCCTTCCCGGGGCGGACCTTTTATGCCAATGCCGGCCGTTCGTCCCGTCGGGGCCTGGAAATGGCCCTGGCCTGGCGCCTGCGGCCGGGACTGTCCCTGGATCTGGCCTACACCTGGTCGGACTTCGTGTTCGAGCACTTTGTCGATGCCGGCGGGGCGGATTTCGCCGGACGTCGCCTGCCCGGCATACCGCCGCATTTCGCTCACCTGGGGATGTCACTGGAGAGCGCGCAAGGATTGGCCGCCCGGCTGGAAGCCAGTTATTCGGGCACGCTGTACGCGGACAATGACAATGCGGTCGGCGTGGCCAGCCACCGGGTAGTGAACCTGCGTTTCAGCCGCCCGTTTCGCCTGGGCGATCACCGCCTGAGGCCCTTTTTCGGCATCAACAATCTGCTGGACGAGGACTACTTCAGCAATGTGCGCATCAATGCCTTCGGTGGTCGGCATTTCGAGCCCGCGCCACAGCGGCATGTCTATGCCGGCCTGCACTGGAGCTTCGCTCCCGCCATGTGACGCCAGCATCCGCGGGGCGGGGCAGGATCAGCCGGCGCTCAGCAGCCCTGACAACAGGGTGGCGATCCCGAGGAAGGAAAAGAAACCGGCCACGTCGGTGACGGTGGTGAGCACGATGGAGGAGGAGGTCGCCGGGTCCTGGCGCAGCCGGGTCAGGATCACCGGCACCAGCGCGCCGGCAATGCAGGCGATGGTCATGGACAGCACCATGGAGATACCGATGATCAATGCCAGCCCGGAACTGCGGCTCCACAGATAGACCCCCAGGGCGGTGCTGGCCGCCACCGCCAGGCCGTTGAGCAGCCCGACCCGGAATTCCTTGTTCAGCAGGCGCAGCCACTGGCGCACGCTGATCTCACGCAGGGCCAGGCCGCGCATGGTCACGGCCAGCGCCTGGGCGCCGGCGTTGCCGGATTGCCCGGCGACCACCGGCAGCAACACGGCCAGCGCGGTGAACTGGGCGATGGTGCTTTCGAACAGGCCGACCACGGCCGCGGCCAGAAAGGCGGTGGCCAGGTTGATGTGCATCCACAGGATGCGTCGTTTCACCGCAAAGCCCACCGGCGACAGGGCCCGTTCGTCCTCGCTCACCCCGACCATGGTCTGCATGTCCGCCAGCGCGTTGTCCCGCGCGGAGCGCAGCAGGCTGCGCGCCCGGATCACCCCCAGCAGTCGCTGCTGCACATCCAGCACCGGCAGCTCCTCCGCGCCGGTTTTCTCCAGGGTGGCGATGATCTGGGCGCTGGGATCTATGGCGGACACGGCGGCGTCCAGCGGATGGCCGAGGCTGGACAGGGGGGTATCGGCATCGGCCAGTGCCAGGTCCTGGATGTCCACCACGCAGCGCACCTGACCCTGTTCATCCAGCAGGAAGATTTCCCGCATTTCCCGGCGCTGCAGCCGGGCCAGGCGGCGACGGGCCTCGGCGACGCTGGGATCTCCGCGCAGGGCGGCCGGTCGCAGGTCCATCAGGTGACCGGCGCTGTCCGGCGGATAGCTCAGCAGGCGCTCGAATTCGCTGCGCAGCGCGGTTTCCTGCGTCGCCATCAGGGCCTCGCGCCGGCTGGCGTCCAGGCGTCCCAGGGCACGGGCACACAGGCTGGGGTCGAGCAGGGGAATCAGGGATCGCGCCTGATCATCCGGCAACTCCGCCAGCAGGCCGTCGGCGGTGTCCGGTGACAGCAGCTCCCACAGCCGGGCCCGGACCGGCGCCGTCTGTGCGCTGAACAGCGCCAGGCGCTCCTCGCGCGGGAGTCGGTCCAGTTCATCCGCGGCTTCGGCCGGGTAATCCCGGAGGTACTGGGCGATGAGCGCCCTGGCGGAGGCGTCCGGCTCAGCCATCGCGCCGCGCCGTGGGAGGGCTCTGCCCACGGGTCATGCGCAGCCCGCCATCCAGCAGGTCGGCCAGGCCATGCCAGGACAGTTCCAGCAATTCCAGCACCGAACCGCTGAGCGGTGCCTGGCGCGGGCTCGCCGACAGCGACTCGCGGATGGCCTGGCGCAGGTCCGCGTGGTGGATCAGCCCGACCACCCTGCGTTCCCGGTTGATCACCGGCAAGGGGTCCCAGCGTTCCCAGGCGGGATGCTCGAGGGCAGCGTGAAGTTCGGTGCGGGCGGGCAGCGGCGACAGGCCGGGAATCAGCAGTCGCTGAAGAGGGGTGGCCGGTTCCTCACGCAGCAGGGCCGCGGTGGCCACGGCGCCCTGCAAGCGCTGCTGGCGGTCGACCACGAACAGCTGGCGATCGAGTTCCGCGCCGCTGGCGCGGGTCAGCTCCAATGCCCCGGCCACGTCGGCATCCTGGGGCAGCAGCAGCGGATCGGCCTGCATCCAGGCGCCCACCACCCCGTCGGGATAGCGGAGCAGGAATCGCAGGGGCTGGGTCACCGTGTCCGGTGCCCCGGCCAGCAGGGCGTCAACAACGTCCTGCGCCAGCGATCGCATCAGGCCCGCGGCGGTGGTCGGGCTCAGCTCGGCCAGGACGCGCGCCAGACACTCCGGCGGAATCAGGCGCAGCCGCATTGTGGCCTCGCGCGGGATCATGCAGCCCAGACAGCGCGCCGAAACGGCGGCGTTCCATTGCGACAGCAGCCGGGCGGCGGCATCGGGTGTCTGCTGCTCCAGCACCCGGGCTGCGAGCTCGGGCCGGCGCTGGGCGATGCGCTGGGCGAAGGTCGGTGATTCAGGCATCGTCCTCTTCCCGGTTGAGCAGAACCGAGACCTGCTCCGAAAACAGGCGGGCCGGAATGCGGATCTGACCGTCCGGGCCATCCAGGACGACGGTGCGCGGCGTGATATCCAGGATGGTGCCTTCCCACTGGCCGATGCGCACCCGCTGGCCCGGGCTGTAATGCTCGCGCACCTCGCGGGCGCCCAGCAGATTGCTGACCTGCAGGCGTGCGCCCAGCCCGAAAGACAGGGCGATGCCGGCGCCGACCATGCC
>JBFJTN010000335.1:0-3447 GCA_041625325.1 Oceanococcus sp. | reverse complement strand
TCAAAATCGATGGTGACGTCATGCTCCGTGCGGCTGGGCGTGCGTTCGGCGCGTGACACCGCCGCCCAGGCTGTCGCCTGTGGCCCGGCCAGCCAGACCAGCCGCAGGCTGGGCTGCAGTTCGGTGCCGCTGAAGTCGTTGCGCTCCAGCTTGATTCCGGCAATGAGGTCGGCCGGCAGCCGGCCCAGCTGTTGCTCCAGCTGCGCGAAGGCGCCCTGCACCGCATAGCGCCGCTCGCTGGGCGTGAAGCGCAGGTACTGCTCGGGCAGCCTGTCCCAGGTGATGCGGTTGCTCAGGCCCCAGATCAGCCGGGTGCTCTGGCCGAGACGGCGATCGTGTTCAAATTCCAGGTCCACGGTGTCGATGCGCAGATCGAACAGCACATCGCGACGCTCGACGCGATCGAGTACCACCTGCAACAGGGAGTCGTTGTTCGCATTCCAGCTGCGTCGCCAGCTGAGCTGCAGATTGCTGCCGGAGTATTCCACCGCGCCGGTGACGAGCTCGCCGCGAGGCGGGTCCAGCCGCGGCAGCAAAATGGCCTCGCCGCCGTCGCCCTGGCGGGTTTCCAGCATCAGGCTGACCAGGTCGCCGCCGGCCAGTTCGCCATCGGCTCGCAGGCCGAGGAACAGCGATTGCCAGGCATCGTCGTTGCTGCGGCCATCGGGACGCTGGGCGGCCCGCCGGTCGATCCATTTGAGGTGTGCCCGCGCTGACCAGTTGTCCGAGAGCGCGGTGCCGTAGCGCAGGCCGGCTTCCAGTTGATCGGCGCTGCCGCTGGCCAGGGTGAGCAGCCCGCCGCTGGTCTTGCTGGCCCGGCGGGTGATCACGTGGATCACGCCGTTGATCGCATTGGAGCCCCACAGCGCCGCGCCCGGGCCGCGCACCACCACGATGCGTTCGATATCCTCCACCGGCGTGTCCAGCATGTCCCAGAACATGCCGATCTTGGCCGGCGAAAACACGCTGCGCCCATCCACCAGGATCAGCAGCCGATTGGTGAAGACCCCGCCATTGAAGCCGCGAATGCCAATGCCCCACTTGGCGCTGCCAAAGCGCGTCACCTCAACGCCGGGCACCAGGCGCAGCAGCTCGGCCACGGAATTGGCGCCGGAACGGCGGATGCTGTCCGCATCCAGGGCGTAGACGGCGGAAGGTGTCGCGAACAGGGGGCGGCTCATGCGCAGCGGCAACTGCACATCGATATCCATCAGTTCTTCGACGGACAGCTGGGAGAAATCCGGGCCGGGCGCCGCCCTGACGGGAGCCATGAGCCCCACCATCATGCAGCTGCTCACCAGCAGGCGAAAACAGCTGCGAACCGTGTCGCGACGCGGCGCTGGGCGCACGGAATGCCCTTGTTCAAATGGATTCGCCGTTTACGCTATGCGCCGCATTGCGAAGAAAACGCGAAAGTGCCCGCTGCGGCCGCGATACTGTTCCACGGCTCACCCGCTGGGAGGCGTTTGGGCAGCGGCGGCAGCTGAGCCGTGGAATGGGGAGAAACGGCAATGCGATATCCCCATGCTTGCAGGCCGAAAAGGGCATTGAAACCCGCTCAGCCGATGAACTCGACGCAAGCGTCCATCTGTCGCGGAGTCGGCGTCCACATGTTCTCGGGACCTTCAGTCGGCCCCTTCGCGCATGCCCTGCAGGGTGGATATCATGCTGCGTGATTGCCCCCGCGGTCCTTTGCGCCCGACAATCACATGGACTCAAGGCCAATGCCGGCCCTCATTCGGGCCGCAATCGATCAGGAATTTCCGGGCACCAGCCGACCGTGTGCCCGAAGCATGGGGAGACAGGTATGTTGCGTAGCTGTGCGGGCCGGAGCGCTTGGCCCGGGAACATCATGTTGTGCGCTGCGCTACTTGCGGCATGTGATGGGGGGCGCTCGGTCACTGCCGAGGTGTCTGATCCCCCGGACGACGCCGGCCAAACGGTAGCCGCGCAGGCGGCGGACCTGACGATTGAATCGCCGGCCCCCGACAATCTGCTGGGCGGAAGCACCACCGCCATCGCCGCGACCGTGTTCATACCCGAGCACCGGGCAGGGCAGACCTATCCGCTGATCCTGCACAGCCATGGCTGGGGCGGCAGTCGGGTCGACACGGTGGACGCCGAGACCAACAACCAGAATGCGGACACCTCGACGCTGTACTCCCGGGTCGTGGACCTGGAGGTCAAGCCGTTCTGGGATGCCGGTTACGCGGTGATCAGCTTCGACGAGCGCGGCATCGCCGACTCCGGCGGGGCGGTCCGGGTGATGGATCCGGACTACGAGACGGTGGACGCCATGGCCATCCTCGACTGGGCCCAGGCCAACCTGGATCTGGCTGTCGACGCCACGGGCGATCCCCTGGTGGGCACGATCGGCGGCAGCTACGGCGGCGGTTTCCAGTTGCTGCTGGCGGCGCGGGACGCCCGTGTCGATGCGATCACGCCCAGCGCGACCTGGTACGACCTCAATCAGGCGCTGCAGCCGGGCGAGGTGCTGGCCAAGGCCTGGCTGTCAGGCCTCTGTCTGGTCGCCAAGACAGACCAGCGGCGCATGGATGCGGTGGTGCAGTCGGCCTGTGAGGAGGCCGCCGATCTGCCCATGACGCGATACAGCGAAGACCTGCTGGTCTCGGGCAGCGCCATTACCGAGTACTTCCGCGAGCACAGCATCGCGGCATTCGAAAGACGCCACCGCGATGCTGCTGATCCCTACCGCATGCACCCGGTGCACGCCCTGTTCATCCAGGGCATGCGCGACACCCTGTTTCCGCTGAATCATGCGGTGTCGGGCGCCAGCTTTCTGGGCGAGCTGGGCGGAGACGTGCGGCTGCTCACCCATCAGCATGGCCATATCCTGCCGGCCCCGTTCAGCACCAATGCGCCGCTGGGCAGCATCGCCTGCGGCGTGCACGACACCATAGCGGCGATCCGGGCATTCATGGATGCCAAGCTGCGCGGCCAGGAGGAGGCGCTGGCGGGCCTGCCGCGCGTATGCCTGTCCCTGGATGATGATGAAGGTCTTGATCTCGAGGCTGTACCCCTGGGCGGGGCCGTGACGCTGACTGTTCCGCCCACGTCCGTGACCGGGCTGGACGGCAATGTGGGCGCCGGAACCGGGCCGCAGTTCGTCCCGCTGGCTGATCCCGTCGTGGGGGCGGATCAGGTGCTGGCCGGCGTGCCCGTCGCGAGCCTGACCGTCACCAGTGATGTTCCCGGCGTCGTGGGGACGGCCTTTCTCGCCGTCGGCATCCAGCGCGGTGAAGCCCAGCCCTTCCCGGTCGACTATCAGGTCCAGCCCTTGCGCAGCGATCGCGCCCACGAGAATGCGCCGCTGCGCGGCGTGGCGGAGCGGCTGCAGCCCGGTGACCGCGTCGGGCTGCTGATCTACGGTGACTTTCTGGAGTTCGAGGCGGCGGGACAGCCGCTGAACTTCGCCACCAACGGCGT
>JBFJTN010000334.1:0-3469 GCA_041625325.1 Oceanococcus sp. | reverse complement strand
GGCGGCGGCCAGCCGGTCGAAGGCCTCTTCGACCTGCTTCAGGGTCATGGGCATGGCGGCGGGCGCTGGCTACTGGATGGCGGACAGCTTGGCGCTGGTCACCGACAGCCGGTAGATCAGGGTTTCGCAGAAGACCTTGTAGTACTGCAGCTGGCAGCCT
The DNA here is from genome assembly GCA_041625325.1 of Oceanococcus sp. Lineage (GTDB taxonomy): Bacteria > Pseudomonadota > Gammaproteobacteria > Nevskiales > Oceanococcaceae > Oceanococcus. Next base: position 3,309 of record JBFJTN010000334.1, on the reverse strand, counting down.
TCGGAGACCTGTTCCATCGCGGCGGCATTGATCTTCAGCGCCAGCACCTCGGTCTGGGCGTCCACCGTGGCGGTGCGTTTGACCGCGCTCAGAAAGGCGATCTCGCCGAACACGTCGCCCTTGCTCAGGGTCATCAGTTCCTTGCCGCCCTTGGACACCTTCACCTGGCCCACCACGATGATGTAGAAGGCGTTGTCGATGTTGCCCTCGCGGATGATGGTGTCGCCCGGCCTGAAGCTGAGCATGCTGCTGGCATTGAGGAATTCGTCGATCTGCTCGTCGTCGAACTGATTGAAGAAGCGCAGGCGGCGCAGCGAATCGCGATTCTCGCTGCGGTTGATCTGCCGGTCGGCCTCGCGCAGGCGGCTATGCAGGCGGGACAGGTCGGCGGCCAGTTCCTGGCCGGTCTGGTAGCGGACTTCCGGGTCCTTCTGCAGCAGCCGCATCACGATATCGACCAGCACCTCGGGCAGCTCCGGGCGCTTCAGGCGGGGGTCGGGCGGCGGAGCCAGCTTGACCATCTCCAGCAGGCTCTTGATGTCCTGGGCCACGAAAGGCGGCTCGCCGCAGAGCAGGTAATAGGCCACCGCGCCCAGGGAATAGAGGTCGGAACTGGGCCGCATGTCCTGCTTGCGCACCTGTTCGGGTGACATGAAGGCCGGCGAGCCGACCACCGCGTCGGGGCGCAGGCGGACTTCCCCCTGCATCACCTCGGCGATGGAGAAGTCCATGATCTTGGCGGTGCCGTCCTTGCTGTACATGATGTTGCCGGGCTTGATGTCCCGGTGCAGCACGCCACGGCGATGCGAGTAATCCAGCGCCTTGGCGCACTGGAACAGGATGTCGACGGCCTGATCGACGGGAATGCCGCCCTCGACCCGGCACAGCTCCGCCAGGGTCTGGCCGTCGATGAACTCCATGACGATGTAGCTGATCCCTTCCTCGACCCCGGCGTCGAACACGGAGACGATGTGGGGGTGATGCAGCATGCCGGCGGCGTGGGCCTCGGCGAAGAATTCGCGGTTCTGCTGGATCGACTCACCCGGATCCATGGAGGATTCGGTGATGGCCAGCTTGATCGCCACGTCGCGGGCGACGAAGGGATCATAGGCGGTGTAGACGACGCCGCAGGTGCCGCGGCCGATTTCCTTCTGCAGCAGGTACTTGCCGATCTGATCCGGGATCTGCTTCTGGCTCGGTATGCGTACCGGGCGGGTTTTGCTCAGATCGGCCCTGTCCTTCGACATCGTCCTTGTCCTGTGTAACGGCGCCCTATTGCCGGATCTTGATATAGGCCCCGGCCATGGCGACCGCGCGCCTGGCTTCGGGCACCATGCCCGGCGCCATCTGGAAAACATGCCCCAAATCCGCGAAGACTTCCAGTTTGGAGTCCACCCCGGCGTCCCGCGCCAGGGCCTGGATGCGGCGGGCGTCGTCGAGCAGGATGTCATTGCCGGCCGCCTGGATGAGCAGCGGCGGCAGGCCGCTGAGATCGGCGAAGATCGGCGACAGGGTCGGATCGTCCCGGGGAGTTTCGGCCGCGTAGTATTCGGCGCAGATATCCAGCCAGTCCTTGCGGATCATGGGCTCCAGGTGGCGGTTGCGCTGGATGCTGGCCCCGGACAGGGTCAGGTCGGTGAGCGGACAGACCAGCAGGGCGCAGGCCGGCAGCGTCTGATCGGCTTCGCGCAGGCGCAGCAGGGTGCTCAGGCACAGCCCGCCGCCGGCCGAATCGCCGGCCAGGGCGATTTTTGCGGGCGGCAGGTGCTCGGCCAGTTCGGTGTAGGCGGCCAGCGCGTCGTCCACCGCGGCCGGGTAGGGGTGCTCCGGGGCCAGCCGGTAGGCCACCGAATACACCGGGCAGCCGGCGGCCTTGGCCAGATGGCCGGCATAGGAGCGGAACGCAGCCGGGCTGCCAATCACATAGCCGCCGCCGTGAAAGTGCAGGATGGCGCGGCCCGGGTCGCTACGCTCCGGGGTGAAGACCTCGGTCGGCCGGCCGCCCAGCTGGCGGCTGTCCCGGGTGACCCCACGTGGCATGAACAGCAGCTTGCCGGCCAGTTCAGCGGCGCGACGCTGGGTTTCCGGGGGCAGCTGGGGGTCGAGTTTGGGTTGCACCAGGGTGCGGGACACCAGTGCGGACAAGCGCGCACGCAGACTGATCAAGGCGCGGGTTCCTGCTGAGCAAAGTGCCGCATGGTACCGCATCGCCTTGCCTGACGGGGCCCGGGCGGCGCTTGAGGGTCGGCCCGCCGCTGCGTAGAATTCGCCGCCCGTCAATGCGGCAGACAGCAGATGTATCAAGCACCCCAGCGATTCCTGATGGGCCCGGGCCCGGCACCGGTCGCGCCCAGCGTCCTCACCGCCTCCGCCCAGCCCACCATCGGCCATCTGGACCCGGCCTTCGTGGCCCTGATGGACGAGGTACAGGGCCAGCTGCGTCAGGTCTTCCGCACGGACAATGCCTTCAGCATGCCGTTTTCGGCCCCGGCCACCGGCGCGATGGAAGCCTGCCTGAACAATGTGCTGGAGCCCGGTGACCGCGTGCTGGTCTGCAGCAACGGGGTGTTCGGCACCCGCCTGGCCGAGATGGCGCGCCGCTGCGGCGCCGAGGTCGAGGTTCTGGAGTTCCCCTGGGGGCGCGCGGTGGACCCGCAGGCCCTGGCCGACAAGCTGGCCGCCAGCACCGCCTTCAAGCTGGTCTGCTGGGTGCAGGCCGAAACCTCCACCGGCGTGCTCAGCGACAGCCGGGCCCTGGCCGAGGTGGTCCATCCCACCGGGGCCCTGACCCTGGTGGATTGCGTGACGGCCATCGGCGGCTGCCCCATCGAGGTGGATGCCTGGGGCCTGGACATGGTCTATGCCGGCAGCCAGAAGTGCCTGAGCGCACCGCCGGGCATCGCGCCCATCACCATCGGTGAGCGGGCCCTGGCCGCCCTGCGCGGACGCAAGACCCCGGTACAGAGCTGGTTCATGGATTTCTCGCTGCTGGGCGGCTACTGGGCCGGTTCCGGCAAGCGGGCCTATCATCACACCGCGCCGGTCAATGCCGTGTACGGCCTGCATGAGGCCCTGCGCCTGCTGCTGGATGAGGGCCTGGAGAATGCCTGGTCACGGCACAGCCGGCTGAACCGGGCCCTGGTCGCCGGCCTGGCCGCGCTGGGCATCAGCCCGATCCCGCCGGAGGGCGAGCGTCTGCCGCCGCTGACCACCATCGGCATCCCGGACGGCATCGACGATGCCGCCTTCCGCGCCTACCTGCTGGACCAGCATCAGCTGGAAATCGGCGCCGGCCTCGGCGCCCTGGCC
>JBFJTN010000333.1:0-3479 GCA_041625325.1 Oceanococcus sp. | reverse complement strand
GTTCAAGGCCGGCACATGAAGCCAAGTGACAGCAACCTGCTCCACCGCGGCGAATTCCTCGAACTGCGCCGCCGGCGCCACTGGGAGTATGTGCGTCGCACCCGCTCCAATGGCGGCGCCGCCTTCATGATCGCGCTGACCGACGAGGCCGAACTGGTGCTGGTCGAGCAGCTGCGCCTGCCGGTCGAGCAGCCGGTGATCGAACTGCCCGCCGGCATCATCGGCGACCACCATCCGGACGAAAGCCCGGAGGACGCGGCCCTGCGCGAACTGGAAGAGGAGACCGGTTTCCGCGCCGCCCGGGTCCGGCGCATCTTCGACTCCCCCACGGTGGCCGGCATCAGCTCGGAGTGGGCCTACTATCTGCGAATGGAGGGCCTGACCCGGGTCGGAGACGGTGGCGGGGTCGGCGAAGAGGACATCATCACCCATTGCGTGCCGCTGGCCAGCGCACCGCAGTGGCTGGAGCGGCAGCGCGCCGGCGGCAGCCTCGTCGACATCCGCATCTACGCTGCCCTGTTCTGGCTGGCGCAGGCGCCCTGATGGGCCTTTGGGGCGCCGTGTCCACGGTGCTGGGCGGCATCGGCCTGTTCCTGCTCGGCATGGCCCTGATGACCGACGGTCTCAAGGCCCTGGCCGGCGCCCGCCTGCGCGACCATCTGCTGCGCCTGACCAGCCGCCCGCGCGATGCCGTGCTCGCGGGTGCGGCGGTCACCGCACTGGTGCAGTCCTCCAGCGCCACCACCCTGGCGACCATCGGCTTTGTCAGCGCCGGCCTGCTGCCGTTCTCCACCTCGATCGGCGTCATCGTTGGCGCCAACATCGGCACCACCAGCACCGGCTGGCTGGTGGCGGTGCTGGGCCTGAAGTTCAGCGTGGCCAAGCTGGCCATGCCGATTGTCGGGGCCGGCGCCCTGCTGCGCCTGATCGGCCGCGACCGCCTGGCCCATCTCGGTTCGACCGCCGCCGGTTTCGGCATGATCTTCATCGGCATCGACTTCCTGCAGCTGGGCATGGAGGGCATGGCGGACCGCTTCGACCCGGGCCGCTTCGCCGGCGACGGTTTCGGCGCGCGCCTGCTGCTGGTCGGCATCGGCCTTGCCATGACCGTGATCATGCAGTCCTCCAGCGCGGCGGTGGCCACCACCCTGACCGCGCTGGCGGGCGGCGCCCTGAACCTGGACCAGGCCGCCGCGCTGGTGATCGGGCAGAACCTCGGCACCACCGTCACCGCGATCATCGGCGCGATCGGGACCTCGGTGGCGGCGCGGCGCACCGCGGCGATCCACGTGCTGTTCAATCTGCTCACCGGCAGCGTGGCCATCCTGATCCTGCCGCTGTTCACCGGTCTGGTCGCCGGCCTGGTCGATCGGTTCGCGCCGAATGATCCGACCCTGACCATCGCGGCCTTTCATACCGCCTTCAACCTGCTGGGCGCGGCCCTGTTCCTGCCGCTGGCGCCGCGCATCGCCCACTTTGTGCAATCCCTGCTGCGCGAGCGGGAAACCGGCCTGACCGGCCTGCTGAACCCGGGTGTGCGCGAGGTGCCCGATCTGGCCGTGCGCGCGGCCCGCGACACGCTGCTGCGCTGCATGACACGGCTGATGTGGCAGATGAGCGGGCGCCTCGGCGGCCTGCCCGCACCGGCCCGGTCGGCAGTGGACGAAATCCGCCTCGCCCTGCCGCAGGTCGCCGGCTTTCTGGCCCGGATTCCGCCGCAGGCCAGCAGCGCCGCGACCCGCCAGCGCCAGATCGACCTGATGCGCTGCGTCGACCATCTGACGGAGGTCATCGAACTGCTCGACGAGGAACTGGAACCCACCGGCATGCGTCATGCCGGCTTCACCCACATGCGCGAGCATTGCCTGAAAGTCCTGGACGCGGTGCGCCGGGACCTGCACGACACCGCCCAGGCCGGCCCCGGCCGGCTCAAGCACCTGAAGCAGAGCATCGCCCGCAGCCGCTACGAGAACCTGTCCGATGCCGCCGTGGCCGACAACACCACCGACACCGCCTTGCTGACGGAGCTCATGCAGCTGCAGCACTGGATCGAGCAGATCGTGTATCACTTCTGGCGCAGCCTCAGGCACCTGGAAGCCGCCCGCGAGGCCCCGCCGGACCCGCAGCCCGCGGGTGAAATGCCCCCCCGGGGGGCGTAGACTATGGCGTTTTCCCAGCCGGTTCCCGCATGAGCGTCATTGCCAAAGACATCGTCGAGAAAACCCAGCGCCTGCGCGAGGACGTCTGCGAACCCTTCAGCGCCTCCCGGCGGGTCTACGTGGCGGGTTCGCGCCCGGACATCCGGGTGCCGATGCGCGAGATCTCCCTGCAGTCCACCCGCAGCAGCCAGGGTCTGGAACGCAATCCGCCGGTCACCGTCTACGACACCGCCGGCCCCTACCAGGACCCGCAGGCGCAGATCGACCTGCTGGCCGGCCTGCCGGCCCTGCGCGCCCCCTGGATCGACGAGCGCGGCGACACCGAACAGCTGGGCGGGCCCAGTTCCGAATTCGGCCAGCGGCGCGAGGCCGATCCGGCCCTGAGCTCCCAGCGTTTCGGCCATATCCGGCCGCCGCGGCGGGCGAAGTCCGGCGCCAATGTGACCCAGATGCATTACGCCCGCCGCGGCATCGTCACCCCGGAGATGGAATTCGTCGCCATCCGCGAGAACTGCCGTCTGGCCGAGCTGCGCGAGAGCTACACCGCCGCCGGCTATCTGAAGAACCGGCATGCCGGCCAGGGCTTCGGCGCCCGCCTGCCCGAGGAGGTCACGCCCGAGTTCGTGCGCGAGGAAATCGCCGCCGGCCGCGCCATCATTCCGAACAACATCAACCACCCGGAGTCCGAGCCGATGATCATCGGTCGCAACTTCCGGGTGAAGATCAACGCCAACATCGGCAACTCCGCGGTCAGCTCGTCGATCGCCGAGGAAGTGGAAAAGATGGTCTGGGCCACCCGCTGGGGCGCCGACACCATCATGGACCTGTCCACCGGCAAGAACATCCACGAAACCCGCGAGTGGTTGCTGCGCAATTCGCCGGTGCCCATCGGCACGGTGCCGATCTACCAGGCGCTGGAGAAGGTCGACGGCAAGGCCGAGGAACTCAGCTGGGAGATCTTCCGCGACACCCTGATCGAGCAGGCCGAACAGGGCGTGGACTACTTCACCATCCATGCCGGCGTGCGCCTGGCCTATGTGCCGCTGACCGCCGAGCGCCTCACCGGCATCGTCAGCCGCGGCGGCTCGATCATGGCCAAGTGGTGCCTGGCGCATCACCAGGAATCCTTCCTCTACACCCATTTCGCCGAGATCTGCGAGATCATGAAGGCCTACGACGTCGCCTTCTCGCTGGGCGACGGCCTGCGCCCGGGCTGCCTGGCCGATGCCAACGACGCGGCCCAGTTCGCCGAGCTGGAAACCCTGGGCGAGCTGACCAAGCTGGCCTGGGAGCACGACTGCCAGGTCATGATCGAAGGCC
>JBFJTN010000332.1:0-3486 GCA_041625325.1 Oceanococcus sp. | reverse complement strand
CGGCCATGCGCGGCTGGCTCAACGAGGGCAAGTCCTACGTGCCGCCGGTGGGCATCGGCGAGGTGATGCGCGCCATTGCCGTGGGCGAGATCATCGAGTCGAACAGCCCGGACTTTGCGGTCGGCGAACATGTCACCGGCATGTTCGGGGTGCAGCAATACTGCGCCGGCAGTCCCAAGGCGCTGAACCTGAACAAGGTCAACCCGGATCTGGTCCCGCTGCAGCGCTACCTGGGCGCGCTGGGCATGCCCGGCATGACCGCCTACTTCGGCATACTCGAGGTCCTGGGCGAGCCCCAGCCCGGCCAGACCGTGGTGGTCTCCGGCGCGGCCGGCGCGGTCGGCTCCATGGTCGGGCAGATCGCCAAAATCAAGGGCGCGCGAGCGGTGGGCATTGCCGGCGGTCCGGACAAGTGCCGCGAGGTGGTCGAAGAGTATGGATTCGATGCCTGCGTGGACTATCGCTCGCAGGACGTGCAGGCCGGCCTGAAGCAGCACTGCCCCCAGGGCATCGACGTCTACTTCGACAATGTCGGCGGCGAGATCCTGGAAGCGGCCCTGGCCCGCCTGGCCATGCATGGCCGGATCATCATCTGCGGGGCGATCTCGCAGTACAACAATGCCGACAACCGCCCGGTGGGCCCACGCAATTACCTGTCACTGCTGGTCAACCGCGGCACCATGAAGGGCATGGTGGTGTTCGACCATCAGAAGAAATACGCCCAGGCCGGCATGCAGATCGCGCAGTGGATGCAGCAGGGCAAGCTGACCGTGAAGGAACATGTGGTCGAGGGCCTGGACAGCTTCCCCGACGCCCTGGGCATGCTGTTCAGCGGTGGCAACCACGGCAAGCTGGTGCTGAAGGTCTGAGCCTTCAGCGGCCGGGAGCGCAGGCCCGGTCGCGCCCGTCCAGCAATTCGGCCAGCAGCCGTCGGACCAGCGCCCGACTGCGCCCCACGGACAGCTTCTGCTCGCTGCGCAGGCGCACCCAGCTGTCGAAGCTGAGCAGCATCTCCACCGCCTCGAAGAGCTCGCGGTCGGCTGCCAGCGCCTCTGGCCAGATACGGCTCAGGGCCTTGCGCTCCATGGCGCGGGTCCTGGCCTGGGCCTGCGCCGCGCAGACCAGATCATGCCGCCGCGCCCGCCCGAACAGGAACTGGTGCTGGGCCCGGTCCATCAGCTGAATCTTGCGCTCGAGCAGCGCATCCAGGCGCTGCCGCCAGCCATCCCCGGCCAGCGGCTCGGTCACCAGCGGCGCCAGTTCGCCGCACAATGCTTCGCCGATCTCCCGGTAGAGGGACTCCATGTCGCTGAAATGCCGGTACACACTGCGCAGACCCACCCCGGCCGCCTCGGCGACCGCTTCCGCACTCGGCGCGTAATTCCCGGCTTCGATCAGCTGCAGCAGGGCCTCGACGATGCGGCGCCGGTTGCGCAGGCTGCGCAGCCTGCGGCCGTCCGACGGCGGCGCGCAGTCGATCTGCGGGGAATCCGGCTGCTGTATGAGTTTTGACATATCAGCTGCCATTATAGGTGAGGGAATCGGTGCATCCGCGGCCGCCTCAACGGCGATCGGCGCCGCACAGGGACCGAACAGGACCCGCCCGGCCGGCCGCCGGGGCGGAAACAGTCGAAAATGCGTCCCGATCCAGGGATAATAGGCGGCTTACCTTGATTCGCCGGGGTCGCCTGCATGGCTGCCCGCTTCCGACGGGCCCGGGCGCTGCCGCCGGCCATGACGATGCGGCGATGACGCAAGACCCGTCCGTAGCCGCCACATCGCGGCCGGAAACATTCTGAATTGCAGCTGAGAGGTTTCAGAGCATGCAGCCACTTGTCGGCCTGATCATGGGTTCCGTTTCCGACTGGGACACCCTGGAGCATGCGGCCGCGACCCTGGACGAACTCGGCGTACCGCATGAAGCACGCGTCGTCTCGGCACACCGCACCCCGGACCTGCTGTTCGAGTACGCCGAATCGGCGCACACGCGCGGCCTGGAGGTGATCATTGCCGGCGCCGGTGGCGCTGCCCATCTGCCGGGCATGGTGGCAGCGAAGACCAGCCTTCCGGTGCTGGGCGTGCCGGTGCAGTCGAGGGCCCTCAACGGCATGGACTCGCTGCTCTCCATCGTGCAGATGCCCGCCGGCGTGCCGGTCGGCACCCTGGCGATCGGCCGGGCCGGCGCCATCAATGCGGCCCTGCTGGCCGCCAGCATCCTCGGCAACAAGCATGCCGAGTTCCGTGCCGCGGTTGACCAGTACCGCCGCCAGCAAACCGCCCGGGTGCTGGAGAACAGCGACCCGCGACAGTCCGCATGAGCACCGTCGGTATCGTCGGTGGCGGGCAGCTGGCGCGCATGCTGGCCCTGTCCGGTCTGCCACTGGGCCTGCGCTTCGTGTTTCTCGATCCGGCAGCGGATGCCTGCGCGGCCGCGGTCGGCCAGCATCTGCATGGCCGCTTCGATGACCAGGAACTCCTCGAACGACTGGCCGATGCATCCGACGTCATCACCTACGAGACCGAGAATGTGCCGGCCTCCAGCGTGGCGCTGCTGGCACAACGCCGCCCCGTCTACCCGGGCAGTCTGGCCCTGGGGACCGCCCGCGACCGGCTGCATGAGAAAACCCTGTTCGGCGAACTGGGCATACCGACCCCGCCCTACGCGGCGGTGGACACCCGCGAGGACCTCGACGCAGCGGTCGCCCAGATCGGCCTGCCGGCGGTCCTCAAGACCCGCACCCTGGGCTACGACGGCAAGGGCCAGGCCGTGCTGCGCCAGGCCGAAGATGTCGCCGCCGCCTGGCAGCGCCTCGGCGGGGTGCCGCTGATCCTGGAGGGCTTCGTGTCCTTCCAGCGCGAGGTGTCCATCGTCAGCGTGCGCGGGCGCGACGGCGCGATGGCCTTCTACCCCTTGTCCGAGAACGTTCACCGGGGCGGCATCCTGCACAGCTCGCACTGCCGCGAAGCCGACCCCAGCACAGCCCTGGCACGCGACTATGCGACGCGCCTGCTGACTCATTTTGACTACGTCGGCGTGCTCGCGCTGGAGCTGTTCGAGGCCGATGGTCAGCTGCTGGCCAACGAGATGGCGCCGCGGGTGCACAACTCCGGCCACTGGACCATAGAAGGCGCCCAGACCAGCCAGTTCGAGAACCATCTGCGGGCCATTCTGGGCCTGCCCCTGGGCAGCACCGATCCGCTGGGCTGCACCGCCATGCTGAATCTGATCGGCGAGCTGCCGGCCTCATCCAACGCCGTGCTGGCGGTGCCGGGCGCCCATCTGCACGTCTACGACAAGGCGCCGGCCCCGGGCCGCAAGCTGGGCCACGTGACCCTGCGCAGCCGAGACCCCGAAAGCCTGGATGGCGGCCTGCGGCAGCTGGAAGGCCTGATCGCGCCTGATGGCCGCTAGCTTCGGCAAGCTGCTCCTCATCACAGGCCTTGGCCTGGCTGGCATCACTCCCGCCTTCGGCGCCACCAGCGTCG
>JBFJTN010000331.1:0-3494 GCA_041625325.1 Oceanococcus sp. | reverse complement strand
TCCAGAGCAAGGGAGGAGACACCCATGCCAAAGCTGCCTCATGCCACCGCCGCCTGTCTGGTCCTGCTGGGAGCCAGTGCCTGCCAGGGAGGTCGCCCGCTGAGCAGCGCGGAGTCCTCCGCACCGCCGACCGAACAGGCGGAACGCTGCCATGAGCGGCTGGTGGCAGATCATCGCGCCAGCTCGCTGCCATGGACGCTGCAACCCCGGCCGGGACCCGCGGTGCTCTACGCGGAGCCCGAAGCCGCCCCGCAGCTGGAAAACACCGGCCACTGGCAGGCCCCGCCCATCCTGATCTCGGGCGCCAGCGCCTACCGCTGCGGGGAGTTTCTCTATCAGGACTGGCTGTATGACGATCATGGCGCCGCCGGCCTGCCCGATCCGGAGGACCCGCAGGCTGCCAGTGCCTATCTGTTCTCGCCCAAGGCCGGCAGCCTCAGCTACCCGCAGGACCCGGTCTACGCCAACAACGCCGCCGACCTGGTCGAGTTCCGGGTTCGCCCGCTGGCCGATGCCACCGCCTTCCGTATCACCCTGAACAGCCTGCTCGACCCCGACCGGGTGGCCTTCACCATCGCCATCGGAGACTCCCCCGATGTCGTGGACTGGCCTTATGAGGCGGGCGTTCGCTCGCCCGCCGGCTGGTTTCTCAGCGTCAAGGGGCAGTCCGTGGAGTTGCTGGAGGCCGGCAGCCTGCAGGCCATTCCGGGCCCTCGCCTGCAGATCGACCTGCTGCGCAGGCAGTACCACATCACCCTGCCCCATTCGGCCTGGCGCCCGGACGGCCAACCGGTCCGGCTTGCCGCCGGCTTCGGCCTGTGGGATGCGCAGGGCCAGCGCTATCTGCAGCCCGCCGCCAGCGCTGATGTGACCACACCCGGCGGCGCTGCGCCTGGCGGCTCCGCCCTGTTCAACATGGCTTTTCGAAGCAGCGAGCCCACGCCGGATTTCACCGTGTTCAGCGGCCGCAGCATTGCAGACGCCGCGGTGCTGGCCCGCACTCAGGCCCACTGGTGGCGCGAACGACTGCAGGCCGATGCCCTGCGCGATGGGGATGTCAGCGCCTTTCACGTGCGCGTCGACTTCGAGCGACTGGTCCAGGGCATCGATGACGAATCCGGCGTCCCTCGCGCCGGTTTCATGAACCGCATCTTTGCCAGCCGTTTCAGCTTCGGCCAGGGTGTCGACTACGCCAGCCAGTGCGGCGGCGTCTCTGCCGCGCGCCCCTGCGATGGCGCGATGATCGGGCAGCTGCAGCCCTATGCCGTCTATGTGCCGGACAATCCCCCGCCACCGGAGGGCTACGGCCTGACCCTGCTGCTGCACGCGCTGTCCGCCAATCTCAATCAGTACCTGGGCTCACGTCATGCCCGCCAGCTCGGCGAACGCGGCGCCGGCAGCATCGTGGTCACCCCGGCCGGCCGCGGCCCTGACGGCTTCTATTTCGATGTCGCCGAGGCGGACGTGTTCGAGGTCTGGCAGGACGTGGCCCGCCATTACCCGCTGAACCCCGAGCGGGTGGCCATGAGCGGCATCTCCATGGGCGGCATCGGCAGCTTCCGTCTGGCCACCCGCTATCCGGACCTGTTCGCCCGCATCATGCCGGTGGTGGCCGCCACCACCAGTTATGGCGACCTGCTGCCCTCGCTGCGCAACGTGCCGGTGATGATGTGGACCAGCCTGTTCGATGAACTGCAGAATGTTGCCTGGACCGAAGAGACCATCAGCAGCCTGCTGGATCTCGGTTACCGTCTCGACAGCTATCGCTTCGAGACCTGGGACCATCTGACCCCGTCCACCAATGATCAGTACGCACCGGGCGCGGCTTTCCTGCTCGACGATGCCGTGCCGCGCCATCCGCCCGGAATCACCTATGTGCTGAAGCCGGCCGAGGACGAAGCCCGGGTGGACGTGATCGCGGACAAGGCCTACTGGCTGTCCGATCTGCGCCTGCGCGACGAGGGCCTGGGCACGGGTCGCATCGATGCCTATTCCGAAGGCCTGGGGCAGGCCCTGCCCGACGCCCTGGCTGCGGTACAGAGCCTGGGCATTCTGGAGGGCGGCAATCACGAGCCGGCGCCCTATACCCGGCGCCAGTTGCAATGGCCGGAACCGGCCGACCAGCCAGCGGCCAACCGGCTGCATATCAGCGCGAGCAACATCGCCAGTGTGACCGTGCACCCGCAGCGGGCGGGATTGAGTTGCGGCGCGGAAATCCTGATCGACAGTGATGGGCCGCTGGAGGTGAGCCTGCAGGATTGCTGATGCGCCTGCCGCAGGCTCAAGGCCGGCCACATCGGTTTCACCGGCCCGACGCAGGCGCTGGCCAACCGCTGGGCCTGGGCTGATTCGGCCGCTTCAAGCTGGCCCATGCGAGCACCATGGCCTGGCGCTTTCGAGTGCCCCGGCGCCCGGGCCGGATGCGCGGCGATGAGCCGCCCGGGCCCCGGATTGCAGGGCCGGCTGTCTCTGCCGGATCGTCCCCGGAGGCCGCCACGGAACGGGCCCGCGGCGGCCACCGTGCGAGCGGCTACGCGCTGCGCAGCTCGAAGCGGTCCAGATTCATGACCTTGTCCCAGGCGGCGACGAAATCCCGGACGAATTTCTTCTGCGCGTCCCCACTGGCATAGACCTCGGCGATGGCGCGCAGCTGCGAATTCGAGCCGAACACCAGATCCACCCGGGTGGCGGTCCAGCGCAGCTTGTCGGTCTTGCGGTCACGCCCCTCGTAGAGATTCTCCCCCGCCGGCGTCCAGCGCGTGTTCATGTCCAGCAGGTTGACGAAGAAGTCCGTGGACAGGGTGTCGCGACGGCGGGTGAAAACCCCCTGCTTGCTGCCGCCGAAGTTGGCGCCCAGCATGCGCAGGCCACCCACCAGCACGGTCATCTCCGGCGCGCTCAGGCTCAACAGCTGAGCCCGGTCGATCAGCGCATGCTCGGCCCCGACCCCCAGATTCACCCGCTGGTAATTGCGGAAGCCATCGGCAAGCGGCTCCAGCGGCGCGAAGGAGTCCACATCGGTCTGTTCCTGCAGGGCGTCCACGCGTCCGGGCTGGAATGGCACCTTGATCTTGACCCCCGCATTGGCCGCCGCCTGCTCGACCCCGACGCAGCCACCCAGCACGATCAGGTCGGCCAGCGAGACCGGGTGTTTGGCCTTGGCATTGAACGCCTTCTGGATGCCTTCCAGGACTTTCAGCACCCGGCTCAGGCGGGCCGGCTGGTTCACCTCCCAGGACTTCATCGGGGCCAGCCGGATGCGCGCCCCGTTGGCGCCACCACGCTTGTCGGAACCTCGGAAGGTCGATGCCGAAGCCCAGGCGGTGCTGATCAGCTGGGTCACGTTCAGTTTCGACGCGAGGATGGCCGCCTTCAGCTTGTCGATGTCCTTGCGCCCGATGCTCTTGCGCGGGGCCGGGGGCAGCGGATCCTGCCAGATCAGCTCCTCGGCGGGCACTTCCGGTCCCAGATAGCGCGCCCGGGGCCCCATGTCG
>JBFJTN010000330.1:0-3537 GCA_041625325.1 Oceanococcus sp. | reverse complement strand
TGGCCCTCATTGCAGGTGAATATCCGGGCCGGTCAGCTGCCCGCCGTGGAAGACAACGGCACCCGTTACCTCAAGATCCCGCTCAGCGGCGATCTCTAGCCCGGCATGATCCTCCCTGCCCCGCCCCACGCGCGCTGCCGCCAGGCCGCCTGCCCGCGGGAAACCGGCGCAGCCGCAAGCCCGCATGGCCCGGCCCGCCTGTCCGCCAGTTCGGGGCCGCCCCCCGAGCGGTGCCCGTCGGCGCGAGCCCCAAGCGGCTGAGTCCTGGCCACGCATGGATGCGGATCTGAAGCTGCTGCACCTGTCCACCGTCGCGATCAGCATCGGCCTGTTCCTGCTGCGCGCGGGCTTGAGCCTGCAGCGTCCCTACGCGGCATTGCCACGCTGGCTGCGGATCATTCCCCATCTGAATGACAGCCTGCTGCTGGCCAGCGCGGTCGGGCTTGCCCTGAGGCTGCGGCAATACCCCTTTGTGGATGACTGGCTGACCGCCAAACTGCTGGCCCTGCTGGCCTATATCCTGTGCGGCCACATCGCCCTGAAGCAGGCCGGCGGCATCCTTGCACGGCTGAGCTGGACCGGCCTCGCCCTGGCCCTGTTCGCCTACATCATCAGCGTGGCCGTCAGCCGCAACCCGATCCCCTGGTTCTGATCGGCTCAGGGATCGTCGTCAGGCATGCGCTGCTGATAGCGCTCCAGATCATCGAATTGCCCGCCCCGGATGGCGGCGAACAGGAAAGCGGCGGCCACCACCACCATCACGATGGCCAGGGGGATCAGCAGGAACAGGCTGTTCATGCCAGCGCCTCGCGGGTCGGCAGGGTCAGGCGGCTCGCGGCCGCCGGGGTGGCCAGCAGCCGCTGGGCGTTGAGACCGACCAGCAGGGAGCTGCCACCCATGCCCAGCGCCGCCAGCCAGGGCAGCAGGGCGCCGCTCATGGCCAGGGGCAGCAGGGTCAGGTTGTAAGCGATGGCCCAGCCGATGTTCTGCGCCACGATGCGCCGGGCCCGGTGGGCGATCCGCAACAGGACCGCGACCGCCTCGAGATTGTCCTGGATCAGGATCGCATCGCCATGGGCCTGGGCCAGGGCGGCGCCGTCCGCCAGTCCGATGGAGACATCCGCCGCCGCCAGCATCGGGCCATCATTGATACCGTCACCCACCGCCAGCACCCGATGGCCGGCGGCCTGCAGCGCCGCCAGGCGGGCCAGCTTGTGTTCCGGCAGCAGTTCGCCCTGGGCGCCGCCGATGCCGGCGAGCTCGGCCATGCCGCTGGCGGCCGGCTGGCCATCGCCGCTGAGCATCACCACCTCCAGACCCTGCTCGCGCAGGGTCCGGACCAGGGCGGCGGCGCCGGGCCGCAACTCCTCCTGCAGGGCGAAGCGGGCGACCGCCTGCCCATCGCGGGACAGCTCCAGCCAGCGCAGATGGCGGCCCGCTTCATCGCCGGCCTCAGGGGGCTGCGCGGTGCGGCGCAGGCGCCACGAACCGTCCGCGCTATCCGCCAGCAGGCCCTGCCGGGCGTCCAGTCGCGAGGGCATCGCCGGCGCATCGGGACAGGCCTCGCGAAAGGCCTGGGAGATGGGATGGTTCAGACCGGCTTCCATGCCCGAGGCCACCGCGCAGCAGGCCTCGGCGTCGAGGTTTGCCAGGGGCCGGACCTGCCGCAGCTGCATGCGCCGGGTGGTCAGGGTGCCGGTCTTGTCCAGACAGACGGTATCCACCCGGACGGCGGCGTGCAGCGCATCGACCTGGACCAGCAACAGGCCATCCCGGGCCAGCCGGGTCGAGGCGGCGGCGTGGACCATCGGCGTCGCCAGCGACAGGGCGCAAGGGCAGGTCACCACCAGCACCGCCAGCATGGTCTGCAGGCTCATGCCCAGTTCCGCCCCGCTGGCCAGCCAGTAGAGGCCGGTCCCGGCCGCCAGCAGCAGCACCACCGCGACAAAGCGTCCGGCAATGCGGTCGGCCAGTTGCTGGGCCCGGGGCTTGTTCAACTGGGCCTTGTGCATCATCCGGGTCAGCTGGGACAGCTGGCTGTCCGCACCGGTGCGGCGCACGCTCAGCTCCAGCGGCGTGGGGCCGGCGTTGACACTGCCAGCACAGACCGCCTCGCCTTGCCCGCGCTCGCGCGGCACCGCTTCTCCGGTGATCAGGGACTCATCCAGCGCGGCCGTGTCGGAGAGCAGCTCGCCATCCGCCGCCACTGCAGCGCCTGGTGGCACGACCAGCACATCGCCAACGGCCAGGGCGCTGACCGGCACCTCGACCATGCGAGCCTGTTCACGACGCAGTGCAGACAAGGGCTGGGCGCCGGCCAGCAGGCGCAGGCGGGCCGCCGCCCGGTGGCGACCGTGGGACTCGACAAAGCGGGCCAGCGACAGCAGCAGTACGAACATGGCTGCCGAATCGAAGTACACCGCACCGGTATCCAGCACGGTGTTGGCCGCACTGGCCAGATAGGCGCCGGCGATGGCGATGGCCACCGGCGTGTCCATGGTCGGGCTGAGCGCCCGCAGGGCGGCAAAGCCGCCGCGCAGGAAGGGCCAGCCGGCATACAGCACCACCGGGGTGGCCAGCAACCACTGGGCATGGCGCAGCAGCGGACGCAAGGCGGGGTCGATCTCGCCCAGGTATTCGCCGCTGGCCAGCATCATCACCTGCATGCCGAACAGCAGCGCGACGCCGATCCGGGCGAGCGCCGCGCGGCGCTCTTCGCGCTCGACCCGGCGGGAGGCGTCGTCGGCCAGCACCACCGGGCGAAAGCCGGCCTGGTCGATGGCCGCCAGCAGATCGGACAGGGCCAGCCGCGCCGGGTCCCAGTTGAGCAGACAGCTGCCCGAGGCCACCTCCGCGCGGGCCTCGACCGGACCGGCCGGCAGGGCGCGCTCCAGGCGCCGGACGCAGGCGCCACAGCGCAGGCCCTCGACCCGCAGCAGCATCTCCCGACGGCCGTTGGCCACCGGCTGGCTGACCTGGTCCAGCAGCTGATCAAAGACCTGCCAGTGACTCATGGCGGCGCGCCATCCTGCGCCACGACATCGCGGGCGAAACGGTCCAGTTCGACCGCACTGGGAGTGTAGCCATGGCTGCTGGCGATCCACAGGGTGATGAGTCCGGCGACGACCGCGCTCACCGGCAAGGCGATCGTGATCACCAGCTCCAGACTCCAGGGCGAATTCTTGGGTGGGGTGCTCATCGTGTTCCCGTGACAAAACGTGCGGAGGCCGACTGGCGCAGTTCGGGCTCATCCCGGCTGACCGCGGTGAATCGGACCCCGCGGGTCGGCAGGCTGAAGGCCCCCGGAGGCAGGCGGGCGGACAGGACCACCGCGGCGGTCAGGCCGGGCCCGACCCGGGCCTGATCCGGCTGCAGTTGCAGGGGCGTGCCGTCCTCGTCCACCGCGGAGAGGGTGAACTGCCGGGTTTCGCCGGTCTTGTTGCTCAGCTTGAGGGTGAAGATGTTCTCGATGCTGCCGTCGGCCAGGGTGCGCCCCAGCACATGGCGGTCCGCCAGCACGTCGAGATCCACCGGGGC
>JBFJTN010000329.1:0-3538 GCA_041625325.1 Oceanococcus sp. | reverse complement strand
GCCTTGGTTATGCGGCCCACGCTCCTGCACCAGCACCCAGGGGCTGATCACCAGGGCCCAGAGTTCGCAGTCGGGGTTGTCCGCCCAGCGGCGGGCGGTCTCGTCATCCAGCAGGCCGGCCTGATCGGCCTGCATCCAGCGCTTGAGCCGGGCGCTGTCGTCCGCGGCCATGGCCTCGCCGACCGCGATCAGGTCCAGCTCGGGGCCGACCCTGACCAGGCGGCCGGAGGCGAACAGGCGCTCCAGTTCCGGCCAGCTGATGCGGGCGGTTTCCCCCAGCAGTTTGTGGTGAAGAGTGTCGGATCGGGTTTCGGTGGAATCGGGCACGGCCTGTGCTTGTTCAAAACTGGGGGGATTGTGCCAAGCGCTGCCCTGCATGCGCTACCATGCAGCGCAATTTCCGGCCCGGGCCAATTGCACAGGAGACCGCACATGCGCCGCGTCGTGTTCAATCAGAAAGGTGGAGTGGGCAAGACCAGCATCGTCTGCAACCTGGCGGCGATCAGCGCCGCACGCGGGCGGCCGACCCTGGTGGTGGACCTCGATCCGCAGTGCAACTCCAGCCAGTACCTGCTGGGCAGCGCACCGGAACCGGCGGCCAGCGGGGTGGCCGACTTCTTCGAGGCCACCCTGGGACGCAGCCTGAAGGCCGCGGGCCTGGAGCCGCATATCACCGCCACCCCGTTCGAGAACCTGTATGTGGTGGCCTCCCATCCCGATCTCGAGCATCTCATCGTCAAGCTCGAGTCCCGACAGAAGATCTACAAGCTGCGCAATGCCCTGGATCGCCTGAACCAGTTCGAGGCGATCTACATCGACACCCCGCCGGCGCTGAATTTCTACAGCCGCTCGGCGCTGATCGCGGCCGACCGTTGCCTGATCCCCTTCGACTGCGACGACTTTGCCCGTCAGGCGCTGTACACGCTGCACGAGAACATCGAGGAGATCCAGGCTGACCACAACGAGGGGCTGGAGATCGAGGGCATCGTGGTCAACCAGTTCCAGCCGCGGGCCAAGCTGCCCCAGCGCCTGATCGACGAGCTGCTGGCCGAGGGCATGCCGATTCTGGACGCCCGCCTGGGCAGCAGCGTGAAGCTGAAGGAGTCGCATGATCGCTCCGTGCCGCTGGTGCATTCGGAGCCGCGGCACAAGATCACCCAGCAGTTCATCGCCCTGTACGACGCCCTGGATTGAAACCTTCGGGCCCTTTCGCGCGTCTTACACAGACCATTTCAAGAATTGTGGAAGGCACATGCTGAGTCCCCTGCGTTATCCCCTGCTCGCCCTGCTGCTGGTCAGCTCCGCGGTCTGGGCCGACAGTGACCGTTACGATCCCACCTTCACCTCGATCCGTCTGACCTCGGCGGAGACCGATTTCGACAACCTCGACCGGGCCATCAATCTGGGCTTCACCCTGGGCATCAACATTCCGGGCGTGGGTGTGATTCCGGCCAAGATGTTTGCGGCCGAGATCGATCTGAGCAGTACCCTGATTCCGGGCGAAAACCGCGGTACCGGTGGTCTTGGTGGCGGCGGTGGCGATGGCGGTGACGGCTGTGCCATCACCGATCTGGGCTGCCAGCTGGGCGGCGGTGGTGGTGGCGGCGGTGGCGGTGGTGGCAGCAGCGCCAACAACACCTCGGACCCGGACGACCTGCGCCTGAACACCGTGGGGGTCTTCTTCCGCGCCCGCACGCCGGGCGAGTTTTTCGGCATGGCGCGGGTCGGCTATCGTTTCGTGCAGAGCACGATCAGCGAACTGAACGAGGACGACACTGGCAGCGCCTGGGGTCTGGGCCTGGGCTATCGCTACAGCCATGAAGGTGCGGTGGAACTCACCTACACCCAGTACGGCCCGGATATCAATTACATCAGCCTCGCGGTCAGTTACTGAGCGCATTCAAGGCTTTGCGATAAGACAGGGCGCCTTCGGGCGCCCTGTTGCGTTTACAATAGCGGGCTTTGTCATGGCCAGGCAGCGCGGGGATCGCAGAGCGTGCAGAAATTGAACGTGGATGTCGCCATCATCGGCACCGGACCGGCGGGCGAAGGCGCCGCGATGATGGCCGCCAAGAACCATCTGAATACGGTCGTCATCGAGCGCTATGTCGATGTCGGCGGCGGCTGCACCCACTGGGGCACGATTCCGAGCAAGGCCCTGCGCTATGCGGTGAAGCAGCTGAACGAGGTGCGCAACAATCCGCTGCTGCACCAGTTCCGCCGCCAGATCACGGTCACCTACCCGGAACTGCTGCAGACCGCCGACACCGTCATTGCCTCCCAGGTGGCCAGTCGCCACCGCGCCTACGAGCGCAACGATGTGCCGATCATCGAGGGCAGCGCGCGTTTCAAGGACGCCCATACCCTGCTCATCGAACATCGGGGGCGGCAGGTGGCGCAGATCAAGGCCAGGACCATCGTCATCGCGACCGGTTCGCGGCCCTATCATCCGGATGGCCTGGATTTCACGCATCCGCGCATCCACGACAGCGACACCATCCTGAACTACAAGGACCACCCGCGCTCCATCACCATTTATGGCGCGGGCGTGATCGGCTGCGAGTACGCCTCCATCTTCGCCAACCTCGGCATCAAGGTGAATCTGGTCAACACCCAGGGGCGGCTGCTGTCCTTCATGGACGAGGAGATCACCGAAGGCCTGTCCTATCACCTGCGCGATCAGGGCGTGACCATCCGCCACAACGAGGAGTTCTCCCATGTGGAGGCCCGCGAGCATGACGTGGTGCTGCATCTGCGCTCCGGGCGGCGGCTGAAATCCGACATCCTGCTCTGGGCCAATGGCCGCACCGGCAATTCCGCCGGCATGGGGCTGGAGGAACTGGGCCTGCCGGTGAACAGCCGGGGCCAGCTCACCGTCAACGGGGTGTATCAGACCGCCATCGACCACATCTATGCCGTGGGTGACATCATCGGCTACCCGGCGCTGGCCTCCAGTGCCTACGATCAGGGCCGTTTCGCCCTCTCCCACGTGCTGGATCCGGAGCGCCGCAACCTGCTGTTCGACCTGATGCCGGCGGGCATCTACACCATTCCGGAGATTTCCTCGGTGGGCAAGACCGAGCAGGAACTGGCTGCCGACGGCGTGCCCTATGAATCCGGCTACAGTTATTTCAAGCATCTGGCGCGTGCCCAGATGGCCGGCGAAACCGTGGGCATGCTCAAGCTGATCTTCCATGCCGACACCCGCGAGGTGCTGGGGGTGCACTGCTTCGGTGACCGCGCCTCGGAAATCGTGCATATCGGACAGGCCATCATGGCCAAGCAGAATGGCGGCCCGGGGCTGGATTACTTCATCGATACCACCTTCAACTACCCGACCATGGCCGAGGCCTATCGGGTGGCGGCGCTGAACGGACTCAACCGCCTGGTCTGATCCGGCTCAGTCGCCGCCCGCCTTGCGCTTGGCGGCCTGCCAGAGCGCTTCCAGCTCGTCCAGGGAAGCCTCGGACCAGTCCCTGCCCTGGCTTTGCAGGGCCTGCTCCACCCCGGCCAGGCGGCGGATGAATTTCTCATTGGT
>JBFJTN010000328.1:0-3558 GCA_041625325.1 Oceanococcus sp. | reverse complement strand
GGCCTTGAACGGGTTGTCGGTGGCGTTATGCTTGGGGGCTGACCCCCAGCGGAGAGCTTGCCATGAGTGCCAAGGATATCGAATCCATTCTCAGGGAAGAGCGCCAGTTCCCGCCGCCGACAACCTTCGCCGAGCAGGCGCAGTGGCCGGCGCAGCGCCTGCAGCAGGCCTACGAGCGCGCCGAGGCCGACCACGAGGGTTTCTGGTCCGACCTGGCCCGCCAGGAGATCAGCTGGCATACCCCGTTCAAGACCGGCCTGGACGCGTCGAAGGCGCCCAATTACCGCTGGTTCACCGAAGGGCGCCTGAACGTGTCCTACAACTGCATCGACCGGCACCTGGACGAGCGCGGTGACCAGATCGCGATCCGTTTCGAGGGCGAGCAGGGCGATACCCGCAAGCTGACTTACCGCCAGCTGCATGCCGAGGTCTGCCAGTTCGCCAATGCGCTGAAGGCGCTGGGGGCGGAAAAGGGCGATCGCATCGTGATCTACATGCCCATGGTGGCCGAGGCGGTGGTGGCCATGCAGGCCTGCGCCCGCATCGGCGCGGTGCACTCGGTGGTGTTCGGCGGCTTTTCCGCGGTGTCGCTGCGCGACCGTATCGAGGACGCCGGTGCGCGCTTCCTGATCACCGCCGATGGCGGTCACCGCGGTGGCGGCATTGTCGAGCTCAAGCAGGCCGCTGACGAGGCCCTGTCCCAGGGCTGCGACAGCATCGAGAAGGTGGTGGTGCTCAAGCGCAGCGGCCATGCGGTGGCCTTCAACGAGCAGCGCGACATCTGGTGGTCGGATGCCGTCGCCGGCCAGCCGGCCGACTGCCCGCCGGAATGGGTGGAGGCCGAGCATCCGCTGTTCCTGCTCTACACCTCCGGTTCCACCGGCAAGCCCAAGGGCATCCAGCATTCCAGCGCCGGTTATCTGCTGGGCGGCATCATGAGCAATCGCTGGGTCTTCGATCTGCGCGACGGCGACGTGTTCTGGTGCACCGCCGACGTGGGCTGGATCACCGGCCACAGCTATGTGGCCTACGGCCCGCTGGCGGTGGGCACCACCATCGTGATCTACGAGGGCGCGCCGACCGTGCCCGATGCGGGGCGCTTCTGGAAGATCGTGCAGGAGCACCAGGTCAGCATCTTCTACACCGCGCCCACCGCGATCCGCGCCCTGATGAAGCTGGGCGAGGAATGGCCACAGAAATATGACCTGTCGAGCATCCGCCTGCTGGGCACGGTGGGCGAGCCGATCAATCCGGAAGCCTGGATGTGGTACCACGAGGTGATCGGCAAGCAGCGCTGCCCGATCGTGGACACCTGGTGGCAGACCGAGACCGGCGCGATCATGATCTCGCCGGTGCCCGGGGTGACCGCGACCAAACCGGGCTCCTGCACCCGGCCGCTGCCGGGCATCGCCGCTGCCATCGTCGATGAGGATGGGGTTCCGATCGAGGAGGGACGGGATGCGGGGGGCTATCTGGTGGTCACCAAGCCCTGGCCGTCCATGCTGCGCACGATCTGGGGCGACAACGCGCGCTACATCGACACCTACTGGGCCCAGTTCGGCCAGCGCTACTACGTGGCGGGCGACTCCGCCCATCGCGACAAAGACGGTTATTTCTGGATCATGGGGCGGGTCGATGACGTGCTCAATGTCTCCGGCCACCGGCTCGGCACCATGGAAGTCGAATCCGCGCTGGTGGCGCATCCGCGGGTGGCCGAGGCCGCGGTGGTCGGGCGCCCGCACGACACCAAGGGCGAGTCCGTCTTTGCCTTCGTCATCTGCAAGGGCGCGCGGCCACAGGGCGAGGACGCCGATGCCCTGGTCCGCGAATTGCGCGACTGGGTCGGTCGTGAGATCGGCGCCATCGCCAAGCCCGACGACATCCGCCTCGCCGACAACCTGCCCAAGACCCGCTCGGGCAAGATCATGCGCCGGCTGCTGCGGGCCATCGCCAAGGGCGAGGAGATCACCCAGGACATCTCGACCCTGGAAAATCCGGCCATCGTGGCCCAGCTGCAGGGCAAGGACTAGGCGCGGTTGGGCCCGCCGCGCAGGCCCTGCGGGTGCCGTGGGTTGGGCTAGGGCGGCGCCGGCAATGCGCGGTTACGATCAGGCGCCGTGGCGGGGCGCCGGCCTGTCGGGTCAGGTCGGGGCCGCAGGCTCCTCGGCACTGGAGATGTTCGTGTCAGGCGCCCGGACGCGTTTCGGCGGGCCGGCTGCAGGCCACCGACCCCGGTCATGCAGTCGCGGGCCGAGAGGTGGCTGTTCGCCTGATGGCCGACACCAGGGCGGGGGCCTTGATCAGGCCGCGTCCCGCTGCGGCAGCTGCACCACCTTGCCCTCGCGGCGGCCGATCGCCTCATTCGGCCAGTGCACGATGCTGATCTGGCCGCTGTGGTCCTCGACCAGGGCGGTGCAGGATTCCACCCAGTCGCCGCAGTTGTGATAGGTGGTCGCGGCGATGGGACGGATTTCGGCA
Source organism: Oceanococcus sp. (assembly GCA_041625325.1). Classification (GTDB taxonomy): domain Bacteria; phylum Pseudomonadota; class Gammaproteobacteria; order Nevskiales; family Oceanococcaceae; genus Oceanococcus. The sequence goes on along the minus strand of JBFJTN010000328.1, from coordinate 1,080 downwards.
TGGTGGATGTGGCCGCAGACCGCGCCATCCAGATCGCGCCGGGCGCATTCCCGGGCCACGGATTCCTCGAACTCGGTGACGATGTTGACCGCGGATTTGACCTTGCGCTTGGCGTAGGCCGACAGCGAGAAGTAGGGCAGGCCGAGGCGCCGGCGCGCCCTGTTGAAGTAGCGGTTGCCCAGCATCATGCCGTTGTAGGCCACATCGCCGGCGCGGGCGATCCAGCGGTGATAACGGGTGATCACGTCGAACAGGTCACCATGCAGCACCAGCAGGCGTCGGCCGTCGGCGGTCTCGTGGATGGCTTCATTCACCAGCCGGATGTTGCCGATTTCCAGCCGGTAATCCACGAACTTGCGCAGGAACTCGTCATGGTTGCCGGTGACGTAGACCACCTGGGTGCCGCGCTTGGCCCGGGTCAGGATCTTGCGGATCACGTTGCTGTGGCTCTGCGGCCAGTAGAAAGTCTTCTTCAGCTGCCAGCCGTCGATGATGTCACCGACAAGGTAGAGGTAGTCGCATTCATGCTGGCTGATGAAATCGGCCAGGGCCTCGGCCTGGCAGCCGGGCGTGCCCAGATGCACATCCGAGATCCAGATGGACCGTACCCTGTTCCTGGCGGGCTTCTTCCGTTGGGTCTTTTTTTCCATGGGCACAGCCTGCCCGGGGCAGATGACGCCCTGTTGTCAGCAAGGTGACAGCCCGGTGACGCGTCGTCATTCGGGGGCGCTTTCGGTATCGTATGCGCCCCTTGTCCCCTGACCGGCGGGCCCGTCCCGCCAGCCGATCGAGCGTAAATGATGAAAGTTCTGGTAGTCGGCGGCGGCGGCCGCGAACATGCCCTGGCCTGGAAGCTGGCCCAGTCCCCGAAAGTCAGCGAGCTGCTGGTCGCGCCCGGCAATGCGGGCACGGCGGCCGAGCCGGGCCTGCGCAACATGGCGGTGGCGGCCGAGGATGTGCCGGGCCTGGTCGCGCTGGCCCGCGATGAAGCGGTGGATCTGGTGGTGGTGGGGCCGGAGGCGCCGCTGGCCGCCGGGCTGGTGGATCAGCTGCAGGCCGCCGGCATCCGGGCTTTCGGCC
>JBFJTN010000327.1:0-3587 GCA_041625325.1 Oceanococcus sp. | reverse complement strand
GGTCCTGGCCACGACCCCGATCGAAAGCTCCTCCGGCCTGCTCAACTATGACTGCACGGCGATGCCGGTCATCGTTTTCGCCAGCGACCACCGGGCGGCGACCATTGACCGCATCGTGGCCGAGGCCGAGCGCTTCAACGCCCTGAACCGGCAGGAGTTCGCCGCCTCCCACCCGGACTTTGATCCGGCCGCCTGCGATCAGCGCAGCGCCCTGCGCCGCGACATGGGGCAGGCCCAGGCTGACCAGCGCAAGCTGCTGGACGCCCTGATCGCGGACGGCCTGGCCGAGGCCGCCGCCCGTGAGCACCCGCAGATGCGGGCCCTGGGCGAGCGAATCGACGCCCTGCGCAACGCCTGGACCGGCCTGCCGCAGGCCTGCCCGGTGAATTTCGCGCTGGCCACCGGCAATCTCGGGGTCATGGCGGCCACCAATGCGGTGGTCGAGGCGGCCGAGTGGCCGGCCCTGGCCTGGGTCTACGCCGTCGTGTTCGCCCTGTTGCTGCTGTCCTACCGCTCCCTGCGGGCCTGGCTGGTGATCGGCATCCCGCTGTTTCTCGTCTCGGTCTTCGCCAATGCCCTGATGGCCCAGCTGGGCATCGGCCTGAAGGTGGCCACCCTGCCGGTGGTGACCCTGGCCGTGGGCATCGGGGTCGACTACGGCATCTACATCTACGACGTGCTGCGCAACAAGCACGCGGCCCAGGGCGGCTCGCTGCGCCAGGCCTATCTCGACACCCTGCATGAAACCGGCAAGGCGGTGATCTTCACCGGCCTGGTGCTGGCCGGCAGCGTGGCCACCTGGCTGGCCTCCGAGCTGCAGTTCCAGCGCGACATGGGCCTGCTGCTGATCTTCATGTTCAGCGCCAACATGCTGGGCGCCGTGCTGCTCTGCCCCGCCCTGTATCGCCTGCTGCACTGGCGGGAACCCCGCTGATCCCGCAGCCGGCCCATCATCCCTATGGATGAAGCCGCCCCCGCACCGGGCCCGCACCATGCGAGGCATCCAGACATGCAGGGAGTTGCGATGAGCACGAACACCTTCCCCAGCGGCGCCACCATGGTTTTCGGGGGCAGCGGCGGCATTGGCGGCGAAGTCGCGAAGTGCTTCGGCCGGGCCGGCAGTGACGTGGCGGTGGGCTATCGCAGCAAGCAGGACCGGGCCGAGGCCGTCGCTGCCGAGATCCGCGCCAGCGGCCGCCAGGCCAGCATCCACGCCGCCGACGTCAGCGACGCGGCCCAGGTCAAGGCGGCGATAGACGCGGCCGTGGCGGAGCACGGGCGCATCCACACCATCGTGTTCGGCGCCGGCCCGGTGGTCGAACAGGTGTTCCTGTCCGAGACCACCCCGGAACTGTGGCGCCAGTCCATCGAAACCGAGACGGTCGGCTTTTTCAACGTGATCTCGGCCGCGATTCCGCATCTGCGCGAGGCCGGTGGTGGTTCGATCGTGCATCTGGGCTCGGCCGGACATCTGTGGTGGCCGCACAAGGACGGCCTCTCGGTCGCGCCCAAGGCCGCCAACGAAGCCCTGGTGAAGGGCATCGCCAAGGAGGAAGGGATCCACAACATCCGCGCCAACTCGGTGCTGATCGGGGTGATCGAGGCCGGCATGTTTCTGGAACTGCTGCAGCGCGGCGTCTTCGATGAGGCCTGGATCGCGGAAACCCAGAAGCTGCTGGCACTCAAGCGCTGGGGCCAGCCGGAGGAGATCGGCAGCGCCGCGGTCTTCCTCGCCACCAATACCTATGTGACCGGTCAGCAGATCAACGTCTCCGGGGGCTTCGGGGTCTGAGAAACCCGCGCGTGCAGTTCTGAACATCCCTGCGGCGGCGGGATTCGCACAATGCCGCCATGATCGAGGAGATAGGCAACGAGGACGCGCCGGCGGCCAGCGATCACGAAATCCTGGATTACGTGATGCTCGCCCTGGAGCACCAGCCCAAGCGGCTGGATCTGTGGATGATGCGTTTCGAGATCGTCCGCAGCCTGGGCCTGAAGGACGGCTTCATCGAGGCCATGCGGCTGGCCCACGCTGACCCCGACCTGCAGCCGGGCATCGACTGGCGGTCGGTGCGACGCCTCTGGGATGAACTCGCGCCGGGCGAGGAACCACCTGCCGATGTCGAGCTGCCACCCGGCGAGGCGCTTAGCGTCCAGACCGAGGCGCAACGCGCACGTCGTTTCGCCGATGTGGCCCAGGAGCACGCCGCATCCGCCCTGCAGCAATTGGCCCGGGAATATGGCGCCCTGCGCCAGCAGCCCGACTTTTTCCTGCGGTTTGCCCGGGCGACCCGTGAACACCTCAACCGCCCCACCGCGCTGGACCGGGCGGACAAGCTGGCCCGCGCCCTGGATTTTGACGGCCAGATTTTCATCAAGCGCGAGGACCAGCATCGCTGCTCGACCGAGCGCGAGTACGCGGTCGCCCAGTGTTTCATCGCCGACGCCCTGGGCCGCAGGCAGTTGATCTGCGCCAACGAGGTGGATGGCTTCGCCTTCGAACTGGCCCGTGCGGCGCCCCGCCTTGGCCTCAAGCTGGATGTGGTCCTCAGTCCATCGGAGCAGACCAATGCCTCGCTGGTCGACGAACTGAACCGGCGCGGCGCCCGGATCCTGTGCACCGAGGAGATGGGCCTCGACGTCCAGGACACCCGGGAAGGCGCGGTCAGGCTCTGGGCCCAGCAGGCGCAGCATTGCCATATGGCCCTGAGCTTCGGCACCGGGCCGAATCCCTATCCGCGCATGGTGAATGATTTCCAGATGCTGCTGGGCCAGGAGACCGCGCTGCAGCTGCGCGCCGGGCGGGTCCGTGAAACCCGCCAGATCGTCATCGCCTCGGTCAACAGCGAGGCCGACGCCATCGGTTTCATGCTGCCCTTCCTGCGCAATGCGGAAATGGAACTGCTGCTGGCCGACGCCGACCCGACCAGCAGCCGCAAGACTCACTCCATGCGCTGGGCCAACTACAAGGGCGCCCGCCGGGAACATGCCTGGCTGCGCACCACCGGGCACATCAGCTACATCCCGATCCGGGACAGCCAGGCCGCCAAGGCGCAGCAACTGCTGGAGGACACCGAAGGCCTGCACATCAGCTTCGAGGACGCGCGCGCCATCAGCCTGACCTGCGGCCTGGTCGAAGGCGGGGTGGCGGACCGCGACCTGGTGGTGCTGGTCGCCTGAGCCGCCCCGGTCCCGGGGTGCTGGCCGCTTTCATGCAAACGGGTGAAGCCCATGCCCGCAACAGCACCGACACTGGCCCCATCGCTTCAAGGATGACCGCCATGTCTGCCGTGATCAAATCCGAAACCCCCGTCACCCCGCTGCACGAGATCCAGGCCAAGGCGCCGCCGGAGCGCTTCGCCCGCGGCTGGCACTGCCTGGGCCTGGCCGAGGACTACAAGGACGGCAAGCCGCATCGCCTGGACATCTTCGGTACCCGCATGGTGGTGTTCCAGGGAGAGGACGGTGCGCTGAACGCGGTGCACGCCTGGTGCCCGCACATGGGCGCCGATCTGTCGCTGGGCACGATCAAGGGCAATTCCCTGGTCTGCCGGTTCCACGCCTGGGAATGGAACGGCGACGGCTCC
>JBFJTN010000326.1:0-3661 GCA_041625325.1 Oceanococcus sp. | reverse complement strand
TTGCCGCGGCGCACGCAGCAGATGGTGGTTCCGCGAAATTGCTCCACAGTGGAATGTCCTGCCTGGGCTCAGAATGTGTAGACCGCGGGATCGTGAAATGGGTCGCGCGGCTGCCGGAAAAGCATAATGCGGGCGGATTCGGCAACTTCAAGCGGCGGCCGGCTGCGCACCGCACAGGCGCGCGCTAAGATGGCCGGGCGCGCAGCGGGGAGCCAGTCGGCCGATCGATGCCGGACGCCCCGAATCCGCGTACAGAACAGCAGAAAAAGCGGACTGGAGCGACATGAGCATCAGACAAGTCACCGTGCTGGCCATGCTGGCCGGGGCGATCAGCGGCTGCGCGACCCTGAACAAGGACGAATGCCTCACCGCGGACTGGGAGACCATCGGCCTGGAGGACGGCGCACAGGGATTTGCGGCGGAGCGCATCGGCGATCATCGCCGGGCCTGCGCCAAACATGGCATCACCCCGGATCTGGCGGCCTACGAGGCCGGCCGCGCGCGGGGCCTGCGCAGTTACTGCACGCCACACAACGGCTACCAGCGGGGCCGCAGCGGCACGACCGGGCTGGAGGGCCTGTGCCCGGCCGATCTCGCGCCCGCTTTCCTGGCAGCGCATGCCTCGGGCCGCCGGGTCTTCCAGGCCGCGGCCGAGGAATCCCGTGCGCGCGCGGCACTGGAGGCGGCGCAGGATGAGCTGGCGCGGATCGAGGAGGCGATCGAGGTGCAGCGTTCGATCATCGTCAGCGAGAGCTCCACCCCACGCCAGCGGGAAGACGCCCTGGAAGCGCTTGAGCAACTGCGTCAGGATCGCCGCTTCCTGATCGAGGACAGCCTGCCGGCGCTGGATGCCGAGGCGCTGCATCAGACGGAAATCTACCAGCGGGTCCTGGCCGCGGAGCCCGCCCCACCCTGATCCCCGCCCGGGACCGGCCGGTCGCCTGCGTCAGTCCTTGGCGGAGCCGCGCCGGGCGCGCGGATGGGCCGCGTCATAGACCTGCGAAAGATGCTGGAAATCCAGCCGGGTATAGATCTGGGTGGTGCTCAGATTGGCGTGACCGAGCAGTTCCTGGACCCCGCGCAGATCGGCACCGGATTGCAGCAGATGGCTGGCGAAGGAGTGCCGCAGCATGTGCGGGTGCAGGCTCTGTCCCAGACCCAGCTTGCGCGCCCAGTCGGCGACCCGCTGTTCCACCGAGCGGGCGGCCAGCCGCCCGCCGCGCCGGCTGACGAACAGCGCCGGCTCGCCTGGCGCGGCCAGCTCGCCGCGATGCCGCAGCCAGTCATTCAGGGCCCGTCGCGCCGCATCACCGACCATCACCAGACGATCCTTGCCGCCCTTGCCGCGCACCAGCAGCTGGGCCGGGCGTTCGCGCAGGGCGGCGCTCACCGGCCCCAGGTCCAGGGCGACCAGCTCGGCCAGGCGCAGGCCGCTGGCGTAGAACAGCTCCAGCACCGCGGCATCGCGCAGGGCCAGGGCATCATCCCGGGGCATGCGCTCCAGCAGACGGAACAGGGGATCGACCTCCAGCGCCTTGGGCAGAGGCCGGCCGCGCTTCGGCCCACGCACGCCGGCGGCCGGATTGGCCGCCATGTCCCCTTCCGCGATGCGATAGCGGAAATAGGAGCGCAGCGCGGCCAGCTTGCGCTGCAGGGTGGCCGGCGAGCGGCCCTGGCGGTGCTCCGCGGCCAGCCACTGGCGGATGTTCGCGTCGCTGACCTGCTCCAGCGGCAGGCCGGGCGCCAGTCGCTGCAGCGCCTGGCAGAAACCGCCGAGATCGTCGGCGTAGGCGCTCAGCGTGCGCGGCGAATAGCGCCGCTCATGGCGCAGCTGGTCCAGCCAGTCCTCAATCCTGCCCGGCACCGTGGAATCGCAGCGCGGCGGCACACAGATTGGCGGTCATCTCCAGGAACAGCTGGCCCATGCCGGGGTGAAAGCGACTGCGGTCGGTGCTGCCCAGGGCCAGCAGGCCCAGCGGCTGCGCGCGGTCCAGCGGCACCAGCGCCACCGAATGCAGTTCCTGGTGGTCGGCGAACAGGGCCGCGCGCAGCTCATCGCTGACCGCATCGCAGTACACCCGGCCGAGGCGGAAGAAATCCGCCAGCACCGCTGGCATGGCATCGCGATCCAGCCCGAAGACTGCCGGATCGTTCAGTGACTCGGGCCGCTCGAACAGAGCCAGCTTGACCGACTCGACCGCGAATTCGGTATGCAGGGTGGCGCTGAGCCCGGCGACCACCGCGGCCAGGCTGTCCGCCTGGATCAGCGACTCGGCCAGCCGGTTCAGGCCGCTGACCCGGGCCTCGTTCTCCCGCGCGGTGTGCAGCAGCTCGTCCAGACGCTCGCCGAGCAGGCTGTTCTTTTCCCTCAGGACCTGCACCTGGCGCTCGATCAGGGAGACGGCGCCCCCGCTGCCGTGGCGCAGGGGCAGCTGTTCCAGCAGCTCGGCGTGGCGGACGAAAAAATCTGGCGTCCGCGCCAGATAATCCAGCACCGCGGCGTCTTCGTCTTCTGGCGCTGCATCCGGCAAGGCATCCGCTCGCGTCATGTCTCAATCTCCCCTTCGTAAACCCAGTCTGCCGGGCCTTCCATCAAAATGTTCTGGTTCTGATCCCACTGCACCCGCAGACTGCCCCCCGGCAGTTCTATCATGACCCGGGTGTCGGTCTTGCGCCAATGCCGCATCAGCACCGCCGCCGCGCAGGCGCCGCTGCCGCAGGCCGGCGTTTCGCCCACGCCGCGCTCGTAGACCCGCAGCCGCAGATGGCCCGCGTCGCGCTGCTCGACAAATCCGACATTGACCCCCTCCGGGAAGTCCGGATGGGTGGCCAGCAGCGCGCCCCACTCGGCCACCGGGGCGCTGGCCACGTCGGCGACCGGAATCACGAAATGCGGATTGCCGACGCTGACCGCACCACCGCGAATCTCGCCCACCGGGCTGGCCAGGGTGTACAGATCCTCCGCCCGCTCGCGGCGGATCGGCACCTGCGCCGGCGCGAAGTCCGGCGCCTCCAGGATTGCGCGCACCCAGCCGTCGTCCAGCAGGTCCAGCTGCATGCGGGTGCTGCGGGTCGCCACGCGGATGCTGCGGCTCTGGCTCAGGCCGCGGCGCTCGACGAAGCGCGCCAGGCAGCGCGCGCCGTTGCCGCATTGCCCGACCTGGGAGCCGTCCGCGTTGTAGATGCGATAGCCGAAGTCGGCCTGCGCATCCGGCGGCGGGTCCACCACCAGAATCTGGTCGCAGCCGATGCCACGCCGCCGGTCGGCCAGGCGCCGGCAGAAATCCGGGCTCAGCTCGGGCAGCGGCCGGGTGCCATCGAGCACCACAAAGTCGTTGCCGAGGGCCTGCATCTTGGCGAAGGGGAGCAGCATGGTGAGGGCCTGTGAATCAGGCCCGCATTTTCGCATGATTGCGTGGCTGCCGCGCAGGCCCGCGCGATGAATGGCGGCCGCCGCCGGGACTAGAATGGCGGGCCTTTTCCTGCCGGACCCGCACATGACCGACATCCACGGCGGCTGCCATTGCGGCGCCATCCGTTATCGCGCCCGCATCGAAGAGCCGGTCTCGGCCCTGCGCTGCAACTGCTCCATCTGCGCCGCCTGCGGCTTCGTGCACGTGATCGTGCCGGCGCGCGATTTCGAGATGCTGGGCGACCCGGC
>JBFJTN010000325.1:0-3678 GCA_041625325.1 Oceanococcus sp. | reverse complement strand
CGAAAACCCTTCAATGCCAGGAGATCGTGGAGGCCAATCGCACACGGAGCTCACGCGCGGACCGCCCGCCCGGCCCGGGCCGGGTCGGGCCTCCCCATTTGATCTGCATCAGTAACGGGTTCCCGGCAGCGCTGTAGGCTGGCTTTTCCATGTCCATGGAGGCAAGGCCGTGTCAGCCGCGGGGGAAGTCCACATTTCAAGCCTGGTCGTCCATGTCCGGCCGCAGGGGCTGATGGCCGCGAAATGCCGCATCGCCAGCCTGCCCGGCACGGAGATTCGAGGCGAATCCGCGCTCGGCAAGCTCGTCGTGGTGCTGGAAACAGGGACCTCTGCCCAGGTCACGGACAGGATCGAGCAGATCAACGAGATACCGGACGTGCTCGGCAGCTCGCTCGTCTATCACCAGTTCTGCAGCGCTGCCGGCTAGGGAGAACGACCCGCCATGAAGCAGTCGCGACGCGAATTCATCAAGGCCCAGGCTGCGGCCTCGGCCGCCGCGGTCGCCGGCCTGTGTGCCCCGGCTGCCGCGACCAACCTGATCGTCGACAGCGAAAAGACCCGGATCAACTGGGAAAAGGCGCCCTGCCGTTTCTGCGGCACCGGCTGCTCGGTGCTGGTCGGGACCCACTCGGGCCGCGTGGTGGCAACCCAGGGCGACCCCGAAGCGCCGGTCAACCGGGGCCTGAACTGCATCAAGGGCTATTTCCTGGCCAAGATCATGTACGGGCGCGACCGGCTGCAAACGCCAATGCTGCGCATGAAGGATGGGCGCTACGACAAGAACGGCGACTTCGAGCCGGTGTCCTGGGACACGGCCTTCGATGTGATGGCGCAGCAATGGAAGAAGGCGCTGAAACGGCGCGGGCCATCAGGCGTGGGCATGTTCGGCTCGGGCCAGTGGACCGTGATGGAAGGCTACGCCGCGACCAAGCTGATGAAGGCGGGCTTCCGCTCGAACAACATCGACCCCAACGCACGTCACTGCATGGCCTCGGCAGTTGGCGGCTTCATGCGGAGCTTCGGCATTGACGAGCCCATGGGCTGCTACGACGACTTCGAGCACGCCGACGCCTTCGTGTTGTGGGGGGCGAACATGGCGGAGATGCACCCGGTCCTGTGGACCCGCCTCACGGATCGCCGGCTGAGCCATCCGCATGTTCGCGTCCACGTGATGTCGACCTTCCGCAACCGCTCCTTCGAACTGGCCGACAACGGCCTGATCTTCACCCCGCAGACCGATCTGATCATCGCCAATTTCATCGCCAACTACATCATCCGCAACGACGCGGTGAACTGGTCCTTCGTGAAGCGGCATACGCACTTCAAGCGCGCGGCCACCGATATCGGTTACGGCCTGCGCGATGAGCACCCCCTGCAGAGCCGGGCCGCGAATCCGAATTCCGGCGCCCTTGGCGACATGAGCTTCGACGAATACAGGCAGGCGGTCGCGGACTACGACCTGAAACGCACCGCGCGGGAATCCGGCGTTGCCGAAAGCCATCTGCTGGCACTGGCCAGGGCCTATGCCGACCCGCAGACGCGGGTGATGTCGCTATGGACCATGGGTGTCAACCAGCACACGCGCGGCGTCTGGATGAACAGCCTGATCTACAACATCCACCTGCTGACCGGGAAGATCTCCGAGCCGGGCAACAGCCCCTTCTCGCTGACCGGCCAGCCGTCTGCCTGCGGCACGGCGCGCGAGGTTGGCACCTTCGCCCATCGCCTGCCGGCCGACATGGTGGTCACCAACAAGGCCCACCGCGATTACGCCGAGAAGATCTGGAAGCTGCCCGAAGGCACGATTCCGGACAAGCCCGGTTTCCATGCGGTAGAGCAGAACCGCAAGCTGCGCGACGGCGAACTCAATGCCTACTGGGTCATGTGCAACAACAACATGCAGGCCGCGCCGAACATGATGCAGGAGGGCCTGCCGGGCTACCGCAACGCCGACAACTTCATCGTCACCTCGGATCCCTACCCCACCGTGACCTGCCAGGCCTCCGACCTGGTGCTGCCCACCGCGATGTGGGTCGAGAAGGAAGGGGCCTACGGCAACGCCGAACGGCGGACCCAGACCTGGTATCAGCAGGTGTCGCCGCCCGGCGAGGCGAAGTCCGACCTGTGGCAGATCATGGAGTTCTCCAAGCGCTTCCGCATGGAGGAGGTCTGGCCCGAGGAACTGCTCGCCGCAATGCCGGCCTACCGCGGCAAGAGCCTGTACGAGGTGCTGTTCCGCAACGGCCAGGTCGACCGCTTCCCCGCCAGCCAGGCCCGCAGCCTCAACGATGATGCCCACGCGCAGGGCTTCTACGTGCAGAAGGGACTGTTCGAGGAGTACGCGACATTCGGTCGCGGCCATGGCCACGACCTGGCGCCCTACGAGCGCTATCACCAGACCCGCGGCCTGCGCTGGCCGGTGGTCGATGGCCAGGAAACGCGCTGGCGCTTCCGCGAAGGCTCGGACCCCTATGTCGGCGCGGGCAAGGGCGTGGAGTTCTACGGCAAGCCCGATGGCCGGGCCAACATCATCTTCGCGCCCTATGAACCGCCACCGGAATCGCCCGACGCCGAGTACGATCTGTGGCTGAGCACCGGCCGTGTGCTGGAACACTGGCATTCCGGTTCGATGACCCAGCGCGTACCCGAGCTTCACCGCGCGGTACCCGATGCGCTGTGCTACATCCACCCCAACGACGCCAGGGACCGCGGCCTGCGCCGCGGCGACGAGGCCTTGCTGATCTCGCGCCGGGGACGGGTTCGCTGCCGGGTGGAGACCCGGGGCCGCAACAGTCCCCCGGTGGGTCTGGTCTTCGTGCCCTGGTTCGACGCCCGAGTGCTGATCAACAAGCTGACCCTGGATGCCACCGACCCCCTGTCCAAACAGACCGACTTCAAGAAGTGCGCGGTCAGGCTGGAGAAGGTCTGACGAGCATGAGAAATCTGATCCGATATCTGAGTCTGGGTCTGGCGCTGGGCACCGGCAGCCCGCTCATCGTCGCGCAGGAACCGGCGGCCGGGGACCGCATCGCCAACGTGAACAATGGCGGGATGCATTCGCTGCGCGGGCCTTATGAACTGGATGAAATCAACAGCGCTGAAGCCATCAAGCCCATCCCGCGCGACCGGCGCCCGTATCCCAGCGACTACATTTTCCAGCCACCGCTGATTCCGCACTCGATACGCGGCTACGAACTGTCCACGAATGCCAACAAGTGCCTGTCCTGCCACAGCTTCCGCCGGGCGGTGGACAGCGGAGCCACCCGGATCAGCGTGACCCATTACGAGACGCGGGAGGGCCTGGTGATCGCCGATGTCTCGCCCCGCCGCTATTTCTGCCTGCAGTGCCATGTCGTGCAGGCCGACGCCGAAGCGCTGATCGACAACAGCTTCAGGCGCGTGGATTCGCTGCGCTAGCGAACGGACCGGGCACGACGAGGCGGCCATGAAAAAACTGCTCAGCGCTTTCTGGCGACGCCTGCGCAGGCCGAGCAAGGCAGCCGCAGGGGTCCTGCTGGCAATGGGCTTCATCGGCGGCATCCTGTTCTGGGGCGCCTTCAACACCGGCATGGAGGCCACCAACAGCGAAGCCTTCTGCTCCAGCTGCCATGCCCCGATCGTCGAGGAAATCCGCGAGACGATCCACTACTCCAACCGCTCCGGCGTGCGCGCGATCTG
>JBFJTN010000324.1:0-3696 GCA_041625325.1 Oceanococcus sp. | reverse complement strand
TCACCCATGTAGTTGGCACTGGCATAGGCGCGCAGCAGGCCCCAGTCGCCGCGCAGCAGGCTCCAGTCCAGCGAGAACACGCCGGAATGCGGTGGCGCCGCGACAAAGGGATACAGGTGGGCGACATCATCTCCATTGATGTCGATGACCTCCAGGACTTTCGCGTCGAGGTAGGCGTACTGCAGACCCAGGACAAGGCCGCGGGCGGGGATGAATGCGCCTTCCAGCTCCAGCCCGTTCATGCGCGCCTTGCCGGCATTGCGGGCCTTGGTGTCCGCGATGGTCCCGGCGATCAGGAAATTGGTCTGCATGTCGGTGAAGCGGCTGAAGAAAGCCGCCGCGTTGATCCGCAGCGCCCGGTCCATCCACTCGCTCTTGAGTCCGAATTCGAGAGATTGCACCCGCTCCGGACGGAAGCCCTCGACGAAGCCGAAACCATAGTTCTGGCCGTCGGAGGCGGGGCCCGAGGCTCCCGAGATTTGCGGGTCACGGGTGTTGAAGCCGCCGCTCTTGTAAGCGCTGGCGTAGGACAGATAGCTGGTGGCGGTTTCGGTCAGATCGAACTGCAGGCTGGCGGATGGTGAGAAATCCTCGTATTCCGTGGATGCCTCGACCCCAACGAACTCGTCAGGAGAGCCGACCGCCTGCTGGGGCACGGGAAAGGCCGAGAGGCTGCCATCCGCGGCCCTCAGCTCCAGCCATTGGGTCTGGATGAAGTCCTTGATCGCCCAGCGTTCATCACGGGACAGGCGAAGGCCCAGGCTGAGATTGAGGCGTCGATCCCAGCGATCGGGACGCCAGCCGATCTGGCCGAAGATGGCATAGGCGGCATTCTCGATGCCGACCAGATAATCCCAGTAAGCGGACAGGCGCGGATCGGTGTAGGTGGCAGCGGTGTCCTCCAGTGCGGGCACCAGAGCCAGCAGGTTGTCGTACTGCTCGGGGTCCGCATTCGAACTCAGGATGTGATGTACCGGCCCCCCATCCTCGCCGCCATCTTCGCCGAAGTAATACAGTCCGGCGATGAAGTCGAGACGCTGATCAAGGGCAGTGCCGGAAATCTGCAGTTCATGCGACCACTGCTGCTGGAAGGTCCTGGGAATCACCAGCGGTGTGGCCTCACCGTCATTGACGGCCCGTGCGGCGGCGCTGTCATAGGCACCGGTGTCGAGCCGGAACTCGGTGGAGCCGGCACCGCCACCCAGGTCGGGGTACTGGAAATCTTCCAGGCTGCGCAGCGAACCAAGGTACTTGAGATCGAAATGTTCGAAGCGCTTCGTGATGGTGACGGTGTGACCATCCACCATGGCCTGAGAGGCCTGCATTGGCGCCCCGCTGGCCAGAGCGCGCAGCCTGCGGTCGGAGTAGATGGTGTGATCCTGGGCAAATCGCTTGAAGTACTCGGCCAGCCCGTGATCGGTTTCCGGGGTGAGCTGGGCCTGGAACATGTAGTTCACATAGCTGAGGTCAGTGAAGTCATAGGCGTAGTCCAGGGTGAGCGAGTCGCGGGGTTGCCAGCGGGCGTCGAAACGCGCGCCCAGGGCCCGGCGGTCGCCGAAATCCTCTCCCGGGCCGGTGTTGTCCACAAAGCCGTCGTTGGTTTGGCCCAGAAAGGCGAATTTGACGGCCAGATCGTCGGCCAGCGGCAGGTTCAGCACGCTCTTGCCGGTCATCAGCTTGCGCTCGCCCAGGCTCAGGCGATGCTGCATGAACAGGCCGCCTGGGTCCGGCTTGCGGCTGATGATGTTGACCGCGCCGCCGGTACTGTTGCGTCCGTACAGCACGCCCTGCGGGCCGCGCAGCACCTCCATGCGTTCGATATCCGCCAGATCCAGGGCCAGGCCGACATTGCGGGCCAGGTAGATGCCATCGACATAGATGCCGACGGCCGGATCCTGGGTCACCTGCGATTCATTGACCCCGACCCCGCGGATCGTGATGCGCAGGGTCGTCGCCGACAGGGGAAAGGGCTCCACCACCATGCTGGGCACGTTGGCGCGCAGATCCTCCAGGCCGCCAATGCCGCGCAGCTCCATCTTTTCGGCGCCAAAGGCTTCCATGGAGATCGGGGTGTCCTGCAGGCTGGAGGCCTTGCGCTGGGCGGTGACCAGGATCTCGTCGAGCTGGCCGCGCCCGGATGACGGTCGGGCCGGCGCCTCGGTCTCCTCGAGATCGATGGCGTCCGGTTCCGCCTCCGACTGTGCCTCGACCGTGCCGGCAAAGCTCCATGTGAGCCCCCCCGCCAGCACGACCACGCGAATCGCAGCGTTCATGTGGTCCCCCTTGTCCGGTTCTCCCTCCGGCTGCTTCCAGTCTGGCAGCTTTTTGCCGCTGGCGGGGAATGCGCGGGCGAATCAGGGCAGGCTCAACCAGCCGGGCCCCGCATGATGGGCCTGGCCGCTGCTGCGGGCGACCGGCCCGCGACCGTCGGCACGCACCGTCATGATCTGAGCGGGGTAGCCGCCGGAGATGAAGGCGATGAGCTGGGCGTCCGGCGAATAGCGGGGATGGGACTGCGGTCCCGGCAGGTCCAGCAGCAGGACCTGCCCGCTGCCGTCGGCATTCATGCGCCACAGATTCGCGCCGACGCCCTCGCGCACCCGCTGGAACACCAGGAAGCGGCCATCCGGCGACCAGGATGGCTGGCTGTCGAACAGCTCGCCACCGGCGCTCAGCTGGCGGGTGTCGCTGCCATCCGGGCGCATGTACCAGATGCTGCCGAAGCCCTGGGCGATGCGGGCAAAGGCGATGCGCTCATCGGACCAGGAGGGTTCGTGTTCGCCGGACAGCTCGGTATCGGGCGTCAGATTGATGGCCGGGGACTGGCCATCGGCGTCGATCACCCAGATGTCGGCGTCTTCTCCATCTGGCCAGCGGCGAAACGCGATGCGCAGACCATCGGGGGACCAGGCCGGCTGGTCATTGAAGCCGGGCTCGCCGGTCAGGCGGCGCAGCCCGCTGCCGTCCACGGCGGCGATGAAGATGTTGCGGGAACTGCCTTCCGGCACCACGAAGGCCATCTGGCTGCCGGTCGGCGAGATCGCGACCTGCTCGGCGCGCGGACCGGCGGGCAGCAGGGCCACCGGGGTGGCGGCGGGATCGCTGATGTCCAGGCTGAACAGCTCGGGCGTACTGCCCGGGCCGGGGCTGGCATCGAACAGCAGCCGGTAGGGATATTCCGCGCTGACCTTCACCGCGGCGCTGTCGCTGCGCCCGTCGATGCGCGCGCTCACCGTGGTCTGGCCGACCCGGATGGCGCTGACCCGACCATCCGGGGCGACGCTGGCGGTGCCGGAATCCAGGCTGGTCCAGCTGACCCCGCGGCCATGGATCTCGCTGCCGTCGGCGGCCAACGCGCGGGCGCCAAGCTGGCCCTGCCCGCCTTCCGCCAGGTGCAGGCTTGCCGGTTCGACGACCACCCGCGCGACCGTCCGCGGCACCGCGCTGACCCTCAGTGTGGCGCGGCCAATGACCCCGGCGGCGGTGGCGCGAATCTCCGCCTCGCCCTCCTGCAGGGCCTGTACCAGGCCGGTCGCGGACACCGTGGCGACGCTCGGATCGCCGCTCTCCCAGCTGACCGGGACTTGCGGCAGGCCCTGGCCCGAGGCATCCCTGGCCAGGGCCGAGCAGGCATGGCTGGCGCCCGGCGCCAGTTCCAGCTGCGCGGGGCTCACGTCCACCGAATAGACCCGGGGC
>JBFJTN010000323.1:0-3709 GCA_041625325.1 Oceanococcus sp. | reverse complement strand
GGCGGCTCAGAAACACGCTTGCCAAGCAGCCAGTGGCGCCACGATGGTTGATCGGCAGCCGGGGCGGCGACCGGGTGACCGCACAGCTTGAACTCAGTCAGGGGCGGACGATCCACGGTCTGTTCGGCGCCCAGGTCCGTTTGCTGGGGCAGGACTTCCGGGGCCGGCTCCGGTTGCTGCACAACGGTCAGGACATTTTTTCCCAGGCCTGCGACACCAGTCAGCCCCTGATTCCGCTCAAGATTCATAGCCACCTGCTGCCGAATGGAAAGCAAGACCTGATCTTCGAAATCTGCGATGAGCAGAATAAGACGCAGTGGCGGGAATCCCTCACTGTGGAAGTCCTCAATGAAGGGCGTCTGGCCCAGGGAGTGCGCGACAGCCTGCGGCGAAATGAGGTTCCAACAGTGTTTTCCGGGCCCTGTGATTCCAGCCTGTATGACTACTCGGACGAAGAGCTGCGGCCGTGGTTCGACCAGCCGGACGCTCAAGCCACCATCACGGCCTGGCATCAGGCCGGTCGCATCGACGAGGATCAGGCGCTGCGTCTGAGGCAGTTCGTCGACGAAGGCTACATGATCATCGAGGACTGCCTTCCGGATGAGCTGATCCAGCGGGTCAACCATGACATCGACAAGGCGACCCGGAGTGGCTATTCCGGCTATACCCACGGATCCAGCATGCGCCTGGAACAGATGCATACCCTCTGGCCGGGAATTCGCGAACTCTGGCTGCATGACGCTATCCATCGGGAGCTCGAACAGATATTTCAGGAGGAGTCGCGACCCTGCCAGTCACTGGTGTATGTGTTCGGCAGCCAGCAGGCCGCACATCAGGACACCATTCACCTGACACCATTCCCCCAGGGCTACATGTGCGGCGTCTGGATCGCGCTTGAAGACGTACGCCCCGGCTCCGGCGAGCTGGAGATCTATCCCGGCAGCCACCGCCTGCCCCGGATCACCATGGCACAGGCCGGCTGCGACAAGGTACGCGCGCATGATTACCGCGAATTCGGCCGCACCGTAGAGCCTCTGTGGCTGGAGCTGATCCAGAACGCCGGCATCGACCCGCTGCCTTACCGACCCCGCAAGGGCACGGTGCTGATCTGGCACGAAAACCTGCTGCACGCGGGCAGTCCACGCCAGCAGCCCGAGCTGTCCCGCCGCTCCATCGTCACCCACAACTTCGCCCGTGGTGCGATCGCCTACTATGACTCCACTGGGCAGATCGGCTACTCAATCAGCCGGCAGGACGCCTGATCAGCCAGCCTCTCGAACAGGGGGCAGCCATTCCCGCAGACGCAGGATGGCACCACCATACAGCGGGCGCCGCTCCAGCTCACGCAGCTGACCACCGATCTCCTGGAAGGCACCAAAACGCGGTGCCGGCGGATTCCCATCCATTATGTCGACAAGCAGTATCTGCTCCACCAGCCGCTCAGCGAGCAGGGTTTCCAGCATGTCGGGGTTGCCGGCCGCATTCTGGTACTCCAGCGTGCCGACCCCGAGGCCGCCAAACCAGCCGCCGGGCCAGCTGACCAGCAGGATCGGTCCCTGACGCTGTGCCTGGGCAACCAGGCCCGCAGTCTCGCGAAACACATCCCCAGCTTCGCTGCGCATGCTGCGATCTGTGGCCAGTAGAAACGGCATTGCCGCCAGGAGCAGCGCGACGGCGAATGCAGCCGGCAGGCCGCGCCAGACCATGCGCCGCTGCCACACCATTGCCAGCTCGGCGCAGCCCAGCGCCAGCAGGGCGAGAGCTGGCAGGAACAGGCGTGCGGTGATCAGCCGGCTGACATCGCCATGCCAGTAGCTGAAAACGCTGACGGACCAGAACACGGCTCCGGCCAGAACCAGCCTGCCAAAGGCCGTGCGAATCGAACGGAGGGCCAGCAGGATCAGCCCGCAGAGCCCGGCCAGTCCCGTCAGCGGCGCACTCAGGAGCACTTCGCCCTGGTTCAGCAGAAAGCGCAAGGCATGCATGAGGTTCACCGGCAGATGCGCCGGCGAAAAGGCCACCGTATCCTGTCCGACCTCGGTGGCGAAGGGGACGAACAATTGCCAGGCCGCCGGCACGAAAGCCAGCGGAGCCAGCGCCATCATCCAGGGCAAGCTGCGCAGTTCCCTGTAGGGCGCACGCCATAGTCCGAAGGCCACGAACAGGGCGCTGAAGACCACCGACTCGTAACGCATCAGGCCGACGGCGGCGGCGAGCGCGAGCAGCAATAGCAGATGGGACCAGCTGGGCCGCCGATCCAGCGCCCGGGCGGCCAGGAAGCCCGCAAAAATCAGCGCCAGATTCAGTATCTCGAAGCCCGCCGACATCACGCTGGCCCAGAACAGGGGGAAACTCGCCAGCGCCGTCATGCCCAGCAGACCGGGGATAACGCCACCCATGGTCCGGGCCAGCTGGAAGACCAGCAAAAGCACCAGGGCGCCGCCCAGCAGATTGACGACAAAGGCATTGGCGATGCGGTAACCGCTGACCCGGTGAACCAGACTGACCAAAAAGGGATAGCCCGGCGGCCGCTTGTTGTAGGAAAAGCTGAGCGGCTGGAAACCATTTCCGCGCAGCTGAAGCGACTCCTCCCATAATATGTTGTCCCCGGCCTGCGCCATGGCAAATGAGACGCCCAGCAGCTGCGCTTCATCGACCAGAATGCGCGCCTTGGGCGGCATCAGCTGGGCGACGAGCAGGACCAGACCGAGCGCCAGCAGGCCCACCCGGAGCAGGATTCGCGCGTTGGGTGCACAGAGCAGGCGACGGGCTGGCAAGGCCAGGCAGAGCATCAGGAAGGCAAAGCTGAAGGCACAAGCCTCGTAGCCCAGACGCCCCTGCAGATGCAGCATGCCCTGCGGGGTCTCCGCCAAAAAGCCCAGATAAACCGCGCCGACCGCGCTCGCCCCCATTGCACAGAGTTTGAGGGCCAGGTGAATCGGACGATGGCCTGGCCGAGATTCATCTGCTGCGCTGTCGGAAGTCACTCGCTCAGGCCCCCTTCGTGGACCGGGGCCGAACTTCCGGCAGACCATGTCGCCAGAACATGCGCAGCTTGTGTGGCCACGGGCTGAAGCCGCACGACCAGCCAAGCAGGCTCACGGCCCGCCGGGGCTGCCAGCGCGCCCGCAGCGCGGCGATTTCCCCGCGGCGGCGCCACAAAGCGGACAGGCAGGGCAGATAGATCTGCCTGAGCAGGTCCAGGCGGCGTCCCAGCAGTGCCAGTGCAGCTCCTTCCAGCAGCAAGCTCAAGAGATGAAGCGGCAGAAGCAGCGCGAGCAACGGAGCCGGGGTGACGATCGCCAGCACGAAACTCTTGTTCCGTTCGGACAGCGCCCGCCTGCTCACCGTCGTACTCAAGCGCCCCGCCACGGCCTTTCCGCCGCCAAAGCTGTGGCCGACGTGGTGGCGATAACCGGACTCTCCGATGACCTGAACCGGCCGACCCAGCAAGCGGGCCAGGCTGCAGAGATACAGGTCCTCCCCGATGCTGCCGAACCACTCGGGGAAGCCGCCCAGCTCCAGCCAGAGCGCACGGGGCAGCCACAGGCATGCGCCCATCACCAGTTGCACCTCATGCTGCCCGGCTTCCAGAGAAGGATAGGGATTGAAGAACAGATCCAGATGACTGCCGCGATCCAGCAGGACGCCTGTGCCCGCATCATGCTGGGCAAGGCCGAGGATACCGGGCACCGGCATTCGGCGCGCC
>JBFJTN010000322.1:0-3716 GCA_041625325.1 Oceanococcus sp. | reverse complement strand
TTCCAGCCATGCTCGATCCGCCCGGGCTGACGAAATGATTGGGCCACCGGCTCGCCGTCGAGATAGACCCGGACCCGGTCGGCAAAACGGGGCAGCAGGATGCCGAGTTCTCCGGCCCCAGTCAGCGCATCGGGCACGGCGAAGCGGTACCAGTGCCAGGGCGCATCGAAGCCGTGCGGGCGCCGGCCCAGATAGCTGCCCTCCAGGCGCTGGACGGCCAGCGAATCCGGCAGACCGACGCGCTGCCATGGGGCGTCCGCCGCAGGCAGTTCGCCAGCGGCAGTCACCGTCCATTCGGCGGACTCGGGCACCCACAGGCCCTGGCTGCCGGCCTGCGCCACACCGCAGCCGGCCAGCCAGATCAGACTAGCGAGACAGCAGGCCCATGCGCTGGCCCTCGAAGACCGCTTCGCCACGCGAGTGCACCTGGAGTTTTTCGTAGAGGCGTTTGACATAGGTTCCCACGGTATGCGGCGACACATCGAGCAGACCGGCGATTTCCTGATAGGTGAAACCCCGCGCCAGCAGATTCAGCACCTCGCGCTCGCGCGCTGACAGCGTCGCGGCGGCGGCGCTGTCCTCGCCCTCGGTGGCCGGGGCGGTGGACTGGAAGCGCTGCAGCAGGCGCCGCGCGATGATCGGCGTGATCGGCGAGCCACCGGCCTTGAGCTCCAGGATGCGGGCGACGAAATCTTCCTCCGAATCATCCTTCAGCAGATAACCGGTGGCGCCCGCCTCGATGCTGGCCAGCACGCTGCGCTCGTCGCCGTAAACGCTGACCACCATGATGTCGCAATCGGGGTGGCGCTCGCGGCCGTGGGCGATGACGCTGATGCCGCTGGCATCCGGCAGGCCCAGATCGACCAGCAGCACGTCCGGCCGCGCCGCATCCAGCGCCGCGATGCCCTCACGCGCGGTGGCGGCCCAGGCCTGGACCTGCACCTGCTCGGAAACATCGAAGGTGCGGGCGAAGCGATCCCGCATGCGGGGGTCGTCTTCCACCACGATCAGGCTCAGTGCTTCGCTCATGAGCGAATTGTGCCTGTCCGCATCGCATCGCGCAGGTCATCGGGCTTGCGCATGCTCTGCTCACGCCACCGGGTCACCCCCTTGCATGGCGATCCGCGCAGCGCAGAAGTCCGCGCTGCCGCGCCTGACAATGCCCCGAATGCACGCGACACTTGTTACCTTAGCGCGACCGCGCGAGAACCACGCGCCGGCCTGAATATCACGGAGACCACGATACGATGACTACGGCTGCACACGGCAAGCCCACCACTCTTCTCTCGGTCCTGGTCCTGGTCCTGGGCCTGCTGCTCGGTGGCCCGGCAGGCGCGCAGGAGGGCGGGCGTGACATCCCGCTTGCGGACTTCACCCCGCTGCCCCCGGCTGCCGAACGCAGCGTGTCCGACGAGGCCCTGGCTCTGCGGGCTCAGCTGCTGGGCGTGCAGGCCGCCGATCCCAACTACGTCACGCTGCACTGGTTCGGGGTCGCCTCCTTCATCATCACGATTCGCGGCCACCTGCTGCTTTTCGACGCCTGGGAGATCATCGGCATCCACCAGGACTATGCCCCGATCGGGCGTGAGGAGCTCGCCGCCCTGGAGCCGGAAGCCATCCTGATCGGCCACGGTCATTTCGACCACGCGGCCGATGCCGGCTACATCGCCAGCCGCACCGGCGCTGTCGTGGTCGGCAGCGAGGAAATCTGCGGCGTGGCGCGCGCCGACGCGGCCGAGGTTGGCGGCGGCGTTCCATTCGACTGCGCGATTACCGGCACCATGGACACACCGCTGCCGGGCACCGCGCAGAGCTTCCCGCTGTTCGCCGACCTGCCCCCGGTCACCGTGCTGCAGCACATCCACTCCGCCGCCACCGAGCCGGGACCGGACAATCAGCCCGACCCTTTCGTGCCCGTTTTCGACCCCCTGCCCTACATCGAGCACCTCAATGACGACCCCGAGGAACTGGACCGCTTCCTGCGCTCCCTGGGCGACCCCCAGGGCGGCACCTGGCTGTACCACCTGCGCGATGGCGACTTTTCCCTGCTGATCGGCGATTCCGCCGGGCCGATCTTCGAATCCCCGGCGGTCAGGGATGCGCTCGATGCCTTCCCCGGATGCGTCGATGTGCTGGCCAACGCCATTCTCGGTTTCGACCAGCCGGTGTCCGGCCTGCAGGACCCGCGCCTGTACGTGGAGCACGCCCACCCCCGCGTCTTCCTGCCCTCCCACGCCGACGCCTGGGCACCCGTGCTCTCCGCTGGCCAGGCGCAATACGAGGCGGAACTGCGCGCGCAACTGGATCGCCTGCCTCACCCGCCGGAACTGGACATGCTCTACGACCCGCAGGACTACCTGGCCCAGCGCGCCTACTGGGTGGATGACCCGATCTGGAAGGTGCCGATGCCGGGTTCGAGCTGCGCCGGTGCGGCCGCGCAGGAGGACCCGGGAAATGCAAGCGCCATAGGGCGGGGCAGCCTGCCGCCCAGCTGGCTCGCGGCCTGCGCCCTGCTGCTGGCCTGGCGCCGACTATCCCGGGCGGGCCCGTGGCTCATCGTCCGGAATGGCGCCTCGTCCGCCGCCCGGCCGGCTTGAGGCGGGCCATCATAGTGCTGGCGTTCAGGGTGGCGAACTGGGCCACCCGGTTCATGCCGTCCGGGCCGAGCAGCAGGGTATCGACATCGGCGCGTCAGCACCCTGGCATTGCCGATAAAGGCGGACAGTGAAGTTTCCAGGATTCAAGGGACACCCGCCTTAGCCCGCTGGACTTCCCACGGAGCGGTCAACAAATCCGGCCCATAATTGGGCTTCCCACGGAGCGCAGGTCCTCCAGCCGACGCAGCGGCAGAGCCAGGCGCGTTTCTCTTGAGGCTCATCCGCTGACTCCCTGCCTTGAGGTCAGCAGAGCGTCACGCCGCCGAACGCCCGGACTCAGGCGTGCGCAGCCAGCCGCCTGGCCAGTGCCAGTTCCGGCCCCAGCGATTGCTGCTCGGCCTGACGGCGGGCTTCTTCCACCGCCCGCAATGCCGAACGCTGTCGCCCGCGCACCACCTGCAGGCCGGCCCGGAGCAGGCTGGCCCGGGCCCGCGCATAGACAAAGGTCTGCGCGTACTGGGACAGGTATTTCAGGGTCAGCCTGGCCTGATCCCGGGCGGACCGCGATGTCGGGTCCTGCTCGCAGCGACTCAGCCCGGCCTCGGCCAGGGCGCGCAGACCGAAGTAACGGGGATAGGCCACCGGCGGGGAGAGCCGCGCGATCAGGCTGTGCGCCTGATCGATCGTCGCTGCCGCCTCGGGCAGATCCAGCCGGGTCTGGGCCAGGGCGCACAGACCCAGCGCATCGATGCGGATCAGCGATTCAGTGGTCGTTTCCAGCAAGGTCTGGTACTGCTCCAGCAGCTCCAGCGCCGCCTGCGGCTGACCCGCGTCCAGATGTGCGATGACGCCGGGCCGCAGGCACCAGGCCTGCTGGACCGGATTGTCCTGGCGCCGGGCGCGACGCTCGAGGTCCCCATACAGCGCCGCCGCCCGGTCCACCTCACCGCGCATCAGCGCCATGTCGGCGATCATGGCCTGCGCCTCGCCCCACTGCCAGTGGTCACCCAGCTCGGCGGCCAGTGCGCGGGCGGTGTCGAAATCCTGCTCGGCCCCGGTCCAGCGCGCATGGCTCATGTGCACCATGGCCCGGTCGATGTGCAGGGCGATCAGGCTGCT
>JBFJTN010000321.1:0-3721 GCA_041625325.1 Oceanococcus sp. | reverse complement strand
CCAAAGTGCCGCCCAAATATCGCAACAAGAGCAATCCTGCAGAAACCTGGACCGGCCGCGGCCGCAAACCCAAATGGGTGGAGGCACATCTGAAGGCCGGCGGCAGTCTCGACGATATCGCGATCAAATAGGCGCGATGCCGCAGCAGAAAAAAAGGCGCTATTCAGCGCCTTTTTTCATGTTCACGATTTGCGGCTGTTATTCCGGCAGTTTCAGAAAGTGCATCCGGTAATGCTGCAGTTCGGCAATCGAATCGCGAATATCATCCAGCGCCAGATGGCGTGAGGCCTTCTGCACTCCCGCATACACCTGTGGGGCCCAGCGCCGGGCCAGTTCCTTGAGCGTGCTGACATCCAGATTGCGGTAATGGAAATAGGCTTCCAGCCGCGGCATGTAACGGTCCAGGAAGCGACGGTCCTGGCCGATGCTGTTGCCGCACATGGGCGACTCCCCCTCACCCACATACTGAGCGAGAAAATCCAGGGTGGCCTGCTCCGCCCTGGCTTCGCTCACATCCGACTCACGCACCCGGCGGGTCAGCCCGGATTCCCCGTGCGTGCGGGTGCACCACTCGTCCATCGCCAGCAGCTCCGCCTCCGGCTGATGGATGGCCAGCACCGGCCCTTCGGCCAGCACGTTCAGGTCCTTGTCCGTCACGATGGTGGCGATCTCGATGATGCGGTGGCGTTGCGGGTCCAGACCGGTCATTTCCAGATCGATCCAGATCAGATTGTCGGCGGATTTCATGCTTGACTGTCGCTGGGGCCAGCCGGGGATTATGCAGCAGACCCCGGAGCCAGGCACCCGTGCGGATTGAGCTTGCCGCGGCACACTGCTATGTTTGCGCGCCCCCGACCGCGGAGGTCCGTTTGACCTCGATCCTCACACAGCAAGCCTGCCAGGCCTGCGAAGGCGGCGTGCCGCCACTGAGCGCAAGCGAGCGTGATCGCCTGATGGGCGAGATCGCGTCTCACTGGCAGCTGAATGACGACGGCAGCGCGATCAGCGCCCGCTTCAGCTTTCGCAACTATCACGAGGTCATGGCCTTCACCAACGCCGTGGCCTTCATCGCGCATCGGGACAATCATCATCCCGACACGCAGCTGTCCTATCGGGCCTGCGAGATCCGCTGGACCACCCATGCCGCCGGCGGCCTGACCCTGAACGACTTCATCTGCGCGGCCAAGGTCGACGCCCTGCTGGCCGACGCGCCGCCGAGTCCGAACCCATGATCCTGATCCTTCATCCGAACACCGACCCCCGTTCCGCGGACTACGCCGCCCTGCTGGATCAGCTGGGCAGGCTGAACAAGGTGCAGTATCGGGTCCACAACGTGAAGGGCGCCCAGCAGGTGCTCACCGAAATCTACCTGCTCGGCGATACCCTGGCCCTGTCCACCGAGGACATGGGCGAACTGCCCTGCGTCGAGCGGGTGGTCCGCATCTCCGAGGCCTACCGCATCCTGGGCCGTCATGCCGACGAGCAGCGACCCAGCGAGTTCACCTACAACGGCGTGCGCTTCGGTCAGGACAATCTCAACATCTTTGCGGGACTGTGTGCGGTGGACACGCCCGAACATGTCGATGAGATGATGGCTGCGCTGGCCCAGCAGGCCCAGGTCTGCACGCGCATGGGGGCCTACAAGCCGCGCACCAACCCCTACTCCTTCCAGGGTCACGGGGCGGACTGCCTGCCCTGGGTCTTCGAGCTGGCCGGAAAGCACGGCATGAAGGTGATCGCGATGGAGATCACCCACGAAAAGCACATCGACGAGATCTACTCGGCGCTGGAAAAAACCGGCTTCGCCACCGGCGTGATGCTGCAGATCGGCACCCGCAATACGCAGAACTTCGAGCTGCTCAAGGCGGTCGGCCGCCAGCAGGAATTCCCGGTTCTGCTCAAGCGCGGCTTCGGCATCACCCTGGAGGAGTCCCTGAACGCCGCCGAATATCTGGCCAGCGAAGGCAACTCCAACGTGATCTTCTGCCTGCGCGGCATGAAAACCAATATGGGCGACCCGCACCGCAATTTCGTGGATTTCAGTCACGTGCCGGTGCTCAAACGGCTGACCCGCATGCCGGTCTGTATCGACCCTTCGCATTCCGTCGGGGCGCGCAGCCGGGCGCCGGATGGCCTGCTGGATCTCTTTCATGTGACCGCCCAGGGCATCATCGCCGGGGCCAATATGGTGCTGGTGGATTTCCATCCGCAGCCGGCCAAGGCTCTGGTGGACGGACCGCAGGCGCTGCACATGAATGAACTGGCCCATTTCCTGGAAGATGCGGCGGTCGCGCGCAAGGCCTACGAAGACCGCCTGGCCCTGGTGGCCCGTTACGGCACGAACTAGGCCGTGAGCGAGTCACCTGCACGCGCCCTGCCCGACCGGCTGGCGCCGTCTCTGGCCGCCCAGGCCAGAGATGGTGCCGGGCTGGTCCTGGCCGTGGCTGCTGACGAACAGGAAGCCTACCGCCTGGAGGACGCGCTGCATTTCTATGCCGCCGACCTGCCGGTGCTGCATTTTCCTGATCCCGAGACGCTGCCCTACGATCTGTACTCTCCGCACCAGGATCTGATCTCCGAGCGACTCGGCCTGCTGTATCGGCTGCGCACGATGGAGCGCGGCATCGTGGTGACCTCGCCCTCCTGCCTGATGCAGCGCCTGCCACCGGTCGATTACCTCGCCGGCAATGCCCTGTTCATGGAACGCGGCCAGCGCCTGGATCTGGATGCGGAACGTCAGCGTCTGGCAGCGGCGGGCTACACCGCGGTCAGCGAGGTCTACAACCGCGGCGAATATGCGGTGCGTGGATCGATCCTGGACATCTACCCCATGGGTGATGCCGGCGCCTATCGCATCGATCTGTTCGATGACGAGATCGACAGCATTCGCGAGTTTGATCCCGACTCCCAGCGGTCCAGCGGCCAGATCGAACGCATCCGCCTGCTGCCCACGCGCGAGGTCCGCCTGGACAAGGCCGGCATCGAGGCCTTTCGCGAGCGTTATCGGGAGCGCTTCCCCGGCGACATTCATCGCAGCCGTATCTATGGCGACATCAGCAAGGGTCTGGCGCCGGGGGGCATCGAATACTACCTGCCGCTGTTCTACCCGGACACCGCCAGCCTGTTCGATTACCTGCCGGCGGGCTGCGCGGTGGCCCTGCTCTGCCCGGAGTCCTCGCTCATGGACTACTGGGCCCATGTGGCGGAACGCTTTGATCAGCGTGGCCATGACATCGAACGCCCGCTGCTGCGCCCGGAGGAGGTTTTCCTCTCCCCGGACGAAGTGCAGCAGCGGCTTCAGGCCTGCACGCGCCTGCAGGCACAGGCCCATGCGCCGGCGCTGCCGCTGGACGCGGCTGACATTGCCGATCAGCTTGCGGCCCTGAGCGCGGCGTCGCGGGTGCTGTTCGTCGCCTCCTCGGCAGGGCGCCGGGAGAAACTGTCGGAAGCCCTGCGCGAGCACGGTATCACCGCGGCCCGGGTGGACTCGCTCAGCGAATTCAGCCAGACCAGCAGCCGTTACGGCCTGGCCAGCGCCCGGCTGGAGCGCGGCTGCGTGCTCAACCAGCCGCCCCTGCATGTGGTCACCGAAGCCGATCTGTTGGGGCAACGGCCACCGACCCGGCGTCGAAAGCGGGCCAGCCGCGATGCCGAATCGCTGCTCAAGGACCTGACCGACCTGCAGGTCGGCATGCCGGTGGTGCACCGCGACCACGGCGTG